>NZ_JAXGFU010000003.1:0-478116 GCF_041008815.1 Pseudophaeobacter sp. A-200-2 | reverse complement strand
TGTGGTTTACGCAAAACCACTGTTGAGACCTGAGACCCGGTTATGGCCACCCGCTGCGCTATTTTGGGGCTGCGCGCGTGGCCATAACCTCTCAGCGGCGCTTCTTCCCGACGTGCTACGGGACCGAGTTCACCAGCCGGGCAATCCTAAAGTGGGCCAACGACAACGGCGTCGACTGGCACTACATCGATCCGGGTAAGCCGCAGCAGAACGCCTTCATCGAGAGCTTCAACGGCAGCCTGCGCGACGAGCTCCTGAACGAGGAGATGTTCGACAGCCTGGAGGATGCCCGGCGCAAGCTGGCGCTCTGGCGATACGACTACAACAACGTCAGGCCGCACTCATCGCTCGGCAACCAAACACCCGCAGAAGCGCGCCGGACGCTTGAGCAATTTGAGGGCTCCGCGCCCGGCGCGCTTGCCCAATCAGACGACGGAGAATATGAAAACCAGACCCGCAGACTCTCGTTATGAATAAGGGAGCCTCGGGGGGCAGGTCATGTCCCATCATATACTTGCGATAATCCGTTGCTTGGTGTTCGGCATGAGTGACATCTGCGGAGGGATGTCCTGCCTTTGTTATCAAGGCTTTGCTCGGGCACTCAATTTCCACGACAAGGTAGCTCCCATCTGAACGCTTCACCACAAAGTCAGGTTTTCGGGAACCAAACAGATTTGGCTCGGGCCACACTTCGACAGCCATTGGGTCTAGGAATTGGGGGTTAGCTTCAAAGAACTGCTGAAAGCTTGGCTCATCGTCTGAAAAATCTTCGATCAAATCTTGATATTCCTGCAGAGTTCGGTCGCCGATTGCGAACCATCTGCTCGCAACTGCCTGTACCAAGTTCTTCGCGGCATTCACGCCGTCCCGCTTTGCGTAGTGGCGCTGAAAGACGCTTCCAAGCGAGAGCATAAGATCGTCCTCATTTCTCGCTCCGAGAACAAGTTCGACTAATGTCCGCCGTGCGTGGTGCTGCATTTCCGCGGACAAACCTCCTGCACTGGTGACACGCTTCTTCAAATCTCCCCACCAATGATCAGAAAGCATAGTTGAGAATTCACCTGATGCTGCCGATGACAAGATGTCGAATGCTATGTTGGTGTTTGAGGACTTCGGACTTCGCGCGGCGGCTCGAGCTAATTCGTCCAATCCGGCTTGTTGCCAGTAGAGCAACGCAAACCCAGCGGGTTCTTTCAGATCCCACTTGTAGGTCATCCCATCGTAGTCGTCCTCGAAAAGACGACTGACATAGCTCATCGCTTTTGTTCCGCCATCATCCATGCAACGCTGAAGCAACGAATTTAGAACTTGGAGATTAGCTCCGCTCTCTATGAATTCGTTCACCTCAAATTCCAGCATATTGTTATCCGTATGAAATTCGCACCGTCTGCAAGGGGAAATCACATATGAGGGCATGCCTGCATAGCGCTCAAGAGTGAAAATGATACCCCAGTGCTACCCAAGCCGAAAATCGCACAGGAACGATTGAGCATCGAGTTAAGCAAAGCATTGTTTTGTTTGGTAAAAATGGTGCCCGGGGGCGGAATCGAACCACCGACACGAGGATTTTCAATCCACTGCTCTACCCCTGAGCTACCCGGGCACGGGAAGGCGTCTCGCCTTGGGTGTGGGCCTTCTATGCTGTGGGGCGGGCGGTGTCCAGAGGCTTTTTGAAAGAAATTTTTCAATGCCGGAACTGTGAGGGCTTTTCTCCGGAGGACAGCGATCTTTCGGTCTCTTCCAGCGCCTTTTCAATGTCTTCCGGGTCCCGGCTGGGGACCGCATAGGCGCCGTTCAGCCATTTCGCCAGATCAAGATCCGCGCAGCGCCGAGAGCAGAAGGGGCGGTAGGCGCGGGCGGTTTCCTCGCCACAGATCGGGCAGCTCATCGCAGAATCTCCCGCAGGGTCGGGCGGCCGCGTTTGCGTTGCAGTTCGAAGTGGCCCAGGTTGGTCCAGCCGACCAGAACCGTTTCTTCGCTGTCGGCGCGCAGCGCGGCCCGCAGAGTGGTTTCAAAGGCGCGCCGGTCCTTTTTCGGCATCGGCGCCAGATCCAGCACGATTTGTCCGCCAAGTCCCCGAACACGCAGCGCCCGGGGCAAGTCTTTGGCGCAGGCCATGTTGGCCTTCAGGCCGGCCGCGAGAGAGGTATCGGTGCCGGTGTTGACATCGACGGCCACCAGTGCGCGCGTGGGTTCGATATAAAGGAACCCGCCGCCCGGCAGCGGTTCGCGGATACCCTGGGCCTGGTCAAGCGCGTCCAGCACACCGTGGGTCTCAAAGCCGCCCGGAGTGCGTTCGACCTCGGCCGGTTCGACCCAGTCGCGCCAGGCGCGGATATGGGGGCCGTCGCCTTCGGCGAGGGTTTCCACCTCGGTTCCGTGATCGTTCAGGACCTGATCGGCTAGGGCTGCCATGGCGGCGATATCCTCGGCCACCTCATCGGCATCCGCGCCCGCGCAGGCAGAGCGCAGGATCAGGCCGTAATCGGTGCCTTCCATCGCAAGATGAGCAACCTCCAGCAGGCGGTCACGCTCATCCTCGTCCCGGATCGAGCGGGAGATGTTCAGCCCCGGGGCCTCGGGGGTGACGATGGCGTAGCGGCTTTTGAACAGCAGTTTTTGGGTGACCGGGATCGCCTTGCCCGGCTCGGCATAGCCGGTGACCTGCACCAGAAGCTGCTGGCCCGGGGCCATGCCCTTGACCTGCCGCAGGAAAGCGGCGCCATCAGGCGTGCTGAGGAACATGCCGCCTTGGCCCTTGACCGGCCGGTCGGCGCGAGCGCGGTAGACGGTGCCGGGCACGGGGGCATCGCCATCGATCAGGAAATCCTCAAGCTTGCCATCGACCATCAGCGCGGCGGCCTCGTGGCCTTCGATGTGGTCCAGAACGATCGTGCGGCCCTTCATGCGGCGGCCTCCTTGTATAGTGGCCAGCCCGCGGCCTGCAGAAGATGGGCGGTTTCGCAAAGCGGCAGGCCGACGATCCCGGTAAAGGAGCCGTTGATCCAGGGAATAAGGGCCCCCGCTGGTCCCTGAATGGCATAGCCACCGGCCTTGCCCTGCCAGTCATCACTGGCGAGATAGGCGTTCAGTTCCTCATCGCTGAGGCGCTTCATCTTGACCTGGCTGACCACGTCCTTTTGCCAGACCCTCTCGCCGCGGCGCACTGCGACCGAGGTGATGACCCGGTGACGGCGGCCAGACAGGGCCAGCAGGAATTCGGCGGCCTCTCCGGCATCGGCAGGTTTGCCCATGATTCGCCGCCCCATCGCGACGGTGGTATCGGCACAGAGCACAACGTCATCGGCCCCTGCTGGCACGGCTTGCACCTTTTCACGTGTCACGCGGGCGCAGTAATCGCGCGGCAGCTCGCCCTTGTGAGGGGTCTCGTCAATATCCGGCGGGCGGACCGCGTCCGGGGTGACGCCAAGCTGTGCCAGAAGTTCCAGCCGCCGCGGGCTGCCAGATCCCAGAATGAATGCCATGAGGGGCCCTTTTATCTATACCGTGCCAATGCTGCCGTGGGCCCTTGTTTTAGGAGTAAACCCCCAAAAACAAAAGCCCGGCATCTGGGCCGGGCTTTGGTCATCAAGTCGGATCGGTCGCTTATTTGAAGCGGTAGTTGATCCGGCCCTTGGTCAGGTCATAGGGGGTCATTTCCACCTGAACCCGGTCGCCAGCCAGAACACGGATGCGGTTCTTGCGCATCTTGCCTGCCGTATGTGCGATGATCTCATGGCCGTTTTCCAGCTCGACCCGAAACGTCGCATTGGGCAGGAGTTCCTTCACGACACCGGGAAATTCGAGCGTATCTTCCTTGGCCATGTTCTCTCCATCATTGCGTTACCCCGTCAATCTGCGGGGATGAGCGCTTAAATGAGCCTATTTTCCCAATTTTTCAAGGGCGCAATCACGGCATGAGGCGAATTGTGCAGGTTTTTGTCCTGCTGTTCTGTTCGTCCCAGTGGCTGTGGTTGCGGACGACCCCATTGCGACGGACCTCGGCGACCTGTGCGATGTCCACTTCGGCCAGGGTCCAGCCGGGCTGGTCCAGGGTGCCTTCGGCAAAGACGCCGGTCGCAGGGAAGCCGGTATCCGGCGGACCAAAGATGCCACCCATGCCGCATCCCACATCAACCGCTTCGGACCAGTCTGCCTGCCCCACGATTGAGGCCATGGCGGTGATGCACTGGTTTTCCAGCGCCCGCGACATGGCGCCGATACGCACTCGCCAATATCCCGCCAGCGCCTCGGTACAGGAGGGGACAAGGATGATATCTGCCTCTTCCAGCGCCCGGCCCAGCAGGGGGAATTCGCTGTCATAGCAGATCAGCACGCCGATCTTGCCAAGCGCGGTGTCAAAAATCTTGAGCGGTCCGCCCCCGGAGACATTCCAGGGATCGCGCTCGAACATGGTCATGATCTGCTTGTCCTGATGGTCCCGCTCTCCGGTCGGCGCGTAGAATTCGGCGCGGTTCACCGGGCGCTCGAAGCCGGCATTCACCGGGGCCGAGGCGCCGAGGATATGAACACCGTGTTCGGCGGCCAGTTTCAGGTGCAGCGCGGCGGCATCCTCCATCCGATCCGATACGGCATGCAGGGACCGCTCCAGGTCGAGCGCGGCGTCAGCGCCATCCAGGGTCGCCAGTTCCATCGCGCCATATTCGGGAAAGACCAGAAGGTCGGCGCCCTGTTTGGCGGCATCGCCGACCCATTTTGCCAGCTTGTCCTCGTATTGAGCCCAGCTGTCGAGCCAATCGAGCGGGTAGGCGGCGGTAGCGATTTTCACGGGCGAGATCCCTTTTGTCTGGCGGGTACCCCGCCGGTCGTTTCAAAGTGAGCCTACAGCTCCCGGCTCCAGAATTGCAGCGCCTTTTTGCTTTCGGCGCGGTCGCCAATGTCTGTCCAGGTGAACTCTGCAAGCACACCCGGCATCGGGCGGTAGCCGCGTTTGCGCCAGAACACATCATTGCTGCGGTAGTCTGCGGGGCGCAGCGGGTGATCCTCTGGGCGGATCACGCTACAAAAGGCCGAAAGCCTGAAACCAAGGGTGCGCGCGTGCGCTTCGCGGTGGTCAAAGAAGGCATGGCCGATACCCTGTCCCCTGAACTCTGGCAGCAGCACGGATTCGGCGCAGTAGAACACATCCTCGACAGGCAATTCGCCCTTTGAGATCTGCGCCGCATCGCCATGGCTGCTCAGCGGCATGCCCGTGGCCGCGCCGATCACACGTCCTTCGGATATGGCTGCCACCAGCACCGCATCGGGCGTGTCGCGGTAGCTACGCAGATAATGCTGCTCATAGGCTTCGTCCCCATCATAGAGATAGGGAAAGGCGCGGAACACTTCGATGCGCAGCCGTGCCAGATCCGGCAGGGCGGCCTCCAATGCCTCGCCCGAAAGGGCTTTGACCTTAACCGCCATCAGGCCGAGACCTGCGCCATCCAGTCAGAGAGGTTGTAATAGGTGGTGACGCGGGAGATCTTGCCGTCCTTCAGATCAAAGAAGGAGCCTGCAGGCAGACGGTAGCTCTGGCCGCGCGCCTCGGGCAGGCCCGCGTCGGTTTCCAGATAGGTGCCGTTGACGATGTATTCGGCGGCGGCGCGGCTGCCGTCCGGGGTGGAAAACACCACCATGTCAGTTAGCTCCTCACGGTAGCAGCGGCTCATGTGGTCGCAGAACTCGGCGAATTTTTCCTTGCCAACGCGGATGTTGCCCTCGTTGACGTGATGGGCCACGTCGTCAGACAGGCAATCGATCATGCCTTGGGTGTCGCCTGCGTTGAAGGCCGCGAAATAGCGCGTAATGGTGTCGCTCATAACAGCTCCGTCGGTTCGCCCCAGCGGGCTTTCAGGTGTTGAATGATCTGGTCGCGGGTCTGCCGGTAGCTGTCCAGCTTGGCCTCGCGGGTTTCGCCAAGGCCGGTCGGATCCATGATCGGCCAGTATTCGACTTCGAGGTGAAAATAGCGGGTCAGCTCCAGCGCACGGCGTTGGCTGGCAGGCGACAGGGCCACCACTAGATCAAAGGACGACAGATCATCGCCCCATTGCTCCATCTCGTCGAAAGAGCGCGACCGGTGGCGCGACAGTTCCACCCCGATTTCCTGGCAGACAGCGATGCAGAAGCCGTCGATTTCCATGTCGTTCTTGACGCCGACCGACTGCACATAGGTCCCGGCGCCATAGAACTTCTTCATGATCCCCTCGGCCATGGGGGATCGGACCGCATTGTGGTCACAGCAGAACAGGATGGACTGCGGTAACTGCTCCACCCGTCAGCCTCCGAAATGCAGGACGCAGATCAGGGTGAACAGGCGGCGGGCGGTGTCGGTATCCACCTCGGCCTTGCCCTCCAGGCGTTCCTGAAGCACGCGGCTGCCTTCGTTGTGAATGCCGCGCCGGGCCATGTCGATGGTTTCGATCTGGCTGGGGGGCAGGGTCTTTACGGCGGTGAAATAGCTTTCGCAGATCTGGTAGTAATCCTTCACCACCTGACGGAAGGGCGACAGCGACAGATGAAATTCCGCCGCCTTCTGCCCGTCTTCGGTGGTGATATCAAAGACCAGCCGTTTATCCCGGATCGCCAGCCCCAGATGATAGGGGCCGGGGGGGACAGCGCGCCCATCACGGGCAGGCAGGGTAAAGGAGTTCTCCTCGATCAGGTCAAACAGCGCCACCTTGCGCTCCTGCTCGATCTCGGGGGTCGGGGGCGGCAGGTTGCTGTCGTCCAGCTCGATATGACTGATGCGGCTCATGGCGTGCGATCTCTTAACCGGGAATCGCATCCTCACTAGCCGATGGCGCGCGGCGCGGCAATCTTTTGAGGGCTGCCTTGCGCCGCGTCCGGCCGTGATCAGTCGTTCAGCGCGTTCAGACGCTGGGTGACGGACAGGCCGTGCGCCTCCAGGCTTTCGCTTTGCGCCAAGGTTTCTGCCGCCGGGCCGATGGCGCGCAACGCTTCGGGCGTCATCCGGGCCAGGGTGGTGCGTTTCAGGAAATCCATCACCGACAGGCCTGAAGAGAACCGCGCCGAGCGCGCCGTGGGCAGCACGTGGTTGGGGCCGCCGACGTAATCGCCGATGGCCTCGGGCGTGTATTGGCCCAGGAAGATCGCCCCGGCGTGGATGGTTTTCTGGCTCAGTTCTTCGGGATCGCCGACGCAGAGTTCCAGGTGCTCGGGCGCGATGCGGTTCGACAGGTTTGCGGCCTCATCGAGATCGCGCACGGTGATCACCGCGCCGAAATCGCGCCAGCTGGCTCCGGCGATGGCGCGGCGCTCCAATGTTTCAAGGCGCTTGTCCACGGCTTCGGCCACCGCGCGGCCAAAGGAGGCATCGTCGGTGATCAGGATCGACTGGGCGCTTTCGTCGTGTTCCGCCTGGCTCATCAGATCCAGCGCGATCCAGTCGGGGTTGTTGTCCTTGTCGGCGATCACCAGGATTTCCGACGGCCCGGCGATCATGTCGATGCCCACCTTGCCGAAGACGCGGCGCTTGGCGGCGGCGACAAAGGCGTTGCCGGGGCCAGTGATTTTATCCACCGGCGCGATGGTTTCTGTGCCATAGGCAAGCGCCGCAATCGCCTGAGCGCCGCCGATGCGATAGATCTCATCCACCCCGGCCAGCCGCGCCGCCAGCAGCACCAGCGGGTTCAGCACCCCGTCGGGCGTGGGCACGGTGATGGCAAGACGCTCGACCCCGGCGACCTTGGCCGGAATGGCATTCATCAGCACCGAAGAGGGGTAAGAGGCCAGCCCGCCCGGTACATAGAGGCCTGCAGCAGAAACCGCCGACCAGCGCCAGCCAAGGATGGCGCCCGCCGGGTCGGTCCATTGGGCATCTTCGGGCATCTGCCGTTCGTGATAGGCGCGGATGCGATCCGCAGCGAGTTCCAGCGCCGCCCGTTCCGCAGCAGGGACGCCTGCGATCGCGGCGGTCACTTCGGCCTCGGAAATTGCCAGCTTGTCGGCTCTCAGCTCCAGCCGGTCGAACTTCGCTGTCAGATCGATCAGGGCCGCATCGCCGCGGCTGCGTACATCGGCAATGATCTCCGCGACAGTGGCGTCCACGTCCGGGCTGTCCTCGCGCTTGGCGCTCAGAAGCGCGGCAAAGGAAGCCTCGAAATCGGCATCAGAGGTATCAAGGAATACAGGCATCTGGTCACTCCGGCTGGTGCGACCGGGACATATAGAGCGAACCGCGCCGGGACAAGCCTTTGCCGCCGGGTGCAGCAGTTTGCCCTGCCGCAGCCCGCCGGGCAGCGGCGTCAGTCGTCGCCGTGATCGGGCGCCTTGCCGGAAGGCGCAGTATAGGGCCGTGTCACATCGCGCAGCGAAACATCGATGGCCTCGACAGAGAGGCGGATGGCGCCATCGCCGGCCAGGGTCAGCACCAGGTGGCCGGCACCATCTTCGCCGGGTTCAAAGGACAGCGACAACAGCGACAGCACAAGATCCTTGTCGCTGCGGTCGACCCCTTGCGAGGCGACGCCCAGCACATTGTCGACCACCAGCAGCGATTGCACCCGCTCGTAAGCGCGGGCGCGCTTTTCGGCTGCGGCGCGATCCTCCCAGCGGAACCGGTTGACCAGCAGCGCAAAGCGGTGCCGGGAGGCCTGCCAGCGCATTTCGGTAACCGGAAACACCGAATCCTGCACCAGCGCCGAAATGACCTTCAGGTCCTCTTCTTCCTGCGCGCCAAGGTTCAGCGGCGCCTCGCGGCCCTCTTCAAAGGTTGCGTCTGCCATCAGGTCCCCTTGATCCGTTCAATTTTTGCGCCAACGCCGGACAGCTTGCTCACCACGTGCTCATAGCCGCGGTCCAGATGGTAGACCCGGTTGACCAGGGTTTCACCCTCGGCCGCAAGTCCCGCCAGAATCAACGAGACCGAAGCGCGCAGATCGGTGGCCATCACCGGGGCACCTTTCAGCCGGTCAACCCCGGTTACGGTGGCGGTGCCGCCCTGCACGTCGATGCGGGCGCCCATGCGGGTCAACTCCGGCGCGTGCATGAAGCGATTTTCGAAAATCTTTTCTTCCAGAACGCTGACCCCATCGGCGGTGCACATCAGCGCCATCATCTGCGCCTGCAGATCGGTCGGGAAACCGGGGAAGGGTTCTGTGGTCACATTGACCGCCTTCACCCTGTCGCCGCGGCGGCGCACTTTCAGGCCCGCGTCTGTTTCCTCGATGGCGACGCCTGCCTCGTCCAGCTTTTCGGCAAAAGCGCCGACCAGATCCATCCGGCCGCCCAGCAGTTCGACTTCGCCGCCACAGATAACCGGTGCCAGCATATAGGTGCCAAGCTCGATCCGGTCGGTTACCACCTGGTGGGTGGCGCCGTGCAGGCGGTCAACGCCCTGCACTTCGATTCGCGAGGTGCCGTCGCCTTCGATCTGGGCGCCCATCTTGCGCAGGCAATCGACGAGATCCGAAATTTCCGGCTCCCGCGCGGCGTTGTTGATGACGGTGGTGCCCTTGGCCAGGGTCGCCGCCATCAGGATATTTTCAGTGGCCCCGACCGAAGCAAAGGCAAGATCGATCACCGCGCCTTTCAGTCCACCAGGCGCCTTGGCATGAAGATAGCCGTCGCGCAGGTCGATCTCGGCGCCAAGCGCCTCCAGCCCGTGAATATGCAGATCCATTGGGCGCGCACCGATGGCGCAGCCCCCCGGCAGCGACACCACCGCCTGACCCAGTCGGGCCAGCATCGGCCCCAGCACCAGATTCGACGCCCGCATTTTGCGCACGATGTCATAATCGGCCACGTGATTGTCGAGGTTGTGGCTCGACATGGCCTGCACCTGACCGTCCTGAAGCGCGGAAACCTCGGCGCCAAGGGATTGCAGCAGCTGGGTCATCGTCTTGATGTCGCTCAGCCGCGGTGCATTGGTCAGGGTCAGCGGTTCTTCGCTGAGCAGCGTTGCCGGCATCAGGGTAAGGCAGGCATTCTTTGCCCCCGCGATGGGGATCTGCCCCTTAAGGGGGCCATTGCCCGTTACCAGAATCGAATCCATCCGCTCTACCTTTCCGAACCGCCTGTTTGCTCGTCCTGTTTCCCGGCACGCGCCTTAGCCTGCGCCTTGCGGCGGGCCATGTTGGCCTTCAGGGCGGCCTTGAGGCGATCCTCGCGGGTGGTGGACTGAGCACTGGTTTTTGGTGATTTTTTATCTGCCATAAACCTTGTGTAACTTAGTGTGAAAAAACCGTCCAGAATGGTCTTGCGCCGCTCTGCGTTTATCCCTAAAAGCCCCCTCACCGGCGCTGCTGTAGCTCAGAGGTAGAGCACTCCCTTGGTAAGGGAGAGGTCGAGAGTTCAATTCTCTCCAGCAGCACCAGTAAACTTTCCCGACGATATATCCCGTAAATAGCCCGCCATGTCGGTCTTATGGTTTTGCCATGTGAACTGGCCCAATTTGCGCGGGTTTCGTGACTATCCGCTATGCAAACTGCGATTCGAATTGCGGTAATCCGGTCGATTCCCTGCAGGCTGTTTCGTGCCTCTGCGTCTGATTCCCGCATGCCTGCCAAAATGGTGCGGCCATTAGCTGGCCACCACAAAACATCCGGGGGCAGAGATCGATTCACGCCCCGGCCGCGCCGCCTCACTCCCCGATAAAGCGGCGCATCAGATGGGCCTCTTGGCCGCGCATCAGGTCCTCGGCCACCTGCATGTGCGAGGCCATGATCTCGCGCGCCCGGTCTGCATCGCAGCTGCGCAGCGCCTCGACCAGTTGCAGCTGGTGTTTGCGCCCTTTGCGCCACAGCTCCACATTCGGCGGATCATAGAGACCGCGATACACCGTCAGATCGGTCAGGATCTGCGCCATGAAACCGATGACAAAGCCCAAAAGCCTGTTGTTGGCGAAATCGGACAGCCGCGCATGGAAGATGAGAGAGGCGATATGCTGCTCTTTCTCTTCTTCCGAAGATTTGGCCGGCTCGGGATAGCGTTCGGCAAGCTCCTGCAGTTCTGTCAGTTGTGCCTCGCTCAGCTTTCCGGCCAGGCTGGCGGCAAGTTCCGGCTCCAGCGCCCGGCGCATCTGATAGATGTCCGCCACCGACAGGTCCTGAAAGTAGAAATAATTCGCCAAGAGAGACCGGGCGCGTTCGGCAGAAACCTCGCCAACCATGCTGCCGCCGCCGGGGCCGGTCTTGGTCACGATCAGGCCCTGCGCCTCAAGGATACGCAGCGCCTCGCGCACTGTACCCTTGGAGACGCCGAATTCCTCGATCATGGCGCTTTCATTGGGCAGCTTGTCGCCCTTTTTCAGGTCACGCTCGACCACCCACTGCTTGATCTCTTCCGCGACCCGGACGGGGCGGGATTTCTTGGGTTTTGTGGGGGGCGTGTTGCTGCCGTCCATTCGGAACCTCTGTTTTTATCATTATAAAAATATAGACTTCATAGGGCGCCATGTGTAGTGCCTAATTTATCATTATAAATATGGAGGCCGGGATGGACTGGGGTCAGATCGCGCAGAACCGTTTGGCAGAGATTGCGCAGTGCAGCGTAGATTCCGAAGGCGTTACGCGGTTTCCGTTCACCACCGAACATGGTGAGGCGGCCAAGATTATCCGCGCCTGGATGGATGCTGCCGGGATGGCGGTGCGCTGGGATGCCGCAGGAACCCTGATCGGACGCAAGGAAGGGCCCGCCGGGGCGCCGACCTTTCTGATCGGCTCGCATCAGGATTCGGTACGCAACGGTGGCCGTTACGATGGCATCATGGGTGTCGCTCTGGGATGTCTTGCGGTTGAAAAGCTGACAGCGGAGGGCACTGATCTGCCCTTCGCGGTTGAGGTTCTGGCCTTTGCGGATGAGGAAGGCGTGCGGTTTCCGACGGCGCTGATGGGGCCACGGGCTCTGGCGGGGACCTTTGATCCATCTGTTCTGGAGATGACCGACCGCAGCGGTGTATCGCTGCGGCAGGCGCTGGCGGATTTTGGTGGCGATCCGGACGGGGTGGCGGCGCTGCGGCGCGATCCGGCGGCAACCTTGGGGTATCTGGAGCTTCACATCGAACAGGGGCCGGTGCTGGAAGACGCGGATGTGGCGCTTGGCATTGTCACCGGCATCTGCGGGATCGAGCGCAACACGGTGATCTTTACCGGTGACACTGGCCATGCGGGCACGGTGCCCATGGCAGGGCGCCGGGATGCCTTGGTCGCGGCCTCGGAGTTTATTACCGAGGTTTTTGATGCCGCCAATAAAATTGCGGACCTGCGCGCCACGGTGGGATCCCTTTCGCTGCTTCCGAATGTTGTGAATGCAATCCCTCGCCAGGTGGAGCTGACGCTGGAAATCCGGGCTCTGCAGGATGAAGCCCGTGAAGAGTTTGCCGCATTCGCGCAGGCGCTGGGACAGAAGATTGCCCAGAAACGCAATGCGGGCTTTGCGATGCAGCGCACATATGATCAGCCCGCAGTACCATGTGATGCGGGTTTGGTGACGGCGCTTGAAACATCAGTGCGACAGGGCTGCCCGACCGCGCCGCGGCTGCCGTCGGGGGCGACGCATGATGCTTCGGCCATGGCAGATCTTTGTCCGATCTCGATGCTGTTTCTCCGCTGCAAGGATGGCGTCAGCCACAAGCCGGAGGAATTTGCATCAGACGCCGACATGGCGGCCGCGATTGAGGCGGTTTCGACCTTTCTGACCTCCTTGCCTACTGGCGCGTGATCAGCGGGGGGGGGGGGGGAACCTATTCCGGGCGGGGGCGATCCCCTCTCAGCACCTCGCCCAGACGCTGGAATACCTCGGCGCGGGCGGATCCGGACCGCCAGGCCAGGACAATCTGCCGGGGACAGGCATCGGGCAGATCGGTGAGCTGCACCTGACCCTTGGCGACCACACCGGCCTCCACCGCGAGGTTGGGCAATAGCGTGATCCCCAGCCCTTCGGACACCATAGCGATCAGCGTCGGCAGGCTGGTTGCGGCAAAATCATCTTGCTGGTTCGCGATTTTCCCGGGATAGGCCTCCAGCGCGTGGCGTTGCAGACAGTGGCCCTTTTCCAGCAGCATCAGATGGCCGGAGGTCAGTAGGGTCTCAGACCCTTTGCCCGGCGTTGCGGGGCTGCCCGGTGGTGTCGCCAGCTGATAGCCATCCTCGAACAGCGGCTCGATGCTCAGCGACCCGGTTTCAAAGGGCAGGGCGATCAGGATCAGGTCCAGCCGCCCGCTGTGCAGTCCGTCGATCAGGCTTTCGGTCAGTTCTTCGCGCAGGAACAGCCGCAGCTTTGGAAAGGTCTTGCGGATGTCTGGCAGGGTCTGCGGGATCAGGTAGGGGCCGATGGTGGGAATGACGCCAAGGCGCAGGTCGCCTTCAAACGGGTTGCTGTGCGCCTGCGCCAGCACACGGATGTCCTCGGCATCCACCAGCAGCCTGCGGGCGCGGGCGACGACCTGTGATCCGACCTCGGTCAGCATCACGCTGCGCCGGGTGCGTTCGAACAGGGTTACACCCAATTGCGCCTCAAGCTCCTGTATCCCCGCGCTTAGCGTGGGTTGGGTCACGAAACAGATCTCGGCCGCGCGGGAAAAGTTCAGCTCGTCCGCGAGTGCGATCAGAAAGCGAAGCTGGCGCAGGGTGAACATTTATAGATCCTCTCTATAACTAACTAATAAATATTCAATTTCACAAATATATGGCAAGGCCCCATCTTCAGATCATCGAAACGACCTGCTCAGGAGATGACAGATGACCGACCAGATTGCCCCCACAGGACCCCGCCTCAATGAAGCTGCTCCGGCGTTTGACGCGCTGACCACCCATGGTCAGAAAACGCTGGAGGATTATCGTGGGAAATGGCTGATCCTGTTCTCGCACCCGGCGGATTTTACGCCGGTCTGCACCACCGAATTCATTGCCTTTGCCAAGAAGCAGGGTGAGTTCGCCGCGTTGAACACCGAACTGCTGGGCCTTTCGATCGACAGCCACTACAGCCACATCGCCTGGATGCTGAACATCAAGGAAAAGTTCGGCGTTGAGATCGGGTTTCCGATCATTGCCGACCTCAACATGGCAGTGGCGCAGGCCTATGGCATGATCCAGCCGGGGGCCTCGGACACCGCTGCGGTTCGTGCCACCTTCCTGATCGACCCCGAGGGCGTGCTGCGTGCGATGGTCTATTACCCGATGACCGCGGGCCGGTCCGTGGACGAAATCCACCGCTTGTTGGTGGCGCTGCAAACCGCGGATGAGAATAAATGCGCCATGCCCGAGAACTGGACGCCCGGCGATCCGGTGATCGTGCCGACGCCCGCCACGCCCGATGCTGCCATGGCTCGTATTGAAGAGGGCTATGACACGGTCGATTGGTACTTCTCGACCCGTAGCCTTTGATCGGCTTCGAACGTGAAATCCAGCCCGGCGGCCAGAACACGCCGCCGGGCTGACCCTTCCGCGCCGAAAATCCCAAGACTTAGGAGACACTCCCATGCAAAACCCTGTTGTGAAAGCCTTCTGGGATCAGCCCACCGGAAGCTGGCAGTATGTGTTCCACGATCCGGCGACCATGAAGGGCGCCATTATCGACCCGGTGCTGAACTTCGATCCGCTGTCTGGTGCCACCGGCTCTGCCAATGCTCAGCGCCTGCTGGATTACGTGCAGGCGGCGGGTATCGATCTGGTCTGGATCCTCGACACGCACCCGCATGCAGACCATTTTTCTGCTGCGCAGTGGCTGAAGGCCCGGACCGGCGCGCCCACCGCGATTGGGGAAAAGGTCGTCGGCGTGCAGAAGCTGTGGAAGGAAATCTATAACCTGCCTGACGATTTCCCGACCGATGGCAGCCAGTGGGACCACCTGTTTACCGATGGAGAAACCTTTAATGTCGGCGAGGTGCCGGTCCGGGTGATGTTCTCACCGGGGCACACGCTGGCCTCGGTCACCTATGTGGCAGGCGACGCGGCCTTTGTGCATGACACGCTGATGATGCCCGATAGCGGAACCTCCCGCGCGGATTTTCCCGGCGGCAGTTCAAAGGCGCTGTTCGACAGCATTCAGGATATCCTTGCGCTGCCCGATGACACCCGGGTCTTTGTCGGCCACGATTACGCCCCCAAAGGGCGCGCCGCGCAATGCGTTGCCACGGTGGCCGAGCATAAGGCGGCGAATATCCATCTGAAGGACGCCCCCGGCGAAGCGGAGTATCGCAGCCTGCGGGATGCGCGTGATGCCACATTGCCGTTGCCACGGCTGATGCTGGCGGCGCTGCAGGTCAACATTCGCGGCGGGCGCCTGCCCGCGCCCGAAGGGAATGGCCATTCCTACCTGAAACTGCCGCTGGATCAGTTCAAACCTCGCTAAGGTTTTCAGCCGCCCTGGCCCAGTTCCGCGCCGCATTGTGCGGGCGGGGCCGGGTGCATCGCCAAAAGCTTGGCAAGACCGCAATTGCCGCGCACCAGGTCCTCCAGCGTCACCATGTCGAGTTCATGGTAGAACGCTCCCAGGGCGCGCTCCAGATAGCTGCGCAGGCGACAGGTCTCGGTCAGGGGGCAGCTGTTGTGCTCGGCATCGAAACACTCGGCAAAGGGAATGTCGGCCTCGAACAGGCGGAACATCGTGCCGATGGAGATCTGGTCGGCCGCGCGCGCCAGGCGAATGCCACCGGTGCGACCGCGTAGGGTGGTCAGGAACCCCTCGGCATGCAGGCGCTGCACCACATGGGCGGCGTGATTGGTCGAACAGTTGCACAGTTCGGAGATCTCGGCGGTTCGAAGCAGCCGGTCCCCGTTGGTCGCACAGGCCATCAGAATGCGCGCAGCCAGGTTGGTGCGGGTTGTCAGTCTCATCGGCGCTCCCGGTGTTTGGCCCTTGGGTTGGCATATTTGTTACACCGGCCATTCGGATTTTGTCTTGCGCCAGATCAAATCACCATCCCGTTACCTTGGATAAAGTCATATTCAAAATGCGGGTTAATCCGGAGTTCTCCGTGAGATTGCAGACTGCCTCTTCCATCCGGGGCGAGGGCCTTGGCACACTGCTGAGCCTTGCCGCATCGCTGACATGGCTGGCCGCTGCTGCGGTGATCGCTTGGTCGCTGGCGGCTTTGCTGACGGATCCTGCGGTGCTGTCACCCGTTCTTATGGCGACGAGTTTCTTCGCGCTGGCCGCGCTGCGGGCTGCGCTGTCCGCCATGTCGGATCGCTGCCTTGCCGAGGCTGCCGATGCGCGGATCGATGTCATGCGGCAGGAGATCGCGACAGTTGAGGCGCAAAGCACGCTTCCTTCTGCCCTTGGCGGGCCGGGCGCGCTGGCTGCGCTGGCCGGGGAGAAACTGGAGGCGCTGCGCCCCTATCTCATGCGCTATCGCCCGGCGCGGATGCGTTCGGCGGTGATGCCGCTGGTGATCCTCGGCATCGCGGTCTGGCACAGCTGGGCGGTTGCGCTGGTCCTGCTGCTGGCAGGGCCTTTGATCCCGGTCTTCATGGCGCTTGTGGGCTGGGCGGCCAAATCGGCCAGCGAACGGCAGATGGTGGAGATTGGTCAGCTCAGCGATCTGCTGGTGGACCGGCTGGCGGCACTGTCGGATCTGCGCCTGATCGGGGCCGGGCCGCAGATGGTCGATGGCTTCGCCCGCGCCTCGGAAGACCTGCGGGAGCGGACGATGTCGGTGCTGCGGATCGCCTTCCTGTCCTCCACGGTGCTGGAGCTGTTTTCGGCGCTGGGCGTGGCGATGGTTGCGATCTGGGTCGGCTTTTCATTGCTGGGGGAACTCAGCTGGGGCGCCTGGGGCACGGAACTGTCTCCGGCGGCGGGGATCTACCTTCTGCTGCTGGCGCCTGAGTTTTTCCAGCCTCTGCGGGATCTTGCGGCCGCCTGGCATGATCGTGCGGCAGCCGAGGCGGTGCTGGATGAGATTGCCGGATGGCGTGCAGAAGAGCGCCCGGTGCGGATGGGGCAGGGTTCAAAGGTCACGCCGTTGACCCCACAGCCAGTCTTGCGGCTGTCGGATGTGGTGCATCGCGGCATTGCCTATCCTGATCTTTCCATCGTCCCCGGGGAGACTGTCGCCCTTACCGGTCCTAGCGGCTGCGGCAAGTCCACTCTTTTGCGACTGCTGGCGGGGTTGGAGCAGCCGGATCAGGGCGCGGTCTTGCTGGATGGTCAGCCGCTGGATGATAGCAACGCTGCGGCGTGGCGGGCGTCGCTCGGCTGGATGCCTCAGGCGCCGCATTTCCTCAATCGCAGCCTGCGCTATAACATCGCCTTTAGCGCGCCGCTGGAGCCGGACCTTTTGGAGGCAGCGCAGTTGGAGCAGGTGCTGAAGGCGCTGCCAAAGGGCGATCTGTCCTTGCTTGGGGAACGCGGTGCGGGTCTGTCGGGCGGAGAGGCGCGGCGGGTGACGCTGGCGCGTGCCATGCAGGGCGCACCGGGGCTGATCATCGCGGATGAACCAACTGCGGATCTGGACGCCGCAACCGCAAAGGCCATCACCGATGGGTTGATGCGCTTTGCGCAGACGGGCGGCACGCTGATCATAGCCACGCATGATCCGGCGCTGGCCGGGCGTATGGAGCGGCAGATCGCACTTGGTAAGTCGGAGGAGGCGTCATGCGGGATCTGATACACCTGCTCCGGGTCATCCTGCGCGCAGAGCGCCGCAGCCTGCTACGGGGGCTTTTGCTGTCTGTGGTGGTGCTGGCCATGGGCGTGGCGCTTCTGGGCCTGTCGGGCTGGTTCATCACCGCAGCGGCGGCTGCCGGCATGGCTGGGATTGGCATCCTGTTCAACGTCTTTGCCCCCTCGGCGATGGTGCGCCTTCTGGCGCTGGGGCGGACCGCCGCCCGCTACGGAGAGCGGGTGCTGACCCATGATGCGACCCTTCGGGCGCTGTCGGCGCTGCGGGTTCGGTTGCTGGCGGGGCTGCTGCACAGCCCGCACCGGCATTTGGAACGAATGCGCGCCAATGCTTTCCTCAACCGGGTGACGGCGGATACGGATGCGCTGGATGGGGCGCTGTTGCGGCTGATGCTGCCCGCGCTGGCTGGTTGGAGTGTGATCCTGCTCAGCACGCTGCTGCTATGGGTGCTGGTGCACCCGGCGCTGGCGCTGACCATCGGGGGCGGCTACCTGCTGCTGCCGACGGGGGTGTTCCTGCTGGGGCAGAAACTGGCGACAAAATCAGCGCGGCGGGCTGAGGCTGCGATGCAGGCAGGCCGCAGCCGGTTGATCGACCTGATCGCCGGGCGCGATGATCTGACCGTATATGGTCAGATCGGGGTCGCCACCGATGCGGTCCTTTCTGCCTTTTCGCGGCATGGTGCAGCACGCGCGCGGCTTGATAGGACCGAGCGGCGCGCCGGAGCGTTTCTGGATCTGACTGCTGCGGCAATGACGGCGCTGGCCCTCGGGATGGGCATGGCGCTGGTGCAGCAGGGCAGCATCACGGCGGCTGAGGCGGCGATCGCCATCTTCGCGGCGCTGGCCCTTGGCGAAACGGTAGCGCCGGTGCGGCGCGCGCTGGCCGAGATTGGCCGCATGACGCAGGCCGCGCGGCGTATCCTGCCCTCCGTCGAAACCGAGATCGCATCCAGTCAGGGATCAATCCGGGCTCCATCCGGCTCTCTCACCTTCGACGCTGTAGCGCTGAAAAGGGGGCGGGGCGGGATGGTCTTTGCCCCGCTCAGCCTGACGGTCGCCCCCGGCGAAACGGTTGTGCTGCAGGGCCCCAGCGGCAGCGGCAAAAGCACCGCCTTGCTGCTGGCGGCAGGCGCGCTGACACCTTCGGCTGGCGCAGTGCGTTTCGGCGGTCTCGATCCGGCGCAGCTGCCGCTGGAAACACGCACGCAAAGCATCGCCCTGGTGCCGCAGCGCCACGCTCTGATCGCGGGCAGCGTGGCCGAGAACCTGCGGCTTGCTGCGCCGAACGCCCCAGACGCCGAGCTGTGGCAGGCGCTGGAGGCGACTCAGCTGTCGCATACCCTGCGGCAGCGCGAGGGGCTGGACACCCGGCTTGGCTTTCGCGGGGCGGGTCTGTCGGGCGGCGAGGCACGGCGGTTGGTTCTGGCCCGGGCGATTCTGCGCAGGCCGCGCTTTCTGCTGCTGGATGAGCCGAGCGAAGGGCTGGACTCCGCAACCGCGCGCGCCGTGATGACCGGTCTGCGCCGCGCCTGTCCCGATGCGGCTTTTCTGATCGCGGGGCACCGCAGCGCAGAAACGGAAGGCGCTGACCGCTGTGTCGAGGTTATTCGCAATTAAATCTGCATCTAAGATTGGAAATTTGATCTGCGTCAAAGTTATATTGCAAATATAGAATATGAAGTTTGAAAATCCGTATCTTTGATGCGGAAAACCTATGGAAAGGATTCGCATCATGGAGATCGGACTGGTCGAGCTGTCGCGCCTGCAGTTTGCGATGACGGCCATGTATCACTTTCTCTTCGTGCCGCTGACGCTGGGTCTGTCGATCCTCGTGGCGATCATGGAGACTGTCTATGTCATGACAAACCGCCCCATCTGGCGACAGATGACCAAGTTCTGGGGCACCCTGTTCGGCATCAACTTTGTCCTTGGCGTCGCCACCGGCATCACCATGGAATTCCAGTTCGGTATGAACTGGAGCTACTACAGCCACTACGTGGGGGACATCTTCGGTGCGCCGCTGGCGATTGAGGGGCTGATGGCCTTCTTCATGGAGGCGACCTTTGTCGGGTTGTTCTTCTTTGGCTGGGACAAGCTGTCGAAAGTACAGCACATGGTGGTGGCCTGGCTGGTCGCCATCGGGTCGAACTTTTCGGCGCTGTGGATCCTGATCGCCAATGGCTGGATGCAGAATCCGGTCGGCGCAGAGTTCAACCCCGACACCATGCGGATGGAGATGACCTCTTTCTTTGATGTGGTGTTCAACGAAGTGGCGCAGGCCAAATTCGTGCATACCGTCAGCGCGGGCTATGTCACCGCCGCAGTCTTTGTTCTGGGGGTTTCGGCGCTCTATCTGATCCAGAACCGGCACAAGGATCTGGCGCGGCGGTCGATCGCGGTGGCCTCGTCCTTTGGTCTGGCGGCGGCACTGTCGGTGGTCGTGCTGGGCGATGAATCCGGTTATTCCGCCAGTCATACCCAGAAAATGAAACTCGCCGCGATCGAGGCGATGTGGGAAACCGAACCTGCGCCTGCGCC
Organism: Pseudophaeobacter sp. A-200-2; assembly: GCF_041008815.1. Classification (NCBI taxonomy): domain Bacteria; kingdom Pseudomonadati; phylum Pseudomonadota; class Alphaproteobacteria; order Rhodobacterales; family Roseobacteraceae; genus Pseudophaeobacter; species Pseudophaeobacter sp. A-200-2. The sequence goes on along the minus strand of NZ_JAXGFU010000003.1, from coordinate 457,989 downwards.
CTTTACCCTGTTCGGCCTGCCCGACAAGGAAGCCCGCGAGACCCATTACGCGGTGCATATTCCCTGGGCGATGGGTCTGATTGGCACCCGCAGCCTGACCAAGGAAATCCCCGGCATCAACGATCTGGTGGCTGAGGCCGAAGACCGTATCCGCCATGGTGTCATCGCCTATGACGCGCTGATGACCATCCGCGAAAACCGCGGCAATGTCCCGGCCGAGGCGCGGTTCATCTTTGAGCAGAACTCAGACAATCTGGGGTTTGCCTACCTGCTGAAACGCTATGTGGACGATCCGCGTGACGCCACCGAAGAGCAGATTGCCATGGCGGCCGAGGATACCATTCCGGGCGTCGGGCCGCTGTTCTGGGCCTTCCGCCTGATGGTCGCGCTGGGCTTCAGCTTTATCGGCGTGATGGCTTTCTTCTTCTACCGGGCGTCTTTCTGCAACATGCGCTTCCCGCGCTGGTCGCTTTATGCCGCTGTTGCCATCATTCCGACCCCGTGGATCGCGGCCGAGCTTGGCTGGTTCGTGGCCGAGTTCGGGCGCCAGCCCTGGACGGTGGATGGCGTGTTGCCGACGGCTCTGTCGGCCTCGCATCTGAGCGTCGCGGATCTGCTGATCACCCTCGCTGGTTTCGTCATCTTCTACACGATCCTCTTCGTAATCGAGGTCAGCTTGATGGTGAAATACATCCGCAAAGGTCCGTTTCAGGACGTTGCCGAGACCGAAGCCTGGCAGGACCAGCACGAAGCGCGCCTGCGCGGTGCGGCCCGTGATGCTGCCGCCCCTGCAACCCCTGCGGAGTAAGACTTATGATCCTTCATGAACTGATCGATTTTGACACGCTGCGGATCATCTGGTGGGCGCTTCTGGGCGTGCTGCTGATCGGATTTGCCTTGACCGACGGGTTCGACATGGGCGTTGGCGCGCTGTTGCCCTTTGTCGCCAAGACGGATGTGGAACGTCGCGTGGTGATCAACACCGTTGGGCCGGTCTGGGAAGGGAACCAGGTGTGGTTCATTCTCGGCGGCGGCGCGATCTTTGCTGCATGGCCGCCGCTTTATGCGGTGTCCTTCTCGGGCTTTTATCTCGCGATGTTTGTGGTGCTCGCGGCCCTCATCGTGCGTCCGGTTGCGTTCAAGTATCGCTCCAAACGCGACAGCACCACATGGCGCACGCGCTGGGATTGGGCGCTGTTTGCCGGAGGCGCGGTTCCGGCGCTGCTGTTCGGCGTGGCGGTGGGCAATGTGCTGCTTGGCGTGCCCTTTTTCCTAACCGCAGACCTGATGCCGATGTACGAAGGCAGCTTCTACGGCAAGTTCCTGGGCCTCTTGCATCCCTTTGCGGTGCTGGCCGGTGTAGTGTCCTTTTCGATGCTGCTGATGCATGGCGCGGCCTGGCTGACGCTCAAGACCGAAGGCGTGATCGCTGAACGCGCCCGCCGCATCGGCACCGTGGCCGGAATGGTGGCTGCAGGGAGCTATGTGCTTGCCGGATTGTGGCTGGCGGTTGGCATCGACGGGTTTGCGCTGGTGACCGATGTGGTGCCGAACGGCCCGTCCAACCCGCTGTATTCGCAGGTAACCCGGGAAGGCAGCTGGCTTGCGGCCTATGTCGCGCGGCCCTGGATCGTGGTTGCGCCACTGATGGGATCTGCCGGGATCGCCATGGCGATACGCGGGCTGAAGGCGGGGCACGAGGTCTCGACGCTTCTGTGGTCAAAGATGGCGATCACCGGGATTGTCGCGTCGGTCGGTCTGACCATGTTCCCGTTCATCCTGCCTTCGACCGTGGACCCGAACAGCTCGCTGACCGTCTGGGATGCCTCAAGCTCGCATCAGACCCTGTTCATCATGCTGGTGGTCACCGCGATCTTCATGCCGCTGATCCTGGCCTACACCGCGTGGGTCTACAAAGTGCTCTGGGGCAAGGTCACCGAGGCAGACGTCACCGAAAACGCCGACACGCTATACTGAAGGAGTTGATATCATGTGGTATTTTGCCTGGCTTCTTGGCCTGCCCCTCGCTGCTCTCTTTGCCGTCCTGAACGCCATGTGGCTGGAGCTGCGCACCGATGCCTGCCTCGCGGAAGAGGGGGAGTGCCCGGTGGGAGAGCATAAGCGCTGAGCCTGCATCGACACGCAAAGCAAGCTGGATCCGGCCTTGCCGATTCCGGACCTGATCCCAACCTTCTGCGGAGACCTGTGATGACCGCTGATCCCAAGACCCCCGAAACCCCAGCCGATCCTGCGGCTGCGGAGCCGAGGCTCCAGCACTTTCCGGTGCCCTTTTTCGCCGCCGTCATGGGGCTGTCGGGGCTGACGCTTGCGCTGCATGCGGCGGGGATGCAAGCCGCCAGCCGCACGGCACTGGTCGCGACGGTTCTGGTCTTTGCCGTGCTGGCAGCGGTCTACGCGCTGAAGGCTATGCGCTATCCGCAGGCGATACTGGCCGAATGGCGGCATCCGGTGAAACTGGCCTTCTTTCCTGCCGTGTCGATTTCCCTGTTGCTGATCGCCACCGCCCTGCAGCCGGTGTCGCATGACAGCGCGCGGCTGGTCTGGCTGATCGGCGCGCTGGGGCAGGGCATCCTGACGCTGGCGGTGCTGTCGAACTGGATCGGGCACCGGACCTTTCAGACCATCCATATCTCGCCTGCCTGGTTCATCCCGGCAGTGGGCAACGTGGTCGCGCCGGTGGCGGGTGTGCAGCTGGGATTTCCGGAAACCTCCTGGGTGTTCTTCTCGGCGGGGCTGGTGTTCTGGATCGTGCTGCTGGTGCTGGTGATGAACCGGCTGGTGTTCCACGATCCGCTGCCCGGACGCATGGTGCCGACCCTGGCCATCCTTATCGCCCCGCCCGCGGTTGGCTTCCTTGCCTGGTTGCAACTGAATGGCGACGTGATCGATGCCTTCGCGCGGATCCTTTATGGCGCGGCGTTGGTCTTTACGGCGCTGGCCGCGACACAGGTGGCCAAGCTGCGCGGCCTGCCCTTTGCCCTGTCTTGGTGGGCGCTCAGCTTTCCGGTTGCGGCACTGACAATCGCGACGCTGCGGTTCGGAGCGCTGATTTCCAGCCCGCTGCACATCTTGGCCGGAAACGTCGGTGTCGGCGTTCTGTGCCTCATCGTCGGTGGGCTGGTCTACCGCACGGCCCGCGCCGTTCTGCGCGGGGAAATCTGTCAACCTGAGTGATCCCGGAAAGGACTTCAGACATGAAAAAACTTGCAATTGCAGCGATCAGCGCCCTTGGCCTTTGCACGCCTGCTGTGGCGCAGGACAAGCCCGAGACGCTGGTGACGATCCTGACCGCGCCCGAGCCGCAGACCCAGCTGATGGCGATGGTTCTGGCCATGCAAGCCGCCAAACAGGGCGTCGCGCAGCATGTGCTGCTCTGTGGCCCGGCCGGGGATCTTGCGCTGAAAGACGCGCCGGATGCGGCCACCGCCCCGCAGCCGCCCAAAGGCATGAGCCCGCAGGGCCTGATGCAGAAAATCGCCGCGATGCCCGGCGCCAAGGTCGAGGTCTGCGCGATCTACCTGCCGGGACGCGGCGCGGACCCCTCTGTCCTGCTGGATGGCGTGACTGTTGCAAAACCCCCGGCGATGGCCAGTGCGATGATCGCCCCCGGGGCGCGGATCGCCAGCTACTGACCGGCGATCGGCCTGCGCGCGGACCCGGCGCGCAGGCCCACAGTTCCCTTTCGGAGGAGAGATGATGACGAAATCCATAACGAACCCCACCCGCCGCCAGCTCTTTGGCCTTGCGGCCTCGGCGGGCGTGGCGGCGGCGCTTGGTGCGCAGGCCAGCGCCAGCACGCCGGTCCCCACAAAGGCACGGATCGTCATCATCGGCGCGGGCGCCGGTGGTACGGCGCTGGCCAACCGGCTGGTGCGCCGCCTTGAGGGCGCCGAGATCACACTTCTGGATCCGCGCGTAGAGCACCTGTACCAGCCCGGCCTGACACTGGTTGCCGCCGGTCTGAAGCCTGCGGATTACGTGCTTAGCCAGACAGGCGACTGGCTGCCGGATGGCGTGACCCTGATCCCGGAAAAAGCCGCCGCGATTGACCCGGTCGCCAAAACCGTGACCACCGAGGGGCGCCAGACACTTGCTTATGATTTCCTGGTGGTGGCCCCGGGGCTGGTCCTGGATCACGACGCCATCGAAGGCTTCTCGCTCGATATGGTCGGGCAAAACGGCATTGGCGCCCTTTATGCCGGGCCGGACTACGCGGCACGCACTTGGCAGGCGGCCTCAAAGTTTACTGAGGAGGGCGGCGTTGGCCTGTTCACCCGCCCCGAAACCGAGATGAAATGCGCGGGCGCGCCACTGAAGCATACTTTCCTGATTGACGATATCGCCAAGCGCGCGGGCAACGGCGGCAAGATCGACGTGCAATACGCAGCGCCGCAGACCTCTTTGTTTGGCGTGCCCATCGTCGCCGAAAAGGTGCGCATGTTGTTCGGGGACCGCGGAATCACCAGCCATATGCAGCACCAGTTGCAGGGCATCGACGCCGAGCGGCGCCGGGCGCGCTTTTCGACCCCGGATGGCTCGGTCGAACTGGACTACGACTATATCCATGTCATCCCGCCGCAACGCGCGCCTGAGGTGATCCGTCAGTCCGGTCTCAGTTGGGCTGACAAATGGACCGATCAGGGCTGGGTCGAATGCGACATGGCGAGCCTGCGCCACCTGCGCTATCCGGAGATCTGGGCGCTGGGTGATGTGGCGGGCGTTCCCAAGGGCAAGACCGCCGCCAGCGTGAAATGGCAGCTGCCAGTGGTCGAGGACGGGCTTGTCACGGCCATCACCGGCACTGACCCCACCCAGACCTACAATGGCTACACTTCCTGCCCGATGATCACCCAGATCGGCCGGGCCATGCTGGTGGAGTTTGATTACAACGACAATCTTGTGCCCTCCTTCCCCGGTATCATCGCCCCGCTTGAGGAGCTGTGGATCAGCTGGCTGATGAAGGAAGTGGCGCTGAAGGCCACCTATAACGCCATGCTGCGTGGCCGGGCCTGAGGAGGAAGAGGCGATGAAAGACCTGACAGTTGGAACCTTGATTGCGGTGTTCGAAGAGATTTTTGGTCGCGGCCTGTTCTGGGCTATGGTCGGCTTGGCGGCCGTTGTGACGCTGGGATACGTTTACGTGTTGATCCGGGATCGCAAGATCAGCTGGCACAAGTTCCTGCTGGCGCAGTTGTCGATGCCGGTGGGGGCGGTGCTTGCGGTGTGGTTCGTGCTGGTGATGACGCATTCCGAGTTGGCCAATATCGGCGGGCCGGTCGATCTGATCGTGCTTCTGGGGGTTGCTGCGGGCGGGGCCGTTGGTGCGGCGATCCTCGTCTACACGGTGCAGTCACTGCTCTGGCCCCCGGCGGCAGAGCGCAGATAGCCTTCCTCTCTGGCGCCGGGTGTCTCAGCGTTTGCGGTAATTCTCGCGATACCAGACATAAAGCCCGGCGCCGGCGATCATGACACTGCCGAAGATGGTCCAGAAATCCGGGACTTCGGAAAAGAACACAAAGCCCCAGACCGCAGCAAACGCCAGCCCGGAATAGGAAAACGGCGCCAGCATTGCTGCTTCGCCTTTGGAAAACGCCTGAATGAGGGCCAGCTGCCCGATGGTCCCGGCCAGTGAGATGATGATCATCAGGCCGATCCCGAACAGATCCGGGGATTGCCATTGAAAGGGCACCGCAAGGCTCAGCAGAACGGTGCCGACCAGCCCGGTGTAAAACAGCGACGTCCAGACGTCTTCATCGGCGCCGACCCGGCGCGTCAGCAGGGCATAGCCGGAATAGCAGCACGCGGCCGCCAGCGGATAAAGCGCGGCAGGGCTGAACACATCGCTGCCGGGGCGAATGACGATCATCGCGCCGATCATGGCCACCGCGATCCCGGCGATGCGCCGCACACCCAAAGCCTCGCCCAGGAACAGCGCCGCGCCAAGGGTGATCAGCACAGGATTGGTGGACATCAGCGCCGCAGCATCCGTCAGGGGGATCTTGCTCAGGCCGGTGAAAAAGAAGGCGGTGGCGCTCATCAGCAGCACAGAGCGCAGGAATTGCAGCGCTGGATACCGGGTGCGCACCACCTGTTTCAGCCGGGGCATAACGATCACCAGCACCAGCAGCATCTGCCCCGCATAGCGTGCCCAGAGCGCTGGAAGAACGCCAACGCTGGGCGCCAGTGCCTTGACTGTGGCATCCATCACCGAAAAACAGAAGATCGCGCTGATCATCAGCAAAATGGCGCGGCTTTGCAGGCTCATCGGGTGGTCCCCGTGTAAAAACCCGTTGCGTCACCGTGGCGCTGCGGCGTGGACCATGCGAACCGATTATTTTTCAGCAATATTTCAGCGCCTTCTAAGACGGGTAAGGATAGAAATGCATTTCGGAAAGCAAGGCCGGAAAGGCAAATCCAAGCGGCGCCAACGCCGCTTGTGTGCTCATATAGGATGATCAGCCCCGACAATGCAAAGCCGGAGTGCGCAGATCAGTTCGCCGTCAGGCGCATACCGGCAAGTGCACTCCGGGACCGGCCGTTCGCTGCAAGCGCGGTCTACAGAAGATCGTCGAAGGCGACGGTCTGGTCTGCAAAGACCAGAAGATCGATATCGATCAGCATATCACGTCCTTCGTAATATCCATCCCGGCCGCCATTGGCGGCATCCGTCACCGCCAGCCAAGTGACGTCCTGCCCCCGGTTTGACTCAAAGTAGGTTCCGCTTTCGAAACTGAAGTCGGAGAAGTTGCCGTCGAACATCGCCCGGTCCTTGTTGTCCGAACCGGCGTCATTCCAGACACTGCCATAAATGGTGTCATCGCCAAGGCCGCCGTACAGCCGGTCATTGCCTTCTTCGCCAAAAAGGGTGTCATGGCCATCACCGCCGTGCAGCACGTCCTGACCGTCCGATCCCTGCAGCTTGTCATCGCCCGCCTGACCCAAAAGGGTGTCGCGCCCATCGCCGCCGTACAGAGTGTCATCGCCGCGCCCGCCCAGAATGAGATCGTCGTTGCCCATGCCGATCAACCGGTCGTTGCCGCCTTTGCCGTTCAGCACATCGGCGCCGTCACCGCCGCGCATCTCATCATCGCTGCGCGAGCCGATCTGGATATCCGCCGTACGCACCGTCAGCCCATCAAAGGCGGCAAATCCGGTTCCTCCGGTCAGCTCTGTCTCGGTGCTGCCGCGGCTGACCACGACGCTGCCGGACTCGCCCCGGCCAAAGTCAAACCGGTCGATGCTGCCGTCGAAATAAGTGTAGTCCGCGCGCTGAGCGTTACCGAACAGTTCTTGCGCCGTCAGGGCCTCGTCATAGATCGCAAGATTTTCAATCGTTCCGTCAAAGTAGCTGTTGAGGTTGTCGGTCTCGCCAGCTGTGTTGCTCCAGCCCGATGCCCCGGCAATCAGGGCTTCGGTGTTCTGGCTCCAGTCTATGCGGACCTCCGGATCATAGGCGATGCGTGCACCGTTCAGGTAGACTTCAAGACCGTCCGCGCCAAAGCTGAGGTTGAAATCATATTCCTCACCGACGGTGATCGCGTTGCTGGCGATAAGGTAATGCGATTCCGTCTCGTCCTGAAGTCGCACGACCAACTCGCCGGTTGCGTCTATATAGACGGAGAGATGCCCGCCCTGACCGTAGTCCGATGCATCCTTGGAGATCAGTGTCTGGTAGCTCGACAAGCTGTTTGCGGAAAACCGGAAGGCGATGGTGCCGCTGGACAAGGCGAGACTGTCCGTGTGGTCGAACACATATGCCGACCGGTCCGCGGCGGAAAACGCGTGGCTGCCCGCCACGGCGAATACCGCTGATGCATCTGTTTCATTTCCTAGGTCCGCGGCATCGGGCAGCTGGGACCCGGGGGCACGGATCGGGCCGCTGTCGGTGCCGGGGTCCAGCGGGGCCAGCGCCTCTTCCAGATCGTCGATGGATTTGACAATGCCATAGGCCGGGGCCGCCGTGTGCTCGATATCGGAGCGTTTCACCAGATCGCCGTAGACGGTGATGGTACCCAGCCGGTCGTCATTATGGGCGCCGCCGTTGTTACCCTGATCCGAGTAGAGCGCGATCACCGAATGGTCCATCACCCCGTTGCTATCAGCATCGCCATAGGTGATCGAGGCGATCTGGGTGGTGTGCCCTTCGATCACCAGCCTGTCGCCCTCGGCGCGGCTGAAATCCTGCACCACGTCGTTGCCTAGGATATCGACCCAATGGTCGTGCAGTTTGTCGTTTTCGCCCGCAACGCCGTGCCAGTTGATTGTGCCATCGTCGCGGGTGTGCTTTTCGATGTAGCGTTCCTTGGCGTTGATCAGCGTCTGGAAGTAGAAGATGTCGGCGCCGCGCCCGCCGATCAGAAGATCATCGGCCGGGATTGGCTGGTCGGGATAGAGCTTGCCATCGGTCAGCTCGTTCAACGGATCGCCTTCGTCGCGGTCGGGGTTATAATAGATGGCGCCTTCGCGCCCGTCGGCGCGGCTGATCAGCAGATCGTTGCCCTTGCCGCCCTTCAGCGTGTCCTCGCCGTGGCCGCCATCCAGCACGTCATGCCCGCCGCTGCCCAAAAGGCGGTCATTGCCATAGCCGCCCTGCAGCACATCGGCGCCGCCCTTGCCCTTGACCCGGTCGTTGCCACCACCGCCGTTGATGCCATCGGCGCCGCCGGTGCCTGCAACGCGGTTGTCGCCGCCATTGCGGCTGATCATGTTGAGGTGGCTCTCCATGTGACCATGGGCGCTCACGCCGTAATCCGCCAGAATATCGAGGAAGGTGTCGCTGGCGCCGTGCAGCTGGCCAAAGACCGGCGCCAGATCCGCCATCGCGGCCTGCATCTGCGCGCCCATGGCCAGCTCGGCTCCGGCGGCTTCGGCCAGCGCCAACTGGCTGTCTGCACCCAGCTGGCGGTCAAAGATCATGACATCGCCGATGGTGCCCTTGAACAGGGAATGGGCGTCGTCGTCCTGCCCCTCGCGCCAGGCCCGGCTGCCGCCGACCACCAGCGAATGATCGTTCAGTTTCAGGCCCTGCTTGAACTCCGGTTCTGCCGCGACCAGCGCGCCATTGAGCCAGATCATCAGCCCATCGCTGCCAAAGCTGACGGAGATGTGGTATTTGGTCTGCGCCGACAGGACGAGATCAGGCACCTTCAGGTATTCGGTCTCGGCCCCGTCCGACTGGCTGAGCTGTAGGGTGCCATCCTTGACCCAGAGGGTGAAATCACCTTCCCCGTCGCCTTTGCCATCCTTGGAGATCAGCGCCATTTCCCCCGGCAGCCGGTCCAGTGAAAAACTGAGCGAAACCGTCGCCGCGCGTAAGGAAAGGCTGTCCAGATGGCCCGCGTTGAGGTAATCGCCCTCTTCACCGCTCAAAACATGGGCCCCGGGCATGGAAAGTACTGGCATGCGGGTTTCGGACAGGGGGAGCCCGGCGGCATCGGGCAGCTGGGATCCGGGCGCACGGATCAGGCCGCTGTCGGTGCCGGGGTCCAGCGGGGCCAGCGCCTCTTCCAGATCGTCGATGGATTTAACAATGCCATAGGCCGGAGCGGCTGTGTGCTCGATATCAGAGCGTTTCACCAGATCGCCGTAGACGGTGATGGTGCCCAGCCGGTCGTCATTATGGGCGCCGCCGTTGTTGCCCTGATCCGAGTAGAGCGCGATCACCGAATGATCCATCACCCCGTTGCCATCAGCATCGCCATAGGTGATCGAGGCGATCTGAGTGGTGTGCCCTTCGATCACCAGCCTGTCGCCCTCGGCGCGGCTGAAATCCTGCACCACATCGTTGCCGAGGATATCGACCCAATGGTCGTGCAGCTTGTCGTTTTCGCCCGCAACGCCGTGCCAGTTGATGGTGCCATCTTCGCGGGTGTGCTTTTCGATATAGCGTTCCTTGGCGTTGATCAGCGTCTGGAAGTAGAAGATGTCGGCGCCGCGCCCGCCGATCAGCAGGTCATCGGCCGGGATCGGCTGATCGGGATAGAGCTTGCCATCGGTCAGCTCGTTCAGCGGATCGCCCTCGTCGCGGTCGGGGTCGTAGAAGATGGCGCCCTCGCGCCCGTCGGCGCGGCTGATCAGCAGGTCGTTGCCCCCGCCGCCCTTCAGCGTGTCCTCGCCGTGGCCGCCATCCAGCACGTCATGCCCGCCGCTGCCCAAAAGGCGGTCATTGCCATAGCCGCCCTGCAGCACATCGGCGCCGCCCTTGCCCTTGACCCGGTCGTTGCCACCACCGCCGTTGATGCCATCGGCGCCGCCGGTGCCTGCAACGCGGTTGTCGCCGCCATTGCGGCTGATCATGTTGAGATGGCTCTCCATGTGACCATGGGCGCTGACGCCGTAATCCGCCAGAATGTCGAGGAAGGTGTCGCTGGCGCCGTGCAGCTGGCCAAAGACCGGCGCCAGATCCGCCATCGCGGCCTGCATCTGCGCGCCCATGGCCAGATCGGCTCCGGCGGCTTCGGCCAGCGCCAACTGGCTGTCTGCACCCAGCTGGCGGTCAAAGATCATGACATCGCCGATGGTGCCCTTGAACAGGGAATGGGCGTCGTCGTCCTGCCCCTCGCGCCAGGCCCGGCTGCCGCCGACCACCAGCGAATGATCGTTCAGTTGCAGGCCCTGCTTGAACTCCGGTTCTGCCGCGACCAGCGCGCCATTGAGCCAGATCATCAGCCCATCGCTGCCAAAGCTGACGGAGATGTGGTATTTGGTCTGCGCCGACAGGACGAGATCAGGCACCTTCAGGTATTCGGTCTCGGCCCCGTCCGACTGGCTGAGCTGTAGGGTGCCATCCTTGACCCAGAGGGTGAAATCACCTTCCCCGTCGCCTTTGCCATCCTTGGAGATCAGCGCCATTTCCCCCGGCAGCCGGTCCAGCGAAAAACTGAGCGACACCGTCGCCGCGCGGGTTTCATAGGCATCGGAATGGCGGATGTTCAGGATGTCTTCCTGCGCGCCGGAATAAATGCGGTCGGCTTCTCTCGTGAAAACCGGAGTCGGGGTATTCGCGACCATGCTCAGGGTCCTCTTTTTGCTTTAGCCTATGTTCTGTGGTTGCTGTTGGGGAGAAGTTTATCGGGCAATGTCGCGCCAAAGGTGGCGGCAAAGTGGCGTTGGGCCATTGCGTCCGGGATCGGCGAAAACATGCAACAAGGGGCTAAACCCCTGAAACCATGCCGCGCATGGGCAAGAGTGCCATTAACCAATTAGCGATTGCGGCGGAAATGTGGCGAAAACGTGTTGCGCGCAGCGTAAATGCGTCAGCGTGAAGCCCGTGGTTCAGCCTTTGCAGGAGCGATTGTGGCGCGGTCTATTGCGGCGCGCGGCTTTTGTCGTTCAGCACGGGGACCTCGGCCAACCAGTCGAAATAGGGGGACTGGCAGGTTTTCTGCCAAAGCTGCTCCAGTGCCGAGATCGGATCGTTGTCGTGCTGGTCGATGCGCAGATCCAGTGGCGGGCGCTCCGGCTCCAGCACCAGCAGGGCTGCGGACTTTAGCCCGCGGCTGTCGCCGCCTGCGTCTTTTGCGGCGGTCAGCACCCGTAGCATGCGTTCGGCGGGCGAGAGGGCTTCTGCTTGCGCCGCTGTCTTCATCGCTTCCAGAACCTCGGGACCGGTCAGCATATTGCCGGCGATGACAAGACCCAGCTCCGCGATATGGCTGGCATAGGGAACGCTTTGATCGCCGGTGAAGCCCTGTGTGCGCCCTTGCCGGTCCAGCGCGGTGAGCTGCCGGTGCCCACGCCCCGGATCGGCGCTGGTGACACGGGTGACTGCGGTTTCGGCGTCCTCGCCCTGATACATGGCCCGCAGCACGTCATCGCGCCAGAAGCTGCTGGGCGCCGTGCCTTGAGACGCCACAAGACCCGATTCGATATCCCCCCGCAGCACCCAGCCGCCCACGCAAAGGCTGCCAGTGGCGGCCGCCGCAGCGAAAACGCCTGTTTTGCGGTCGTATGTCAAAATCGAGAAGGTCATTTCAGGGTCCAATCACATTTCCCTTGTATTTATCATGATAATTTGCGTGAATGCAATTCATTATGATAAATAAACAGGGAAGGACCCGCTCATGACTCTGCTGAAACTGACCCGCAGGGCGATGTTGGCTGCTGGCGCAGCAACGGCACTCGCCCTTTCCCCGCTTTCTGCGGCTGCTCAGACGCCGCCGGGTGTCCTGATTGTCGGCCAGATTGCCGAGCCGAAGGCGCTGGACCCCGCTGCGGTCACCGCCGTCAATGACTTCCGTATTCTGATGAATGTTTATGACGGTCTGGTGCGTTACAAGGATGGCTCGCTGGAAATTGAACCGGCGCTGGCCACCGCCTGGGACATCAGCGAGGATGGCAAGACCTATACCTTCACCCTGCGCGAGGGCGTGACCTTCCACGATGGCAGCGCCTTTGATGCCGAGGCGGTCAAGTTCAACTTTGACCGGATGCTGGATGAAAATCACCCCTATCACAACACCGGTCCCTTCCCGCTGGCCTTCTTCTTTTCCGCCGTGGAAGAGGTCGAGGTTGTCGATCCGCTGACGGTGAAATTCACGCTCAACGCGCCTTATGCTCCGTTCCTGTCGAACCTGGCCTATCCGACCGGCCTGATCGTTTCGCCCGCTGCCGTGGCCGAACACGGCGCCGATTTCGGTCGCAACCCGTCCGGCACGGGTCCGTTCAAATTCGCCGAATGGCGCTCGAACGAGGCGGTGGTCATCGAGAAGAACGCCGATTACTGGGATGGCGCGGCCGAGCTGGACGCGGTTGTGTTCCGCCCGATCACCGATGCCAACACCCGCACTGCGGAAATGCTGGCGGGCGGGATCGACCTGATGGTCGAGGTGCCTCCGGTAGCATTGGGTGAATTCCAGAGCGACGCCTACACCGTGCACGAACAGGCTGGCCCGCACGTCTGGTTCCTGATCCTCAATGCCAAGGAAGGCCCCTTTGCCGACAAGCGCGTACGTCAGGCGGCGAACTATGCGATCAATAAATCCGCGATCGTGAATGACGTTCTGGAAGGCACCGCGGAAGTCGCCGCCGGTCCGACGCCTCCGGCTTTTGCCTGGGCCTATAACGAGGAACTGGAACCCTATCCCTATGATCCGGCCAAGGCCAAGGAACTGATCTCTGACGCGGGCGCCGAAGGGGCGGAACTGACCTTCTACGTCACCGAAGGTGGCTCGGGCATGCTGGATCCGCTGGCCATGGGGACCGCCATTCAGGCCGACCTCGAGGCTGTCGGGTTTGACGTCAAAATCGAAACCTACGAATGGAATACCTTCCTTGGCCAGGTGAATCCCGGTCTGGAAGGCAAGGCCGACATGGCCGAGATGGCCTGGATGACCAACGATCCGGACACCCTGCCGTTCCTGGCGCTGCGCACCAGTGCATGGCCCGAAGAAGGCGGCTTCAACTCCGGCTACTACTCCAATCCCAAGGTTGATGAACTGCTGGAAGCCGCCCGTGCTGCCACCGATCAGGAGGAGCGCGCCAAGCTTTACCGCGAAATGCAGACCATCGTGCAGGAAGACGCCCCGTGGGTCTTTGTTGCGAACTGGAAGCAGAACGCGGTGACCTCTGATCGGGTCGAAGGCTTTGCCCTGCAGCCGTCGTTCTTCCTGTTGCTGGATGACGTGGCCAAGAAATAAGAAACAAGGCGTCGCCGCAGCTGACCCTGCGGCGGCGCCACTCCGGAGGGACGCGCCATGGCGGGCTATATTCTGAAACGGCTGATGTCGGCGATACCTGTGCTGTTTGGTATTTCCATCATCGTCTTCGTCATCATGGCGATGATCCCCGGTGATCCGGCCACGGCTATTCTGGGCTCCTATGCCACGCCGGAGAATGTTGAGAAACTGAACCGGGATCTGGGTCTCGATCAGCCGATGGTGCAGCGGTATTTCATCTGGCTTGGCAATATGCTGCAGGGTGATTTCGGCCGCAGCTTCTCTCTGAACCGTGCCGTGCTGGACGAGGTTCTGGACCGCTTTGGCGCCACTCTGGTTCTGGCTGGTACCTCTTTTGTGCTGTGTTCCATTCTTGGCATCGCTGCGGGCGTTGTTTCCGCGGCGCGCCAATACGGTCTGGCGGACAAGGCGATTACCTTTGCCGTGCTTCTGGGGATTTCCATCCCGTCGTTTTTCCTTGGCATGATGATGATCCTGATCTTTGCCGTGAAGCTGCGCTGGTTTCCGGTGTCGGGCATGTGGCCCATCTACGGCGCCCGCGATCTCTCAGCTCTGATCAGCCATCTGACCCTGCCCGCGCTGGCGCTGGCGGTGGTGGCGACCGGGGTGATTGCCCGGCTGTCGCGTTCGGCCATGCTGGAGGTCCTGCGGCAGGATTTCATCCGCACCGCGCGGGCCAAGGGCGTGCATGAACGCTCGGTGATCTGGCGCCATGCCCTGCGCGCGGCCATGGTCGGCATCATCCCGGTTCTGGGGGTGCAGGCGGGCTTCGTGCTGTCGGGCGCGGTCTATATCGAAATGGTGTTTCAGTGGCCGGGTGTCGGGCGGATGCTGGTCGATGCCATCCTGAAACGCGACATCCTGCTGGTGCAGGGCGGCGTGGTCTTTGTGGCGGCCTGTTACGTGCTGTTCAACATCGCGGTCGATGTCGCCCAGAGCATGCTGGATCCAAGGATCAAGACATGAAGAGCTTTCTTTCGCTTCTCGCCCGCAACCGGCTTGCCCTTGGCGGGCTGATCGTGATGGGCGTCGTCGTGCTGCTGGCGCTGGTGACGCCGCTGTTGCCGCTGGCTGATCCGGATGTGACCAATACGGCAAACCGGTTCAAACTGCCCCTGTCCGAGGGCGGCTTGTTGGGTACCGATCATCTGGGCCGCGATCTGCTGAGCCGCCTGATGTGGGGCACCCGCCTGTCGCTGGCGGTCGGATTTGCCGCCGCGGTGATCGCCGCCACTCTGGGCGCTGCGATCGGGATCGTGGCCGGGTTCTATGGCGGGCGCACCGACAATATCATCATGCGCGGCGTCGATATGCTGATGGCCTTTCCCTATATCCTGCTGGCGCTGGCCATCGTTGCGGCGCTGGGGCCGGGGCTGATGAATGCGCTGATCGCCGTCGCCGCTGTCAATATTCCCTTTTTCGCGCGCAACATCCGCGGCATCACCGTGGGCATCGCGCACAAAGAATTCGTCGATGCGGCGCGCCTGTCCGGCATGAAAGACTGGCGGATCATCCTCACCGAAGTGCTGCCCAACGTGATCCCTGTGATCGTGATCGCGATGTCCACCACGGTCGGCTGGATGATCCTTGAAACCGCCGGTCTCAGCTTTCTCGGTCTTGGCTCGCAGCCACCGCAGGCCGATCTCGGCTCGATGCTGGGCGAGGCACGCGCGGCGCTGATCTCCAACCCGCATACCTCGATTGTGCCGGGGGCGATGATCCTCGTGATTGTCATGGCGATCAATCTCCTTGGCGACGGGGTGCGCGATGCACTGGATCCCCGGCTGAAGTCCGGCGCGCTGTCGCGGCCGATGCCCACCACTCGTGTTGAGCGGTCAGGTCCGGTTCCGGCAGCGTCGGATGATGCTCTACTGGCGCTGCGCGGGCTCAAGACCGAATTCCAGGTCAAGGACCGCGTCTACAAGGCCGTGGGCGGCGTCGATCTGAAGGTTCAGCCCGGCGAATGTCTGGGCGTGATCGGCGAAAGCGGCTCGGGCAAATCCGTCACAGCACTCAGCGTGATGGGTCTGGTGGCCTCGCCCCCCGGCGTGATCACCGGCGGCGCCGTCCACTACAAGGGCGAGGATCTGATTGGTGCCCCCTATGAAACCCTGCGGAGCCTGCGCGGCAGCCGGATCGCCTATATCTTTCAGGATCCGCTGGCGACGCTGCACCCCCTTTACACCGTCGGCGACCAGCTGATCGAGGCGGTGCGCGCCCACCACCCAACGGACCGGGCCGCGGCGCGTGCTCATGCCATCGAGCTGCTGAAATCCGTGCGCATTCCCAATGCTGAGCAGCGCGTGGACAGCTACCCGCATGAGATGTCGGGCGGCATGCGGCAGCGTGTCGGCATCGCCATGGCGCTGGCCAACGATCCCGAGGTGATCATCGCGGATGAGCCGACCACCGCGCTGGATGTGACGGTGCAGGCGCAGATCCTGTCTCTGCTGGATGATCTACGGCGCGAACGGGGGCTGGCGATCATCTTTATCACCCATGATTTCGGCGTGGTGGCGCAGATCTGCGACCGGGTCGCGGTGATGTACGCGGGGCGGATCGTCGAAGAAGGTTCCAGTGAAACGATCCTCAACGCTCCGGCGCATCCCTATACCGCGCGGCTGATGGCCTGCGTGCCCGAATTGGGGCAGGGGCGGCGCGAGCTGGCCGCGATCCCGGGGCTGCCGCCTGCGGTTGATCGGCTGCCGCAAGGTTGCGCCTTTGCAGATCGATGCCACAAGGCACAAGAGGGCTGCCGCGCGGCGGATGTCCTGCTTTCCGATCATGGCGCCGACCACCGGGTGCGCTGCATCGCGCCCGAAGACACACTGCAGGAGGCACGCGCATGACGACGGCTCTGAAACTAACCGACCTCAGCAAGACCTTTCCTGTGGGCAAGCGTCTGTTCGGCCCGGCCAAGGGGCTGGTGCGTGCGGTGCAGCCCCTGTCGCTCTCCGTCGAAGAGGGCGAGACACTCGGGATCGTCGGCGAGTCGGGCTGCGGGAAATCCACCCTGGCGCGGATGCTTGTGGGGTTGCTGCCGCCCTCTACCGGCACGATTGAAATCAACGGTGCGCCCTTGGACGCCGCCGATCCGGCGGTGTTTGGCCGCAAGATCCAGTATGTGTTTCAGGACCCGATCAGCAGTCTGAACCCGCGCAAGACGATCCGGCAAATCATGGAAGCGCCGCTGAAGCACCTGCACGGCATGTCTGCGGCGGAACGTGATGCGCGGATCCGGGAGATCTTTGCGGCGGTGAACCTGCGGGAGGAATTCCTTGACCGCTACCCGCATGAATTCTCTGGCGGGCAGGCGCAGCGGATCGGCATCGCGCGCGCACTGGCGGCGGATGCGCGGATCCTGATCCTGGATGAGCCGGTCTCGGCGCTGGATGTTTCGGTGCAAGCGCAGGTCTTGAACCTGCTGGCTGATCTAAAGCAAAAGTTCGGGCTGACCTACCTGTTCATCAGTCACGATCTGGCTGTGGTCGAGGCAGTCAGCGACCGCGTTGCCGTGCTCTATTTCGGTGCGGTGGTCGAGGTCGGCCCGGCGGAGCAGATCTTTGCCCAGCCGAAACACCCCTATACCAAGCTCTTGGCGGATAGCGCCCCGGTTGTCGGGCGTGCGCTGGTGGCGCCGGAGGGACGCGAGACCGAACTGCCCGATCCGCTGAACCCGCCGCCGGGCTGCGCCTTCAGCGCCCGTTGTCCTTACGCCAGCGCTGAATGCAGGCAGGCGCCGCCGCCGCTTGAGCAGCAATCGGACGGGGTCTGGGCTGCCTGCTATCATCCGCTGTCTGAAACGGCCTGAAACCCTGGCGCGCGGCGCATGGGAGTAGGTCCCTGATAGGGCCAGATAGCCGGGGGCAATATGCGTCCCGCACAGGTTTGTCGCCTGCTGAAATTTTGACGCTATCGCCAATAAAATGAGCACTCACCCGTGGTCGGCGTCCGGCCGCGGCTCTGGCGCTGGCCTGCGGCGCTGCGGCTGCTTGCGGAGCCAGCAGGGTTCGCCCTAGCGGGAATAATGAGTGCCAGATTGACAGTTGTTGTTGTCGAGGAAGATCGTGATCGTGCAATTGCCGTTGTCGATGCGATCAAGGATACCGCCGAGTGCGATGTCTACGTGATCGGCAATTCCAGTGCCCTGGCGCGCAAGATTGCGGCCCATGATCCCGACATTGTTCTGATCGACATCGACAACCCGACCCGCGACATGCTGGAGGAACTGACGCTGGCCTCCGGGCCTCTGGAGCGGCCGGTGGCCATGTTCGTGTCCGGCCCCGCTGGCGGGTTGGCGCAGACCGCGATCGAGGCGGGCGTATCGGCCTATGTGGTGGACGGTCTGGCGCCGGACCGGATCAAACCCGTTATGGACACCGCCATTGCTCGCTTTCGCATGGTGCGCCAGATCCGCAACGAACTGGCCGAAACCCGGCGGGCATTGGAAGAGCGCAAGGTCATCGACCGGGCCAAGGGGCTGCTGATGAAGGCAAAGGGCATTGATGAAGACGCCGCCTATGCGCTGCTGCGCAAGACGGCGATGGATCAGGGACGCCGGGTGCCGGATGTGGCAGAGGCGCTGGTCACGGCTTCGGGGCTCTTGGGATGAAGCGAAGCCACCTACCTGTCGCCTATATGCCCCTGGTCGATGCTGCGCCGCTGATCATCGCGCAGGAAATGGGATTTGCCGAGTCCGAAGGGATTGCGCTGGACCTGATCGCCGCGCCCTCGTGGTCATCCGTGCGGGATATGCTGGCCTTTGGCCGGGTCGAGGCCGCTCATATGCTGTCACCGGTCCCGGTGGCGATGGCCATGGGGCTTGGCGGTGTGAAAACGGACCTTTCGGCGGTGTCGGTCCTGTCGGTCAATGGAAACGTCATCGGTGTTGGCCGTGCGCTGGAAGAGCGGTTGCGTGACATTGGCTATGGTTTTGATTTCGCCGATCCGATGAAGGCCGCCGCCGCCCTGGCCGCGGTGCGCTCCGGCCCGGTTGTTTTTGGCGTGCCGTTTCCGTTCTCGATGCATGTGGAATTGCTGCGCTACTGGTGCGAAGGCACTGCCCTTGGGGCTGGGGGGATTGAAATCCGCACGGTGCCGCCGCCGCTGATGGCGACTGCGCTGGCCAATGGCGATGTGGATGCCTTCTGTGTCGGTGAACCCTGGGGATCGGTCGCGGTGGATCAGGGCTCAGGGGCGCTGCTGCTGCCGGGTAAGGCGATCTGGGGCTTTGCGCCGGAAAAGGTGCTCGCCGTTAAAACCGAATGGGCCGAGAGCGAACCGGCTCTTCTGGGGCGGATGATGCGGGCGTTGTGGCAGGCTGGGCGCTGGCTGGCCAAACCCGAAAGTCGCAGCACCGCCGGAGAGATCCTGTCGCGCAAGAACTATCTGGATGTGTCGCCGGAACTGATTGACCGAGCCCTATCGGGGCAGTTCACCGTTTCGGATCGAGGCGAGCAGCGCCGGGTCGACAGTTTTGTCGAATTCCACCACGGCGCGGCCACCTTTCCGTGGCGCAGTCAGGCGAAATGGATCGCCCATCGTCTGCAACAATCCCATGAGGCCGCAGCCTCGCCCTCCCTTGATGAGGTCGCCCGGGTTTTCCGCGCGGATCTGCACCGCAGCCTACTGAGCGAAGCCGGAGTGGATATGCCGGGGGCCTCCGAAAAACTGGAAGGTGCGATTCGACACAAAACGGCGGTGGCCTCGACGCGGGGCGAATTGTGCCTGATGCCAGATGCGTTCTTTGATGGTCGGATTTTTGACCCAGAGGCCCTGGATTGATCACTTATTGGGCAGAAATCCCGCCCAGGCCGTCCTGGTTGGGAAAATCCCGATCAGATTTTCGTTTTTTCTTCGCGATCATGCTGCGCTGCCGCAAGATGAGGACATCGGTTCACAACGGGGTGGACCGGTCCGAAATTCTCCCACTGACAGGGATATTCTGAGCAAGGCCGCTCTCGCACCGCCGAAACCATCGGCGCGTAGCGTAGCGGCCTGTTTTGCGTTTGCCCGGTTCCATCCTCCTCCGACCGGGCCTTACCGAAAGGGAAGAAGATGAGAAAACTGATGCTTGGCCTCGTGGCCTCCACCGCTCTGACCAGCCCGGCCTTTGCCGAAGCCCTGGAACTTGAAAAAGACGAGCTGACCTTCGGCTTTATCAAGTTGACCGACATGGCGCCCCTCGCCGTGGCCTATGAACAGGGCTATTTCCTCGACGAGGGCCTGTTCGTCACACTGGAAGCGCAGGCCAACTGGAAGGTGCTTCTGGACGGGGTGATCGGCGGCCAACTGGATGGTGCACATATGCTGGCAGGGCAACCGCTGGCCGCGACCATCGGCTTTGGCACCGAGGCGCATATCATCACGCCCTTCTCGATGGATCTGAACGGCAACGGCATCACCGTCTCCAACGAAGTCTGGGACATGATGAAACCGAACATCCCCACCATGGATGACGGTCGTCCGCAGCACCCCATTTCTGCCGAGGCACTGGCGCCAGTGGTCGAACAGTATAAATCCGAAGGCAAGCCCTTCAACATGGGCATGGTCTTCCCGGTGTCCACGCACAACTACGAACTGCGTTACTGGCTGGCCGCTGGCGGTCTGCATCCCGGCTATTACAGCCCGGAAAATGTGAGCGGCCAGATCGGCGCCGATGTCTTCCTGTCCGTGACCCCGCCGCCGCAGATGCCTGCCACGCTGGAAGCGGGCACCATCAACGGCTATTGCGTGGGCGAACCCTGGAACCAGCAGGCTGTATTCAAGGGCATCGGCGTTCCGGTGATCACCGATTACGAGCTGTGGAAGAACAACCCGGAAAAGGTCTTTGGCATCACCGCCGAGTTTGCCGAAGAATACCCCAACACCACCCGCGCCGTGACCAAGGCTCTGATCCGCGCCGCGATCTGGCTGGATGAGAACGACAACGCCAACCGTCCCGAAGCGGTCGAGATCCTGAGCCGCCCGGAGTATGTTGGTGCAGATTACGACGTCATCGCCAATTCGATGACCGGCACCTTTGAGTATGAAAAGGGTGACAAGCGAGAAGTACCTGATTTCAATGTCTTCTTTCGCTACAACGCCACATACCCGTTCTATTCGGATGCCGTCTGGTACCTGACGCAAATGCGCCGCTGGGGTCAGATCGCCGATGCCAAGCCCGACAGCTGGTATGACGAGGTCGCCAAATCGGTCTACCGCCCGGATATCTACCTGGACGCGGCCAAGATGCTGGTCGACGAGGGCCTTGCCGACAGTGCCGACTTCCCCTGGGACAGCGATGGCTACAAGGCTCCGACCCCGGCCGAGGATATCATCGACGGCATCGCCTTTGATGGCCGCACCCCCAACGCCTACCTCGAAAGCCTGCCAATCGGCCTGAAGGGCGAACAGGTTGTCGTGGGCGCCGGTGTCGAAGGCTGACCTATCCTGATCCGGAGCGCGCCGAGACCGGCGCGCTCCACCTCTCTCCCCCTCTCCCTCTCCGTATTCTTTCCGGTTTCGAAAGGCTCTTCCGATGACCACGACCGACCCCGATTTTGCCGCTGCCGAGGAGCGCGAAGCCCGGCGCGCCCGGCTGTTCACCAAGATCAACACCGCCGACAAATGGTTCCAGGTTCTGGGCCTTGCCTGGATGACACCCATTCTGAAAGCCGTTGCAGGCGACAACCCACAGGCTCAGGTCAAGGAAATCTGGCGCCTTCTGGCCGTGCCACTTATCGCGATCCTCGCCTTCCTGCTGCTTTGGGGCACATTGGCGCCCAAGGTGCAAACCTCGCTTGGCGCAGTACCCGGTCCGGCGCAGGTCTGGGCCGAGGTGGTGAACCTGCATGAAGACGCGCAGGCCAAGGCGGCCAAGCGCGAAAAATTCGAAGCCATGCTGGCCAAGCGCAACGAGAAACTGATCGCCGCGGGCCGCGCCGATGAGGTCAAGACCGTCGCCTATACCGGCGCGCCGAGCTATTACCAGCAGATCTGGACCTCGATCCGCACGGTGTTCTTTGGCTTTCTGATCGCTACCGCCGTTGCCGTGCCGCTGGGTATCGCGGCAGGTCTGTCGCCCACGGCGAATGCCGCCATCAACCCGCTGGTGCAGATCTTCAAACCGGTTTCGCCGCTGGCCTGGCTGCCGATCGTCACCATGATCGTCTCCGCCGTTTATGCGACCAATGACGGGCTGTTCTCCAAGAGCTTCCTGATCTCGGCCATCACCGTGACGCTCTGCTCGCTCTGGCCGACGCTGATCAATACCGCGCTGGGTGTCGCCTCGATCGACAAGGATCTGGTCAATGTCTCCAAGGTGCTGAAAATGAACACCTGGACCAAGATCACCCGGCTGGTTCTGCCCTCGGCGCTGCCGCTGATCTTTACCGGGCTGCGCCTGAGCCTCGGCGTGGGCTGGATGGTGCTGATCGCTGCCGAAATGCTGGCGCAGAACCCCGGTCTTGGCAAATTCGTCTGGGATGAATTCCAGAACGGCTCTTCCAGCTCGCTCGCGAAGATCATGGTGGCCGTCTTCACCATCGGCATCATCGGCTTCCTTCTGGACCGGGTGATGTTTGCGCTGCAGTCCCTGTTCACCTTCACGAACAACCGGTGATCGCCATGGCAATTTTGACATTCGACACCGTCTCCAAAAGCTTTGGCACCGGCACCAGCGAAACCCATGTGCTGAAGAACATCAACCTTGAGGTGGAGGAAGGCGAATTCCTCGTGCTGCTTGGCTTTTCCGGCACTGGCAAGACGACGCTGATCAACCTGATGGCGGGGCTCGACAGCCCGACCAAAGGCACCGTCAGCTTTCGCGGCCAGAAGATCGACGGCCCCGGCCCGGAACGCGGCGTGATCTTTCAAAGCTATTCGCTGATGCCTTGGCTGACCGTGGCAGGCAATGTGCGCCTTGCCGTCGATACGGTCTATCCAAAGATGCCCAAGGCGGAAAAGGACGCCAAGGTCGCCCATTACATCCAGATGGTTGGCCTGTCCCATGCCGCCAGCCGCCGCCCCGCGGAACTGTCGGGGGGCATGCGCCAGCGGGTCAATGTTGCCCGCGCCCTGGCCATGTCGCCCGAGGTTTTGCTTCTGGACGAGCCGCTTTCGGCGCTTGATGCGCTGACCCGCGCCAACCTCGCGGATGAGATCGAGGCGATCTGGGAGGCGGACAAGAAGACCTGCGTCCTGATCACCAATGACGTGGATGAGGCGATCCTTCTGGCCGACCGCATCATTGCGCTCAATCCCGATGGCACCCTGGGCGAGGAATTCCGTGTCACCATCCCCCGCCCGCGCGACCGGGTCGAGATGAACCACCACGAGGGGTTCAAATCCCTGCGCAGCCAGGTCACCTCCTACCTGATGGAGGTTGGCATCGAATCCAAGGTCGAAGGCACCCGCCTGTTGCCGGATGTCACCCCGATTCATGGCCTGCCGTCTGCGGTGGCCAAGGCCCAGGAAAGCGCGATCGAGGAACGCTTCCTCGAATTCTCGCAACTGCACAAGATCTACCCCACGCCGAAGGGGCCGCTCACCGTGGTCGAGGATTTCAACCTCAAGATCAACAAGGGCGAGTTCATCTCGCTGATCGGCCACTCGGGCTGCGGCAAATCCACTGTCCTGACCATGGCGGCGGGTCTGAACCCGATCTCCAAGGGGGCGATCAAGCTGGACCGCCGCCATGTGGAGGGCGCCGATCCCGAACGCGCCGTGGTGTTCCAGTCGCCGAACCTGTTTCCTTGGCTGACCGCGCGGGAAAACTGCGCCATCGGGGTCGATAAGGTTTACCCGGGTGCCAGCCGCGCCGAGCGGCAGGACGTGGTCGAATACTATCTGGAACGCGTCGGCCTGGCCGATGCGATGGACCGCCCGGCTAGCGACATGTCCAACGGCATGCAGCAGCGGGTGGGCATTGCGCGCGCCTTTGCCCTGTCGCCCAAATTGCTGCTGCTGGATGAACCCTTCGGGATGCTCGACAGCCTGACCCGCTGGGAACTGCAAGAGGTGCTGATGGAGGTCTGGTCCCGCACCAAAGTGACCGCCATCTGCGTCACCCACGATGTGGACGAGGCGATCCTTTTGGCTGACCGGGTGGTGATGATGACCAATGGTCCGCAGGCCACCATCGGCAAGATCACCGAGGTCGACCTGCCGCGCCCACGCACCCGCAAGGCGCTGCTCGAACACCCGGATTACTACACCTACCGGCAAGAGGTGCTCGATTTCCTGGAAGAATACGAGCACGGCGCGAAACCGAAAAAACCGGCGCTCAAAGCCGTAGCTGCGGAGTGAGGACCATGAAGCAGAAACTCGTGATAATTGGGGCAGGCATGGCCTCGGGGCGGATGCTGGAGCATCTGCTGAACGCAGACCCAGGTACCTATGACATTACCCTGTTCAACGCCGAACCACGCGGCAACTACAACCGGCTGATGCTGTCGCCGGTGCTGTCCGGCGAAAAGACCTATGCCGAGATCGTCACCCATGACGAAGACTGGTACGCCGAGAATGGCATCACCTGCCGGTTTGGTGAAAAGGCCCTCGCCATCGATCCTGCGCAGAAAGTCGTGCGCGGTGAAAAGGGCGATGTCGCTTACGACAAGCTGGTCATCGCCACCGGGTCCAACCCCTTCATGATCCCCCTGCCCGGCCATGATCTGACAGGCGTGATCCCCTACCGCGATCTGGAAGACACCGAGGCGATGATGGCCCTTGGCGACAGGCCCGGCACAAAGGCGGTCGTGATCGGTGGCGGCCTGTTGGGGCTGGAGGCGGCAGCAGGCATGGCCGCGCGCGGCGTCGATGTCACCGTCGTCCATATCATGGGCCACCTGATGGAGCGCCAGCTGGATGAGGCGGCAGGATACCTCTTGCGCAAATCGCTGGTCGAGAAGGGGATCAAGGTCCTTTGCCAGGCGAACTCCAAGGAGATCATTGATGACGGCACTGGCCATGTGAAGGCGCTGCGGCTGGAGGATGGCACCGAACTGCCCTGCGATCTGTTGGTGATGGCGGTGGGCATCCGCCCAAACATGGCGCTGGCAGAGGCAACGGGCCTTTCCTGCAACCGGGGCGTCGTGGTGGACGACCACATGGTGACCTCGGATCCCGACATCCTTGCCCTTGGTGAATGCGTTGAACACGATGGTGCGCTCTTTGGTCTTGTGGCGCCGCTTTACGATCAGGCCAAGGTGCTGGCGCAGACCCTTCTGGGGCAGGACGCGCGTTTCGTGAACAAGGAGGTCTCGACCAAGCTGAAGGTTACGGGCTGCGATCTGTTCAGCGCCGGAGATTTCGCGACAGGCGAAGGGCGCGAGGATATCGTTTTCCGCGATCCCGCGCGCGGCGTCTACAAGCGGCTGGTGCTGGAAGGCGATCGACTGATCGGCGCGGTGATGTATGGCGATACCGCCGATGGCGCCTGGTTCTACAGTCAGATCAAGGATGGCAGCGACATCAGCGAGATGCGCGATACGCTGATCTTTGGTCCGGCCTATCAGGGGGGCGCCTCAGCGGACCCTTTGTCAGCCGTTGCAGCCTTGCCGGATGATGCGGAAATCTGCGGCTGCAACGGCGTATGCAAGGGCGATATCGTCTCGGCGATCCACGATGGTGCCACGGATCTCGGCGCATTGCGGGCCTGCACCAAGGCGTCTGCCTCCTGCGGGACCTGCACGGGACTGGTGGAACAGGTGCTGGCCGTCACCCTTGGGGACGATTACGCCGCGCCCACAGCGCAGCCCATCTGTGGTTGCTGTGATCTGACGCACGAAGACGTGCGCCGTTTGATCAAATCACAAGAGCTGAAATCACAGGCCGCCGTTTGGCAGGAACTGGGCTGGAAAACCCCCAATGGCTGCCATGTCTGCCGCCCGGCGGTGAACTTCTACCTGCTCGCCGATTGGCCGGTGGAATATCAGGACGATCCGCAAAGCCGTTTCGTCAACGAACGCAAGCACGCCAATATCCAGAAGGACGGCACTTTTTCCGTGGTGCCGCGCATGTGGGGGGGCATGACCACCCCGGACGAGCTGCGCGCCATCGCCGATGCTGCCGAGAAATACAACGTGCCCACCGTGCATGTGACCGGTGGCCAGCGGATCGACCTCCTTGGCGTCAAGGGCGAGGATCTGCCGCATATCTGGGCCGACCTCAACAAGGCGGGCATGGTCTCGGGGCACGCCTATGCCAAGGGGTTGCGCACGGTGAAGACCTGCGTCGGCAAGAATCATTGCCGCTTTGGCACCCAAGACAGCACCGGCCTTGGCATCAAGCTGGAAAAACGCCTGTGGGGCTCATGGTCTCCGCATAAGGTGAAGCTGGCCGTCTCGGGCTGTCCGCGCAACTGCGCCGAGGCCACCTGCAAGGACATCGGCGTTGTCTGCGTCGACAGCGGTTACCAGATCGGTGTCGCAGGCGCGGCTGGCATGGATGTGAAGGAAACCGAACGGCTGGCCGATGTGGCAACCGAGGAAGAGGCGCTCGACCTCGCCACCGCCTTCATGCAGCTTTACCGCGAGAACGCCAAATACCTCGACCGGCCCTACAAATGGGTCGCCAAGGTCGGCCTTGATTGGGTGAAGGCCCGCGTCGTGGACGATCTGGAAGAACGCCAGCGCCTGATAGACGCGTTTGAATTGTCACAAACCATCTACCGCAAGGATCCCTGGGCCAAGGAAGTGGAGGAGAAATCCGCCTCTTATGCCCCCCTTGCCGATCTCACCCTGGAGGCCGCGGAATGAGCTGGATCGATATCGGACATATTGACGAGGTGCCCCTGCGCGGGGCACGGCTTTTGAAAACTCCGATGGGCTGTATCGCGGTTTTTCGCACAGGCGAGGCAGAGGTCTTTGCCGCCTCCAACAGCTGCCCGCACAAGGGCGGCCCCTTGTCCGAAGGCATCGTGCATGGGCAATCGGTGACCTGCCCGCTGCACAACTGGGTCTTTGACCTCAATACAGGAGAGGCGCAGGGCGCTGATGACGGGCGGATCGAGACCTACCCCTTGCGTCTTGAAGGGGCGCGCATTCTGATTGATGCCAGTGCCCTTGCCCGGCGGAGCGCCGCATGAGCGCGCCCGGCGGGATCCGCTCCACCTGCCCCTATTGCGGGGTGGGCTGCGGGGTTCTGTTGTCTGAGGACAAGAACGGCGCGCTTTCCGTGCGCGGCGACCCGGATCATCCGGCCAACTTCGGGCGGCTCTGTTCAAAAGGCTCAGCCTTGGGGGAAACCCTGGGGCTGGAGCATCGTCTGCTTGCTCCAAAGATAGACGGGCAGGACAGCGATTGGGACACGGCGCTCGATCTGGTTGCGGATCGGTTTTCCCAGACGATCCGCGATCACGGGCCGGACAGCGTTGCCTTCTATGTTTCGGGCCAGCTGCTGACCGAAGACTACTACGTCGCCAACAAGCTGATGAAAGGCTTCATCGGCTCGGCCAATATCGACACCAATTCACGGCTCTGCATGGCCTCCAGCGTGGCGGGGCACAAACGTGCCTTTGGCAGTGATACCGTGCCCGGCACCTACGAGGATCTGGACGAGGCTGATCTGGTGGTGCTGGTGGGATCGAACCTCGCCTGGTGCCATCCGGTGCTCTACCAGCGCCTTCTTGCGGCCCGCAAATCACGCGGCACCAAGATTGTGGTGGTGGACCCGCGCCGCACCGCCAGCTGCGACGGCGCTGATCTGCATCTGGCCTTGCAGCCGGGGTCGGACGTGGCCCTGTTCAACTACCTTCTAAGGGAGATCGACGCGCGCGGCGCGATGGATCCCGATTTCCTGCAACACACCAATGGGTTCGAAGCTGCGCTCGAAGCAGCCCAGCTTGAGACCCTGTCCCCGACCGGGCTGACAGAGGACGAGGTCCGCGCCTTCTGCGACATGTGGATCGGCACAGAAAAGACCGTCACCATCTACAGCCAGGGGGTCAACCAATCGACCAGCGGTAGCGACAAGGTCAACGCCATTCTGAACTGCCACCTAGCGACCGGGCGCATCGGCAATCCCGGCATGGGGCCCTTGTCGGTGACCGGCCAGCCCAATGCCATGGGCGGGCGCGAGGTCGGCGGGCTGGCGAACATGCTGGCCTGTCATCTCGATCTGGAAAACCCTGATCACCGCCAGGCGGTGCGCGATTTCTGGCAGGCTCCGCAGATGCCCGAGGTGCCGGGGCTGAAAGCGGTGGACATGTTCCGCGCTGTTGCCGATGGGCGGATCAAGGCGCTGTGGGTCATTCACACCAACCCGGCCGTGTCGATGCCCGACTCCGCCGCCGTGCGCGCGGCGATCAAGGCCTGCCCTTTCACCGTGGTCAGTGACATCACCGAACACAGTGACACCGCGCGTCTGGCACGGGTGCTGCTGCCCGCCAGCGCCTGGGGGGAGAAGGACGGCACCGTCACCAATTCAGACCGCACCATCAGCCGCCAGCGCGCGGCCCTGCCCGCACCCGGTGCGGCCCGCCCCGATTGGCAGATCCTCTGCGAGGTGGGCAAACGCATGGGCTGGCACGCGGCCTTTGACTATGAAAGCCCGGTCGAGATTTTCCGCGAATATGCTGCCCTCTCCGGGATCGCTGGTCAGTTCGGGCGTGATTTCGACATCTCCGGCCTCGCTGGACTGGATGCGGCGGCCTACGACACCCTTGCCCCCACCCGCTGGCCCGTCATCGCAGATCGCAGCGGTGGCCGGTTCTTTGCCGATGGCAATTTCTACCATGGCGACAAAAAGGCCCGGCTGCTGCCGCTGCGCTATCGCCCGCCCGCAGCCAGGACGGGGCCGAAGTACCCTTTCCGGCTGAACACCGGGCGGCTTCGCGACCAATGGCACACGATGACGCGCACGGGGCTGTCGCCACGCCTTGGCGCGCATATGCCGGAACCCTTCCTTGACCTGCATCCCAATGACGCCGCCACATTGGGTATCGCCCCTGCCGATCTTGTGGAGGTGCGCAGCCCCAATGGACGCGCCATCCTGCGCGCCCGGATCGGCGATGCGGTGCAACCCGGGCAGGTCTTTGCGCCGATCCACTGGACCGGGGAAACCGCGCCCTCTGGCCGGATCGACGATCTGGTCGCAGCCGAAACCGACCCTGTGTCGGGCCAGCCCGAAAGCAAGGCCAGCGTCGTTGCCGTCCAGAAGATGGAGGCCGCCTGGTATGGTTTCGCGGTCTCGACCCGGCCAATGGCACCAAACGCCGACTATTGGGCGCAGGCCCCCACCCGTGGTGGCTATCGCGCCGAGATGGCCGGATACGCGCCTGCGCCCGATTGGGAAGAGGAAGCCCGCCGCCTGTTCGATCTGCCCGGCGCCGAAGCTGCCACCATTCTGGACCCCGCACGGGGAACAGCCCGGATCGCCCTGTTCGACAAGGGGCGCCTGCTTGCGGCCCTGTTTGTGGACCGGGAACCGGTGGCGGTGGTGCGGGACTATCTTGCCACGCTCCCGGATGCGGCAGGCACAGAGGTTCTGACCGGTCGCCCCCCGGCGGATGTGCCGGATCCCGGTCCGGTGATCTGCTCCTGCTTCGGGATTGGGATCAACACCATCATCAGCGCCATCGAAACCCAGCACCTGATGACGGTGGAAGCGATCGGTGTCGCACTGGAGGCGGGGACCAACTGCGGCTCCTGCCGCCCGGAACTGGCCGCCATTCTGGCCAGCACCCATCAACGGGAGGCTGCGGAATGAGCCTGGCCGATCATGTGCGCACCCTGGGCCGTGGCTCTGGACGCTCCCGCTCTTTGACCCAAGACGAAGCGCGGGACGCCATGACCCTGATGCTGGGCAAGGACGCCGCGCCCGAGGCCATTGGCGCGCTGTTGATGCTCTTGCGCATGAAGGGCGAAACGGCGGAAGAGATCGCCGGTTTTGCGGCCGCCGTGCAAGAACAGGCCCCGGCGCTGCCGCAGGTCGACCTCGACTGGCCGTCCTATGCGGCAGGGCGCACGCGTGGGCTGCCCTGGTTCCTTGTCTCGGCGCTGATGGTGGCACAAAGCGGCAAGCGGGTGATGCTGCATGGCTGGAACGGATCCGATCCCACTGTGCGAAACGGTCTTGAAACCCTTGGCATCCCGATTGCCCATACCCCCGCCGAGGCCAAAGCCGCGCTGAACGCGGGGAATATCGTTTATATGCCGCTGGAAGATCTTTGCCCGCCCCTTATGCACCTCTTGTCCCTGCGTGCCGTGCTTGGTCTGCGCTCTTGCGTCAACACGGTGTGCCGGATGCTAAACCCCTCTGGCGCGGCTGCCAGTGTTCAGGGCGTCTTTCACCCCTCCTACCGGCTGTTGCAGGCCGATGCCGCCCAGCGACTTGGCTGGCAGTCCCTGACCGTGATCAAGGGGGGTGGCGGCGAATTCGAACGTCACCCGGCCAAGGCGATTGAAACCTTCGGATTGCGGGATAGCGCGCTTTGGCAGGACACCGAGGCACCGCGCCTACAGGAAACCCGGCGCCTGGCGGACAGCGCAGGCCATATCAATTCGCTGAAGGTGGCGATCAGCCCTGCCGCACTGCCGCGATTTGAGAGTGAAGTCATCCTTGGAACCGCGCGGCTGGCGATGGACACGCTGGGCTGTGCGCAGAGCCCCTTGCATTTTCCCGACGGCAGCCCTGTGCCGACGGCCCTTCCCCTGACAGCCTGAAAGGACATCACATGACATTGCTGCAACGGCTGTTTCACATCCCCCTGTTTGGCCCGGCGCAAACACTTGCTCTCGCTTCAGGGCCTGCCTCCCTCATCCTGGCGCGGGTGGGCCGCACGCTGGACCGGATGACACCCCAGCTTAGCGCCCCTTCCACGCCGAAGGAGTGGCAGGCAAAAGGTCATATCGCCTTGGTCGGGGCAGGGCCGGGGGCGGCGGACCTTTTGACCCTGCGCGCGGTCAAACGCCTGCAGCAGGCCGACGTGATTTTCTACGACCGCCTGGTTGATCCTGAAGTGCTGGAGCTTGCCCGGCCCGGTACTGAAATGGTCTTTGTCGGAAAACATGTCGGGGCGCACAGCTGGCCACAGGAGAAGATCAACCGCGTGATCGTAACCGAAGCTCTGAAAGGACGCCGCGTTGTGCGGCTGAAATCCGGCGATCCCGGCATCTTTGGCCGCGCCAGCGAAGAGATGGAGGCGGCTGATGAGGCGGGCATCCCGGTTGAGCTGGTGCCTGGCATCACTGCAGCCTCAGCCGCTGGGGCGGCGCTGGGGCGCAGCCTGACCAGTCGCGGTGTTGCCAATGCGCTGGTGCTGACCACGGGCACCGGCTGTGCCAGCGATCCCTTTCCCGATTGCACCCGCCTGTCGGGGCCGGGCACGACGACGGCCTTTTACATGTCGGTGCGTCAGGCGCGGCGGCTCGCGGATCAGTTGATGCAGAAAGGCCTGCCTGCGGACAGCCCCGTTGATATCGCGGTGGAGGTCTCCAAACCCGGGGAGCGGCATTTTGCTGCCACTGTCGGCTCCTTGGCGGATGTCATCGCGGCCTGCCACATCACCGGCTGCGCGATCCTGCTGGTCACCTGGCCAGAGGACGGGGTGCCCACAGTGCAATCGCAAACGGCGGCGGGCCAGACCGCCAAGGTTCCAAAGGCCGTGGCGGTTGTCTGATCTTCAGGCCCAGTCCAGCGGCGTGATGTCAAAGGACTTGATCCGCGAATAGAGCGTCGTCGGTTTAATCTGCAAAAGGGCGGCGGCGCCGGTCGGGCCGGAGACGCGCCCACCGGCTTCGCGCAGGGCGGCGATGATATTGTCCCGGACCATCTCCTGCATTCTGGCCTCGGTATGGAACCTGGTGCCGGGCGCCGGGGCGTCTTGGGTCGTGCCGGAGAGTTCGATGACCAGCTTGCGATCCTGCGAGACGATGGCGGCGCGCTCCATCGCATTGTGCAATTCGCGCACATTGCCGGGCCAGTCATAGGCCTGCATCTGCTGCATCACCCGTTCGGTGATCACCGGCACCGGCCGGTTCAGCCTGCGGCAGGCGATCTTCAGCAGGTGTGCGGCCAGCAGCGGAATGTCTTCGCGGCGGTCGCGCAGTGGCAGGCAGTTGATGGGAAAGACGTTGAGGAACAGAAACAGATCCTCGCGGATGCGCCCGGTGCGGCGCACTGTCTCCTCAGCCAGCGAGGTCGCCGCGATCACCCGGATATCGAGCGGCTTTTCCCGGGTATCGCCCAGCCGGGTGACGGATCCGCTTTGCAGGGCGTGTAGCAGCTTGCCCTGAATTTCGACCGGCAGTTCCTCGACATCGTCGATGAACAGGGTGCCGCCGTGGGCCAGTTCCAGTTTACCGGGCTTGTCGCGCATGGCGCCATTCGGGGCGCCGCGCATCTGGCCGAAAAGTTCGGCCTCGACCTCCTCGGGGGCGACGGAGCTGCATTTGAAATGGATCAGCGGGCGCCGGGCGCGGGGGCTGGTCTTGTGGATTTCGGTGGCGACCAGCGATTTCCCGGTGCCGGTTTCGCCGCTGATCAGGACAGTCGCCGTTGTCTTGGCCACCAGATCGATGCGGGCCACGATCTGCCGGATGGCGGGCGAGGATCCGATGATGTCGTGATGGGCGCGCTCTGATGTGATTGCCTCTTGCAGATAGGCGTTTTCCTGTTCCAGCCGGTCACGTAGGGCCGCGACCTCTTCCATCGCCTCGCGCAGCTTGCGTTCGCTTTCCTTGCGTTCGGTGATGTCGCGGAAGATCACCACCGCCCCAACCAGCACCTTCTGATCGTAGATCGGGGTCGAGACATATTCGACCCGGATCGGCTTGCCATCCTTGCGCCAGAACACTTCGTCCTCGATCCGGTGGACCTGTTCGAAGCGGAAGGAACGGTAGATCGGGCATTGCTGTGACGGGTAGTGTTCGCCGTTGAGGTGATGATGGTGGATCATCGAGTGGATGTCCTTACCCAGCAGATCTTCGGAGGTCCAGCCCAGCATCTCACGTGCGGCGCGGTTGACGAATGTGGTCTTGCCCTCGGCGTTGACACCGTAGATGCCTTCGCCTGCAGCGTTGAGGATCAGCTGGTTCTGGCGTTCCAGCTCGGCAAAGAAACCTTCGGTGCGTTTCCAGTTCACAAGGCCGGCACGAAAGGTTTCCGCCAGGGCGGCGGTTTCGGCGCGCTGATCAAGGGCACGCAGATCGGTCAGCGCCAGGATGATCCAGCCGTCCTGTCCCGGTACCGGCTGCGCCCGGAGTTCGCAGTTCAGCGCGCTACCGTCCCCGGCCCGCAGAGTAACGTCGCGGGTCCAGCTTGCGCCGCGATGGTCCACCTCCTCGAGGAACACCACGAAGCGGGGCATGTCCTTGCCCAGATAGTGTGAGAAGGGCAGGGGAAGCCCGCTGTCCTCCCCCGAGAGCATCCGGGCAGCAGCCTGGTTCCAGTCGACCACCCGGTCTTCCGTGGTGTCGAGGACAAGCATGGCCTCGGGAATCGACTGCAAAAGGGAATCGGCGTTGAGAAGATCGAGTGACATGGGAAAAGGTTAAACCTCGTCCTCGTCAGGTTTAAACGAAATTTCGTAATTTACGATATATCGTAAATATGGGTGTCCAGAAATCAGCATAACGTACTGGAATAATGTGTTTTTGTTTGCTGCACAAATGTTGGGCGGCTGCTTTTTTTGTCCCGTGGCGGCTGTCAGAGTTTACGAAACATTGACTGAAAGGGGACACCCATGACGACAAAGAGCCTTGGAAATCCGTTCTCGGATAAGACCGATCTGCGACACGGCGCCGATTGCGGTTGCGATGGATGCCTGTCCGGACACGGCCATGACAAGGGCCACACCGAGCCACAGCATATGTCCTCTGACGACATGATGGAACGCGCCGTCGAAAGCGCCATTGTGCGTTCGGTCTTTGGGCACAATGACATCGGTCGCCGCTCTTTCATGGGCATGCTGGGCGGCAGCACGGTGGCTGCGGCGCTGGCCTCGGTCTTTCCGATGGAGCAGGCCAAGGCGGCGATCCTTGACGAGCTGGGTCCGCCGGAAAAATCCGATCTCAACATCGGCTTTGTGCCGATCACCTGCGCCACCCCGATCATCATGGCGCAGCCGATGGGGTTCTACGAACGTTATGGTCTCAACGCGCAGGTCATCAAGACGGCCGGCTGGGCCGTGGCCCGCGACAAGTCGCTGTCGGGGGAATATGATGCCAGCCACATGCTGACGCCGATGCCGCTGGCAATGACGCTGGGCGCCGGATCCATCGCTGAACCCTACATCATGCCCGCGGTCGAGAACATCAACGGCCAGGCTATCGTCCTGTCGAACGAACACCTGGACAAGCGCGATCCGAAACAGTGGAAAGGCTTCACCTTCGGCGTGCCGTTTGAATATTCGATGCACAACTTCCTGCTGCGGTATTACGTGGCCGAACACGGGCTGGACCCGGATGTGGATATCCAGATCCGCGTGGTGCCGCCGCCGGAGATGGTCGCCAACCTGCGCGCCGGCAACCTTGATGGTTACCTGTCGCCCGACCCGTTCAACCAGCGCGCCGTCTGGGAAGGCATCGGCTATATCCACATGCTGACCAAGGACATCTGGGAAGGTCACCCCTGCTGTGCCTTTGCCGCGCCGCTGTCCTTTGCGACCGAATTGCCGAACACATACGGCGCCCTGCTGAAGTCGATCATCGACGCCACGCAATACGCGTCAAACCCGGAAAACCGCAAGGAAATCTCCGAAGCAATCGCACCGACCAACTATCTGAACCAGCCGGTTCCGGTGATCGAACAGGTGCTGACCGGCACCTATGCCGATGGTCTGGGCGAGGTTCAGCGCGTGCCCGACCGGATCGATTTCGACCCCTTCCCTTGGCATTCCATGGGGGTCTGGATCCTGACCCAGATGAAACGCTGGGGCTATATCGAAGGCGACGTCGATTACAAAACGGTGGCTGAGCAGGTCTATCTGGCCGCCGACGCCAAGAAGGTGATGAACGATCTCGGCTACGAGGCGCCCGACGTCACCTACAAATCGCACACCATCATGGGCAAGACCTTCGATCCGGCCAAGCCCGAAGAATACGTGTCCAGCTTTGCGATCGGAAAGGGGTGATCCATGCTGGATAACCTTTCAGTCAATCAGCGTGCGGTGATCCTGTCCGTGGTGATGCTGGTGGTGGGCCTCCTGATTTGGGAGGCCGCCATTCCCGCGCAGAAGGCCGCGTCCGAGCTGACGGAATACGAGCGCCTGACCGGCGGCGGTGCCCCCAAGGCCGGGGTGCCCCCGCCAAGCCAGGTGATCGCCAAGGCCTGGGAACAGCTGTCGAACCCGTTCTATGATGCAGGCCCCAACGACAAGGGCATCGGCATCCAGATCGGCTATTCCATCTACCGGGTGCTGACCGGCTATCTGATGGCGGCGCTGATCGCGATCCCGCTGGGTTTCCTCATCGGGATGAGCCAGGTCGCCTATAAGGCCTTCAACCCCTTCATTCAGGTGCTGCGCCCGATTTCGCCGCTGGCCTGGATGCCGCTTGCGCTGTTCATCATTCAGGACAGCGAGGCCTCGGCGATCTTCGTGATCTTCATCTGTTCGATCTGGCCGATGCTGCTCAACACCGCCTTTGGCGTGGCCGGGGTGCGCGAGGACTGGGTCAATGTGGCCCGCACGCATGAACTCGGCGCTTTGCGCACCGCCTTTACGGTGATCCTGCCTGCGGCGGCGCCGACCATCATCACCGGTATGCGGATCTCCATCGGCATCGCCTGGCTGGTGATCGTTGCGGCAGAGATGCTCGTGGGGGGAACCGGCATTGGCTACTACGTCTGGAACGAGTGGAACAATCTCGACCTGACCTCCGTCATCTTCTCGATCCTCATGATTGGCGTTGTTGGCATGATGCTGGATGCCGCCTTTGGTGTCCTGCAGCGCGCCGTCGCCTACGCCGAATAGGAGCATTCCAATGCCTAAACCCTTTCTCAGTATCGAGCGTCTGACGCAGAAATTCCCCGACGGTCAGGGGGGCACCCTGACCGTTTTCGAAAACGCCACCTTTGGCATCGAAAAGGGAGAGTTCGTCTGCATCCTTGGCCACTCTGGCTGCGGCAAGTCGACGATCATGAACATCCTTGCCGGGTTGGCTGAGCCGACTTCGGGCGTGGTCAAGATGGATGGAACCGAGGTCTCCGGCCCGTCGCTGGACCGCGGGGTGGTGTTCCAGAACTATTCGCTGCTGCCCTGGCTTTCGACCCTGAAGAACGTCACCTTTGGCGTGAAGGCGCGCTATCCCGACTGGTCCAAGGCCAAGGTCGAGGAACACGCCCGGGAATATCTGGCCATGGTCGGGCTTGAAGGCGACGTGGTTCAGCGCAAGCCGAGCCAGCTTTCGGGCGGCATGCGTCAGCGGGTTTCCATCGCGCGGGCCTTTGCCAACCATCCCAAGCTTCTGCTGCTGGATGAACCCTTTGGCGCGTTGGATGCGCTGACCCGGGGCACCATTCAGGACGAACTCCTGAAGATCTGGGGCGGGACCGAGCAGACGGTATTCATGATCACCCATGACATCGATGAGGCGATCTTGCTGGCTGACCGCATCCTGCTCATGACCAACGGTCCTTTTGCCCGCGTGGCGGAGTCGGTGGAGATCACCATCCCGCGTCCGCGCAGCCGTACCGAGATCGTCGAACATCCCAACTACTACGCCATCCGGAACCACCTGGTGCAGTTCCTTGGCCAGAGGTCGAAAGAACTGGCCGGACAGAAAAGCGACGATCCCGATCAGCGGCCCGAAACCGTGCGGATCGACAAAACTGCGGCAGAACCCGCCACCGAATCCGCACCAGAACCGGAACCTGCCCGCCACCTGCAGGCGGTCAACAACTGACAGGTCGGCGCGGCCGACTGAAGACAAATCAGGAGGACAACAGATGAAAGATACTTTTGAGGTGCCCACGATGATGAGCAAAGAAGACGTGACCATGATGATCCTCTCGGCCAAGAAACAGGCCGGGATGACCTGGGAAGGCATCGCCGAAAAGATCGGCATGTCGCCGGTCTGGACCCATTCGGCCTGCATGGGCATGAATGGCTTTCCCAAGGACAAGGCCGAAGCGCTGGTGACGGCCCTTGCCCTGCCGCAAGAGGCGGTCTCGGTTCTGGAAGAGCCGCCGACCAAGGTCTGGGAACAAGCCATCCCCACCGATCCCTGCATCTATCGACTGTACGAAATCGTCGGCGTCTACGGCCCGACCATCAAGGCGCTGATCGAAGAGAAATTCGGCACCGGCATCATGTCGGCCATCGATTTCGATATGCAGGTGATCCGCGTGCCCCATGAAAAGGGCGACCGGGTGAAGATCGAGATGTCCGGCAAATACCTCGGCTATAATTCCTGGTAAGCCATCAAGCGGCCCATGTGCATTGGAACATGGGCCGCAGAAACCGCCGCCCCGGCCGTTCCGCCCGATCCTCTTCCCGGGCAGGATGGTCGGGGTGGTCTATTTTGGATCAGTGGTTCAGCTGCGCGCGCAGCTCTTCTGCCTCGCGGCGGGCATCGCGCAGACCTTCCATGGCCGCGCTCAGCTCGGCTTCGGTCTGGGTCAGCTGGTTGGTCAGTTCCGCTTCGCGCTGTTGCAGATAGGTAATGGCCTGATCGCGGGTCTCTTCGGCCTCGTGCAATTCCTGGCTCATCCGGTCCAGATCGGCCACGTCGCTTTGCTTGACGCGGGTGAACCGGTGCACCAGCCAGTTGGCGAACCAGCCCATCGCGAAGGCGGCAAACAGGATGATTGCGGTGGTGAGGATGAACTCTGTCCTGTTCATTGGCCCGATGTCTCCTGTTCTGTGTCGCCGGTCTCAGTGTCAGCCGCCTGTGCGTCGTCACCTTGCGTATCGTCAGCCTGGGTTTCGGTTTGCGTATCAGCCTCAGTGCTTTCGGCCTCTGCTGCTGTCTCCTCCACGGGCGCCGCGGCGCTGTCGAGGGTGCTTTCCTCGCTCTCGCCGGTTGTCGGCAGCAGCAGGCGGAAATCGATGCGGCGGTTGGCTTCGCGGCCTTCCTCGGTGTCATTCGAGGCGATCGGGCTGCTTTCGCCAAATCCACGCGCGATATAGGTCGAGGTCAGGATCCGCCGCGCCCGCAATTCGTTGAGCACCGATTGCGCCCGCGCCTGGCTGAGGTTCTGGTTCATCTCCTCACGGCCCTGACTGTCGGTGTGGCCCTGAATTTCCAGCCGCACCGGGCCGCATTTCTCAAGGATCGCGGCGATCTTGTCGATGATCACGTTGCTGCCGGCCTCCACCGTGGCCGAGCCGGGCTCAAAGGTGATCTTGCCATTCTCCAGCTGCACGCTGGTCAGCGCCGCCTGGCACAGCTCCGGCGCCATCGGTTGATCCTTGGGCGCGGGCGGCTCTTCATAGGTGATGTCGAGCTCATAGTCTTCGGCCTCGCCCAGTTTGGCGGAGAGGAACTTGGCGATCTCGGAGGAGGCATCCTTGCGGTAGCTCATGCCGCGCAGGGTCAGATCCTCCGGCGTGACGCTGACTGCACCGCGCTCCAGATAGGAAAGCGCCTCAAGCCCGGCCAGCACCCGCACCGGCCAGTCGGCAGGGAGGCCTTCGGCCACCCGCGCCGCAGTATAGACGCTGTCGGAGCCGAACCGCGCCTTGGCATAGCTGTCGGCGATGGTTCGGGTGGCGGCATCGGTGATGCGCCCGCGTAGCTGCACCTGGCCTTCGGGGCTGAGCGTGGCGGTGAATTCGGGCGGTCCGGCAGCGGCATCGGTTTCCGGCATAGGCAGCACCGCATGCAAAGCAAAGACTTGCGGCAGCGCGGTTTCCAGCTCTCCAACCACCGTGTCGAACTGGGCCTCCGGCGTGCCTTCGGCGGCGACAAGGGTGATATCGGCGTTGGCGATGGTGACCGATCCCTGACCCAATTCCGCAAGGCTCTGAATGCTGAGTTCGGCGGCGTCGGCCCATGTGGGGGAGGGAACCCCCATGCCAATCACGCAGTCAGCCTCTCCCTCCAGCCCGGCAGCGCGGGCGGCGGACAGGATGCGGGCGCGGCTTTCCTCATCCTCGGCTGAGCAGGCATCGAACCGGGCGCCGCTTTCGGAAATCAGGAACCGCAGGGTAAAGGGCGTGATCACCGGGCGCGGTGCCGCAATATCAAGGCTGAGACGGATCTGCGGCGGTGCCATCTTGCTCAGCTGGCGTTCGAAGCTGTCGCGTTCTTCGACGCTGTCGGCGATTGCGGTCACTGAAACCGCGCCTGCCTCGACCGAGATCTTGGAACGCGGCAGCAGCTCCAACGCCGCGACGCCAAATTTCAACGCTGGGTCCCAGCCATCGGGGGGCGGGTAATCGGCGGTTTCCAGAAGATCGGCGACCTTCTTGTTGTTGTCTTCGGCGATCCGGTCCAGCTGACCGACCAGCGTCTCGCGCGAGGCGGACAGCGGGATCAACCCGCTGATTGAAATCCCCCGATCATTGCGCAGGATTTCCGCCGAAAACCGCGGCGGCGCCAATCCGTCCGAGGGCGGCACCGTGATATCGTCGATCACCCGCGCCGCATCGACAATGCTGCCTGCCAGAGAAATCGCTGCAAACCGGGTGGCCTCGTCCGGGGCGGTGCCCTGCAGGGTGACCCGCAGCCCGTCGGCGGTGACCTCGGCCCAGTGCAGGCCCGCAACATCCAGAGACCGGCGCACTTCGCGCTCGCTGCCACGCTCGACGGCTGTGACGGCAAACCCCGCTGCGATCAGGCTCAGCCCTGCCGCCGCGGCGAAGGACAAAGTCGGGATCAGAAACGAAGACAGGCGCATTGCAACAGCATTCCCAGATACGGTTGGGCTCTGTCATACAGGCCAGCGGCGGCCTGTTCAATCACACGAAAGTGGCCACGGCAAAGAAGATCAGCGGAATCAAGCCGGTATCGCGGTTGAGCCGGAACAGCTTCAACAGGCGTGGGTTGTTTTCGGGATCAAATACGCGCAATTGCCAGGTCATGTGCCAGCCCATAGCCCAGGGACCGGCAAGCGCAATCAGCAGGGTCAGCAGGTTGGCATCGACATGTGCGGCCAGCACCACGGCAAGGGCCATCAGGCCCACGGTTGCCACGATGAAACGGCGCAGCCAGCTGGGGCTGTTGTCGCCAAACAGGCGGGCGGTGGATTTGACGCCGATCAGCGCGTCGTCCTCGGTGTCCTGATGCGCATAGATGGTGTCATAAAACAGCGTCCAGGCAATCCCCGCCAGATAGAGGATGACCGGCGGCCAGGCCAGCGATCCGGTATGCGCCACCCAGGCCAGCATCGCCCCCCAGTTGAAGGCCAGCCCAAGGAAGATCTGCGGCCACCAGGTGAAGCGTTTGGCAAAGGGGTAGACGGCAACCGGCAACAGCGCCAGCACGCCCATGCCGATGGCAGCCCAGTTGAAGGTCATCAGGATGCCAAAGGCCACAAGCGCCTGCGCGCACATCCAAGTCACCGCGCCCCGCACCGAGACTTGACCCGAGGGGATCGGGCGCGACCGGGTGCGCTCGACCGCGCCGTCAAAGTTGCGGTCGGTGATGTCGTTCCAGGTGCAGCCCGCGCCGCGCATCAGCCAGGCGCCAAAGCCGCAGGCGACAAAGATCCAGGCGTCCTGCCAGACCGGGGTGTCATCCCAGAGGATGGCCAGCGCCAGACCCCACCAGCAGGGGATCAGCAACAGCCATGTGCCGATCGGGCGGTCTGCGCGGCTCAGCCGCAGATAGGGGCGCGACCAGGCGGGCGCGTGGGTGTCCACCCAATTCCCCTTGACCGCATCTGCGACCTGACCATCTGGTGTTGGCGATTGCCCTTGCATATGTAGGACCTCATGAGTGCGAAGATCAGACTGTATGTAGAGCACCCCTTGGGGGCAGGGCAAACCATTCCTTTGGACCGGGATCAGGCGCATTACCTCTTTGGCGTGATGCGGCAGGCTGTCGGCGCCAAGGTAGCTTTGTTCAACGGGCGGGATGGGGAGTGGCTGGCCGAGGTGGCCGAAGCGGGCAAACGCGGCGGGGTTCTGGCCTGCCTTGAGCAGACGCGCCCCTTGCAGATGCCGCCAGACCTGTGGCTGATTTTTGCCCCGATCAAGAAGGCGCGCACCGATTTTATCGTCGAAAAAGCCGCCGAGATGGGCGCGGCGCGGATCATGCCGGTGCAGACCGAATTCACCAATTCTGAGCGCATCCGTCAGGACCGGCTGCAGGCCCACGCGGTGGAGGCTGCCGAGCAATGCGGTGGTACCTTCGTTCCCGAGGTGACGGACCTGCAGAAACTGTCGCGCCTGCTGGATCACTGGCCGCAGGAGCGTCAGCTGATGTTCTGCGACGAGGCCGAGGTGGGGCAGAGGCTGTTTCTGGACCGTGTTGAGGGCGACGGTCGTCCGGGGGCGGACGGGCGCTGCCCGGCCTATCGTCCGGGCGAAGTCTCTCAGCCAGGATCCTGGGCCATCCTCATCGGTCCCGAAGGCGGGTTTTCTGAGGTGGAGCGTAAGCGTCTGCACGGGATGCAGCAGGCCCATGTGGTCAGCCTTGGCCCGCGGATCCTGCGCGCCGACACCGCAGCGGTGGCGGCAATGACCCTGTGGCAGCAAAGTCTCGGGGATTGGTAACATGGTCTGGCGCGCCGCCCGCGCGGCTGACATTCCGCCGGTAGAGCGCCTGCTGCTCCAGCATTTGCAAAGCTCGATGTTCCTTCTGGGCAACCTGCAGGATCCCGGCAATGGACAGGTGATGGATCTTTGGGTGCAGGATGACCACTCGGGCGTCTTTGGTCTGACAGAGGCGGGCATGGTGCTGATGCAGGCGCCCCACGCGCGCGCCGAAGACTGGCAGGAGGCATCTGCGCTGCTGGCCGGGCGGAGCATCGCGGGCTGCGCTGGAGAGACAACCCAGCTGCGCACCTTCCTCGCCGCTAGCGATCTTGTCTCCCGCCCGACCCGGCTGGATGAAGACGAGCCGGGGTTCTCCCTTGACCTTGACCAGTTACAGATACCGGATGCCGAAGAGGCAGAGCTGATCCCGCTGGCCGCGGCGCCGCGCGATCTGGTGCTGGACTGGCGGGCGGCCTATCACCGCGAAGTTCTGGGAACCTCGGATGATGTTTGCGAAGAAAAGGCGGCGCAGGATATCGCCGGTTACCTCGATCGTGACAGTCACCGGGTCCTTGTTATTGCAGGCCAGCCGGTTGCCATGACAGGGTTCAATGCCCAGATACCGGAGGTGGTGCAGATCGGTGGCGTCTATACACCGCCGGATTTGCGGGGCAGGGGGGTGGCCCGCCTTGCCGTCGCCCTGCATCTGGACGAGGCCCGCAAGGCCGGGGCGCAGCGGGCCGTGTTGTTCGCCGCCAGCCCGGCAGCAGCGCGCGCCTATGAGGCAATCGGGTTCCGGCCCGCTGGATCATTTTCTCTGGTGCTTTTTGCCCCGGAACAGGAGGTGCCATGAGTTTCATCCGACCCGAAGCACAGGCCAGCCTGTGGCGCTGGCGCGAGCTGATCGTCGCGGCGCTGATGCTGCTGGTGGGGCTGAAGTGGGCTTTCACCTTCTATGGATTTACCGCCATGACCGGCTGGGCGCTGATCGCGGTCGGGCTGGTTCTGGCCGTGGTAGGCGCGCAGCGGTTGCGCTTCCGGCTGGGCGCGGGCGGGCCGGGTGTGGTCCAGGTGGACGAAGGGCAGATCGCCTATTTCGGCCCTCTCACAGGTGGCGCCGTTGCGGCCTCTGAAATCGAACGGCTGCGGCTGGATCACACCGCGAAACCGCCCCATTGGGTGCTGGAGCAGCCGGGGCAGCCGCCGCTGGCGATCCCGGTGAACGCCGAAGGTCACGAGGCACTGTTTGACGTCTTTGCCAGCCTTCCGGGGCTGCGCACGGAACGGATGCTGGCCGAGCTGCGCAAGGCCGGTGCTCACCAGGTCGTGATCTGGGAGCGCATCCCAAGCCGACCCACCCACCAAAGGCTGCATTGACACCGGCGTCGTTTGGCCCCACTTCTGACCGCCGAAAACAGCGAAACAACAGGACGGAGTGCCCGGCATGTCCATTCCCCAGTCCGGCGGCGGACCGATCGAACGCCACGAACAGATGGCCGAATACCTGGCCTCCGGCTGTAAACCGAGCGCCGACTGGCGCATCGGCACCGAGCACGAGAAGTTCGGCTATTGCAAGGACACGCTGAAACCGCTGCCCTACGCCGGTCAACGCTCGATCCAGGCGGTGCTGGAAGGGCTGCGCGACCGCTATGGCTGGTCGCCGGTCACCGAAGGCGGCAACCTCATTGGTCTGACCAAGGATGGCGCCAACGTCAGCCTTGAACCCGGTGGGGCGCTGGAGCTTTCGGGCGCGCCTCTGGAAACCATTCACGAGACCTGCGACGAGGTGAACGTCCACCTGCGCGAGGTGAAGGAAATCGCCGACAAGATTGGCGTCGGTTTCATCGGCCTTGGCGCTGCTCCGATCTGGACCCATGACGAGATGCCGCTGATGCCCAAGGGGCGCTACCGGCTGATGAACGATTACATGGCCAAGGTCGGCACCATGGGCCGGGACATGATGCGCCGCACCACCACGGTGCAGGTG
Organism: Pseudophaeobacter sp. A-200-2; assembly: GCF_041008815.1. Lineage (NCBI taxonomy): Bacteria > Pseudomonadati > Pseudomonadota > Alphaproteobacteria > Rhodobacterales > Roseobacteraceae > Pseudophaeobacter > Pseudophaeobacter sp. A-200-2. The sequence continues at coordinate 414,743 of NZ_JAXGFU010000003.1, read as the reverse complement.
AACCTTGATTTCGCCTCCGAGGCCGACATGGTGCAGAAACTGCGCGTCGCCCTGGCGTTGCAGCCGGTGGCAACTGCGCTGTTTGCCAATTCGCCTTTCTTCGAAGGTAAACCGAACGGCCACAAGTCCTGGCGCAGCAAGATCTGGCGCCATCTCGACGATGCCCGCACCGGCATGCTGCCCTTCGTCTTTGAAGAGGGCATGGGATTTGAACGCTACGTGGAATACGCGCTCGATGTGCCGATGTATTTCGTCTACCGCGATGGTGAATACATCAACGCGCTGGGTCAGTCCTTCCGCGACTTCCTCAATGGCAAACTGCCCGCGTTGCCCGGTGAAACCCCGACGCTCAGCGATTGGGCCGACCACCTGACCACCGCCTTTCCCGAGGCGCGGATCAAGAAATACATGGAGATGCGCGGCGCCGATGGCGGCCCCTGGCGCAGGCTCTGTGCGCTGCCGGCCTTCTGGGTGGGGCTGATGTACGACCAAAACAGCCTTGATGCGGCCTGGGATCTGGTCAAGGGCTGGGATGCAGAAACCCGCGAGGCCCTGCGCGTGGGCGCGGCGGAACAGGCGCTGCAGGCCGAGGTCGGCGACATCAAGATGCACGATCTGGCGCGTCAGGTGCTGGAGATTTCCGAGGCAGGCCTCAAGGCGCGCGCCCGTCCCGGCGCTGGTGGCATGGTCCCGGACGAGACGCATTTCCTCAACGCTCTGAAGGAAAGCATCGACAGCGGCAAGGTCCCGGCAGATGAGCTGCTGGAGCATTACCACGGCGACTGGAACGGCGATCTGACCCGGATCTACGCCGAATACAGCTACTGATCCAAAACGTAAAACGGGGCGCCGCTGAGACGCCCCGCTTTCTGGGACCTGCGCTCAGGCGGCGCTGGTGACCGGTTTGCCTGTGGGCACTGTAGCAGGTGGGTTAACCGCCTCGCGGACCACGGCGCGCAGGGTGGCGACGGCGTGGGCGAAGCCGAGACCGAGGCAGATCGCAGCAAAGCCGAGCGTGGGCAACAGGCCCCAGACACCTAGGTTAAGCACCGGCATCGCGGCGCCGATCAGCCCGATGCCCCCGAGGGCGATCATGGCATAGCCGGTTGCGATGGTGACGCCTGCCGCCTGCGCGGCACGGCCCGATTGTGGGCAGTCGCCTAAGATGCTGGAAATTTTGAGGATCATCAGGGTCATCGCGGTGACCATGAGGAGGGCGAGGGCGAGGTAGGTTGCGATTTGAAACAGCATGGTGGTGTCCTTTCGATTCAGAGGGGTTGTTTGTAGAAATCACGTTTGAGAGAGGCGTAAATGCAGCCGCTAATCCAGCCCCAGATAGGGGCAAAGAGACTTCCCCAAACCAAGCGCATGCCATCCCAGCTTTGTGTGGAACGGGACATGTCAGGCAGTTGTAGAATGATCCCAAACAGAATGAGGTTGGTAAGAAATGCCAGCCCTGCCCATGCTTCCGGAGTGGAGTCGCGCATGGCCAGGTAGGCCAGCATTATTGGTGTTCCGGCCAGAACATAAACTGGTCCGCCGATAAGGGTGGCGAAGGGGCTGATCAGAGTCGGTGCTCCTATCAATCCAGCCAGCAGCGGCCCGCCGACGACGGCGAGGGCGAAGGCAACGGGGTCCACCAGGTGGCGCTTTGCCACGACTTCGGGCTCAGTATTTTTTAACCTATCAGTTATTTCTGTCATTTGTGAAATCTCCAGGTAAAATTTTTTGGGCAGGTCTAGTCGGATTTACCGCCGGGCAGGAAGCGCACCAGTTTCGATCCCATCTTCAGCACCGCCAGATGCACCGCGCGGGGCAGGCGGGAAAAGTCCATGTACCAGTCATCAAACATCTGCATCACGCGCAGGGTCTCGCCCATGCGCGCCTTGATGACCTTGGGGGTGTTGTCCTCTTCGGCCTCGGCCATGACCTCTTCGAGGGCGCGTAAGGTAGGGGCGAACTCGCGTTCACGGCGGGCGGCGATCACGGCATCCACCAGATCGAACATGTCGCGGATCGAGGTGAAATGATCGCGTCGGTCGCCCAGCTGGCGGGAGGATTTGACCAGCCCTTGTGACTGTAGTTCCTTTAGCCCGTTGGATACGTTGGAACGGGCAAGGTTCAGCGTGTCGCAAATTTCCTCGGCGGTCAGCGCATCGGGCGAGATATGCAAGAGCGCGTGGATCTGCGCAACAGACCGGTTCACGCCCCATTTGGAGCCCATTTCCCCCCAGTGGAGGATGAAGTTCTGCATGGCCGGGGTGAGGTTCATTCGAGTGATCCTGAAATTTCTGTAATTGCAGAAATAACTGGATCGCGAGTCGAGTCAAGAAAAAACCGGCGGCAGGGGAATCCTGCCGCCGGGTAAAGCGTCCGTGAGTGAGGTCGCTTTTGCTAAGGCGTGGGAACCTTACTGGTTCTGCAGCTCAACCGGATCTTTGTGCTCGATGTCGCCCCAGTTTGCGTCGGCTTTTTCGATGAAGCCTGCGACGTCACCTTCCCAGCGCTCCTGGATGTCGGTTGCCAGGTTCAGGTACAGTTTGTCGTCAACGATTTTCCACAGGGTCGGGTCGCCGTCGAATTTGAAGCCCATGGCCGCGCCGAATGCGCAGTATCCGCCGTACTCGGGCAGGTAGGCTTCGGGGTTCTTTTCAAATGCAACTTTGTTTTCTTCGGAAGCAAAGCGATACAGAGCGTCGTTGTGCAGCGCGGTGATTTTCCAGTTGCCGGGGGTCGGCTCACCAACGGTGAAATATGCAACCGGGTCGTAGCCTTGCAGGGCCAGGCCGGTCGAGGACGCGTTCAGTTCCACGCCTGCTGCCATCGCCGAAGTCGCCAGTGCAACGGACAGCGCGACACCGCTCACAATAGTCTTGAATTTGTTCATGGTTCCATCCTTTGGAATGCGGGCCGATGGCGAAATGCGCCATGTGTCGGCCCTTGGGTCGATAGTCTGCGTGCAACCCTTTGCGGCTGTCACAGCACCCATGTGGAGGCAGAGGCGCTCACGTTCAAAACAACTCATAGTGACTGCGCTTGGTGGCACTTTTGGGTGTTCAGAACTGCACATCACAAGGCTGCGTATTTTCTGTGATGGGGGTACGGCGCCTGCGGTCGCAGTGTCGAATGTTGCGCCGCACCAGCGTATTGCGAACAAAGGACAGGGAGCCTGACCGGATGAACAGGGTCTGACGCAAAAGAATGGTTAAAACTGCTTTTGCGCGGCAGGGAGCTTTAACCATTGCATGCTAGGAACCGGACCGCACATCCGATCAAGAGTCATCATGTTTAAAATTCGCTCCGAGGCCGACAAATGGAAATATGTCGTGGGCATTACCGGCATGGCCGTTTGCCTTTCGGTCCTGCTGACATGGCTGTTGCTGGGGGATGGGCTGTCGACCGATATGCTTCGGGCTTCGATTCTGGGGCCGCTGCTGATCGCACCGCCTGCCTGCCTGATGTCGGCCAACCGCTCGCTTGAAATCCACCAGCTTAACAAACAGCTGGAGCATCTTCTGGCCCATGACCAGATGACCAACCTGCTCAGTCGCAGTCATTTCATGCGGCAGATGCATGAGATGCAGGGGGATCTACGGGGCAGTTTCCTGATGCTGGATATCGACCTGTTCAAGCAGGTGAACGATACCTATGGCCACCTTGTGGGGGATGAGGTGATCCGCCGCGTCGCCGCGGTGATTGAAGAACACGTGAAGCAGGACGGGCTGGCGGCGCGCTATGGCGGCGAGGAATTCGTGGTCTGCCTGCCGCAAAAGGATCTCGATGATGCCATGCAGCGCGCCGAGGACATCCGGCAGGCGGTGGAGCGGCAGACCGTCAAGGTGCTGGACAAAGAGCTGAACTGCACGATTTCCATCGGGCTTGGCTATGCCGATGGCCGCAACCCGGTGGAGGAGGTGCTGCGGCGCGCAGATGAGGCGCTTTATCTGGCCAAGCGTCAAGGTCGCAACCGCGTTGGGGCGCCGCTGCCGCTGGCCACATAGGCCGGGTGCGCCGGGTGCGCCGGAGTTATTTCTGGCCGATTTTCGGTTCGGTTCCGGCGCGCAGGCGGGCGATGTTTTCCGAATGGCGCCAGAAAACGATCACGGTCAGGGCAATGGTCAGCGTCACGATCTGCGGCACACCCAGCAGCAGTGCCCAAACCGGGGCGGCCAGCGCTGATAGGAGCGCCGAAGCCGATGACATGCGGGTGATCGCAGCGCCTGCCAGCCAGGTCAGGCAGGCAGCAACGCCCACCGGCCAGGCCAGGGCCAGCATCAGGCCCAGGAAAGTCGCAACGCCCTTGCCACCCTTGAAGCCGAGCCAGACCGGGAAACAATGGCCGAGAAAAGCCGCAAGCCCCGCCAGCTGCGCCGCGTCCTCTCCGGCGAGCATCCGTGCCAGAACCACCGCGGCCGCGCCCTTGCCGCCATCCAGGAGCAGCGTCAGCAAGGCCGCCAGTTTCGATCCGGTGCGCAGCACATTGGTGGTGCCGATATTGCCCGATCCAATGTCCCGCAGGTTGCCAAGTCCCATCAGCCGCGTCAGCACCAGACCAAAGGGAATTGACCCCAGCCCGTAACCCACAAGGGCCCAGAGCAGCATCATCAGGAACGGGGTGTCGAATGCAGGCATCAGTCTCTCCGGAAAACGGGCGCGCCGGCCACATAGGTTGCCAGCACTCTGCCCTGCATCCGCTGGCCGTCAAAGGGGGTATTCTGCGATTTCGATTTCAGCGTAAAGCGGTCCAGCACAAAAGGCACATCCGCATCGAACAGGATCAAGTCCGCAGGTGCCCCGGCAGTGAGGCGTCCGCAAGCCAGACCCAGCCGTTTTGCCGGGTTCAGGGACATCGCCCGGAACAGGGTCGGCAGATCCAGTTGCTCGGCATGATACAGGCGCAGGGCTGCGGGCAGCAGGGTTTCCAGTGCGACGGCGCCGGCAGCGGCTTCTTCAAACGGCAGGCGTTTGCTTTCCTCATCCTGCGGCGTGTGCATCGAGGAAATCGTGTCGATCAGCCCGCTGCGCACCGCTTCTATCACCGCCAGCCGGTCTTCTTCCGCGCGCAGCGGCGGTTTCACCTTGAAGAAGGTGCGGTAGTCGGCCACGTCGAGCTCATTCAGGGTCAGGTGGTGGATCGAGGTGCCAGCCGTGATGTCCAGCCCATTGGCCTTGGCACGCTCCAATGCGGGCAGGGCGCGGGCGGTGGTGATCTGGTCGGCGTGATAGCGCGCGCCGGTCATCTCCAAGAGTGCGATATCGCGGTCCAGCCCCATGCGCTCCGCCATGGGAGAGACCGCAGGCAGGCCGCGTAGGGTGGCGAATTTGCTGCTGCTGGCGGCGGCGCCCGCGCTCAGCACCGGTTCCTGCGGGTGGGCGATCACCAGCGCGCCGCAGCTCTTGGCATAGGAGAGCGCGCGGGAAAACACCTTGGTATTGGCCACCACGTGATCGCAGTCGGAAAAGGCGACGGCGCCCGCATCCAGCAGAAAACCGATCTCGGTCATTTCGCGCCCTTCGCGCCCCTTGGTCAGGGCGGCCATAGGTAGCACGTTGACCGGCGTGTCGGCTTGGGCGCGGCGGGTGACGAATTCCAGCGTTTCGGGACTGTCGATTGCGGGATTGGTGTCCGGGCGGGTGATCATGGTGGTGACACCCCCCGCCGCCGCCGCAAGGCCGGCGGTCTTGTAGCTTTCCTTGTGCCGCTCACCCGGCTCGCACACCTTCACGCCAATATCGACGATACCGGGGGCGAGGCATTTGCCGCCGCAATCGACCACTTCGGCCTCTGTCGGGTCAATGTTTCGCGCGCGAAACAGGTGCTCTGCCTGCGTACCCTCGGGCAGGATTTCGGTAATCTGACCGTCCGCGACAAGCACAGCCCCCGGCGCATCCGTTCCGGCCTCGGGGTCGATCAGTCGGGCATTGATGAACAGAGTGGTCATGCGCGGGCTCTTTCGATGGCTGAGAGGGTGGCGGCCGGATCGGCCTGATACTTAATTAGGTGCTTGTCACCGCCCCTGGTGATGATCTGGACATAGCTGGCCATCGACCGGGCGGTCTCGATCTCACCCAGCGGCACCCGGCGTTCGGCGGGGCCGGTCAGCACACCATCTGCGATGCGCCAGACGACGGCCATTTCCTCGCTCGCAAGATACCAGCCGCGCAGGGCGATGGCAGCAAGCCCGCCGATGGCGCCGGTCCAGATATGCGGATTGCCCGCCGCCCAGAGGATCCCCATGCCCGCCGCCATGGCAAAGGCCGCCATCCAGGCGTGGGCGCGGATATAGGCGCTGCGGTCGGGGGTGAAGGTGATCTCGTCGGTACCCTGCTGCATGTCAGCGCACCAGCAGATAGAGCACGAGCCCGACCAACCCCATCACCACCGCAAAAAGCGTGGCGCCGATGCGGCGGGCCTCGGCGCGCGCTTTGCGCGGGGCCAGCTTCGGTGCGGAATAGGGTTTGGCGCTTTCGGTCTCAATCGGGGCGCCGCTCCAGCTGGTGCCGGGCGTGCCGTAGGTGGCGACGGGCTGGATCTGCTCGGCGGGCGTCAGGCGCATCTCGCGTCCGCCAAAGGCGCGCGAGCGGATCACCATGACATGTCCTTCGAGCGCGGCAAGGCGCTCCCGGTCCGGGGCGATCTGCTCTTCCGGAACGCCCATGCCTTCGGTCAGGTAGCCTGCCAGACCAAGCTCTTCGAGGTCGCTGACCGGGAAGATTTCGACCTGTTCCATATCCAGCGCATCAATCCCCAGCACCTGCGCCAGTGCGCCTGGCTCGCGCAGAAAGACGGCCTGTTCGAGGCGCATGTCGAGCTGGAACAGGCGGATCACGCCGTGTTCGCCCGCAGGGATATGTATGACACCCTCCACCGGGATCAGCCCGCCTCTGCGACGCGGTCGGCGCGCAGGTTGCGGGCCAGAAGATCCATTGCGGCCATGCGCACAGCGACGCCCATTTCCACCTGCTCCTGAATGACCGAGCGGTTGATGTCATCGGCGATGGTGCCGTCGATTTCGACACCGCGGTTCATCGGGCCGGGGTGCATGACGATGGCGTCGGGTTTGGCCAGCGCCAGCTTTTCGGCATCGAGCCCGTAGCGGTGGTAGTATTCGCGTTCGGAGGGGATGAAACCGCCGTCCATGCGTTCCTTTTGAAGGCGCAGCATCATGACGACATCAACACCCTCAAGCCCCTCGCGCATGTCATCATAAATCTCGGCGCCGAATTCGGCGAAATGGCCGGGCACCAGCGTTGGCGGCCCGATCAGGCGGATGCGGTTTTCCATCTTGCCCAAGAGGATCAGGTTTGAGCGCGCCACGCGGCTGTGGGCGATGTCGCCGCAGATCGCGATGTTGAGGCGATGCAGCCGTCCCTTGGCGCGGCGGATGGTCAGCGCATCCAGCAGCGCCTGCGTCGGGTGTTCATGCCGGCCGTCGCCCGCGTTCAGCACCGCGCAGTTTACCTTTTGCGCCAAAAGGTCCACGGCGCCGGAATGGGGATGGCGCACCACCAACAGATCGGGATGCATCGCATTCAGCGTCATCGCTGTGTCGATCAGCGTCTCACCCTTTTTGATGCTGGACGCCTGCATCGCCATGTTCATCACATCCGCGCCCAGCCGTTTGCCGGCCAGTTCGAAGCTGGCCTGCGTGCGGGTGGAGTTTTCAAAGAACATGTTGATCTGCGTCAGCCCCGACAGCACGTCGGAGTGTTTTTCCGGGCGGCGGTTCAGATCCACGTAGGTATCGGCCAGATCCAGGATCTCGGTGATCTCATGGGGCTTCAGATGCTCGATCCCCAACAGATGACGGGCTGCAAAACCGGGGCCGGTGGGGGGTGGGGAAACATGAGACATGAGGCAGGCTCCGCGCTGTTTGCGCGCCCTTATAGGCGCGGCGTCGCTGCCGGGCAAGGCACCGTGCTGCCGCCGCGGACTGGTTTGGCTCAAAGGTGTTACCTCTTGTCCCGATGCGCAAGTCTCTGGTTCCGCTTGGCGCTGAGGCAGAGTAGCTTTGCGCCATGGAATCGGCATTGGATTATCACAGCGCCCGCGCCTTGCTCGCGTGGCAGATCGAACTGGGCGCAACCGAAGCCCTGTGCGAGACGCCCGTGAACCGCTACGAGCTGGAGCAGCAGGCGCCCAAACCCGCGCGCGGCGCCCAGCCTAATGCACCGCAGCCCGGACAGATCCAGCGCCTCCCCGAGGTGGACCCGGTCGAAGTCGCGCAAAAGGCCGCCGCAGCTGCGACCTCCCTGCCTGCCCTTCGCGAGGCGATGGCCGCCTTCGATCACTGCGAGCTGAAGCGCGGCGCCCGCAATCTGGTGTTCTGCGACGGTCAGGCCGGTTCCCGCGTGATGATCATCGGAGAGGCCCCGGGTCGCGACGAGGACCGCGAGGGGCGGCCTTTCGTGGGCCGTGCCGGGCAATTGCTGGACAAGATGCTGGGTGCCATCGATCTGGACCGCGGCAAGAACGTCTATATCACCAACGTGCTGCCCTGGCGCCCGCCACAGAACCGCGATCCGCTGCCTGCGGAAATGGCGATGATGGTGCCTTTCCTGAAACGCCACGTGGAGCTGGCCGAGCCGGAGGTGCTGGTGCTGATGGGCAATATCAGCTGTCAGGCGGTCTTGGGCAAACGTGGCATCACCCGGCTGCGCGGTCAGTGGGATCAGGTCTGGGGCAAGCCGGTGATCCCGATGTTCCACCCGGCCTACCTCTTGCGCCAACCTGCGCAGAAACGCGCCGCCTGGGCCGACCTTCTGGAGCTGAAGGCGCGGCTCACCGCCCTTTGACGAGGCTTTGCACATGAATATTCTTGCCTTTTCCGACCTGCATCTGGCCCGCGCCCGCGCTGCCGATCTGGTGGCGGCCAGCGCCGATGCAGATCTGGTGGTGGGTGCCGGTGATTTTTGCAACGGGCGGCAGGGGCTGGATCAGGCGATGGAGCTGCTTTCGGGTATTACCGCGCCGATGGTCATGGTCGCCGGCAATGCCGAAAGTGCCGAAGAGCAGCGCGCTGCTGCGCCCGGGCATGCCCATGTGCTCCATGGTAATGGTGTTACAATCGATGGCATTACCTTCTGGGGGCTGGGCGGCGGCGTGCCGGAAACACCCTTTGGCGCCTGGTCCTGGGATCTGTCCGAAGACGCAGCCGAGGACCTGCTCGCACCCTGCACGCAGGCAGACGTGCTGGTGACCCATTCGCCGCCCAAGGGGCTGGGCGATCTCACCTCCACCGGCCTGTCGGTCGGCTCCACAGCGATCCGGGCTGCGATTGAGCGCCTGCAGCCGCAGCTGGCCCTGTTCGGTCACGTGCACGAGGCCTGGGGCACGCGCGGGAAGATCGGGCAGACGGCCTGTGCCAACCTTGGCCCGACGGCCAGTTTTTTTGAGGTGAGCAATGATTGATCCGCTGACGCTTCTTGCCTTTGTGCCCGCGGCGCTGGCGCTGAACCTGACGCCGGGGGCGGATATGATGTTCTGCCTTGGGCAGGGGCTGCGCTCGGGGCGGCGCGCGGCGGTCGCGGCCAGCGCCGGGATCACGGCCGGGTGTTTCGTGCATGTGGCACTGGCGGGTCTCGGCCTTGGCGCGGCGGTTGCTGCGGTTCCGGGACTTTTCGATGTAATCCGTTGGGTCGGCGTGGCCTATCTTCTCTATCTCGCTTGGACCACCTTCCGCAGCGGGCCTGTGACGGGCGATGCGCCTGCGGTGCCCGCGGCGCGGGCCTTTCGTTCCGGTTTTCTGGTGAATCTCACCAACCCCAAGGTGATCCTGTTCGTCCTCGCCTTTATCCCGCAATTCGTGGTCCCCGAGGCGGGCCCCGTGCTGCTGCAGTTCCTGATCTTCGGTGCGGTCCTGTCGCTGGGCGGTTTCGTGATCAACGGGTTGGTCGGGATCTTTGCGGGGCAGGCCGGACGGCGGCTGATCACCAACCCGGTGGCGGGGCGCTGGCTGGGGCGGATCTCTGGCGGTATCTTCGCCAGTCTCGCGCTGAGGCTGGCCATTCTGGAAAAAGCATAAGGCGTAGCAGACCATGTCGCGTATCGATGAGAGCAAAGACTTCATTCCCGTCCGCATTGCCATCCTGACCGTCTCGGACAGTCGCTCTCTGGAGGAGGACCGCTCCGGGCAGGTCCTGGTGGATCGGCTGACCGAGGCAGGGCATGTGCTGGCCGACAGGAAAATCCTGCCGGATGAGCGCAGCGAGATCGCCGATCAATTGCGCGCCTGGGTGGCGAACCCGGAGGTGGACGTCGTGATTTCCACCGGCGGCACCGGCCTTACGGGCCGCGATGTCACGGTCGAGGCGCACCGCGATGTCTATGAAAAGGAAATCGACGCCTTCGGTACCGTCTTCACCATCGTGTCGATGCAGAAGATCGGCACCTCGGCGGTGCAGTCGCGGGCCACGGGCGGTGTTGCCGGGGGCACGTATCTGTTCGCGCTGCCGGGCAGCCCGGGCGCCTGCAAGGACGGCTGGGACGAAATCCTGGGCAAACAGCTCGATTTCCGCCACCGCCCCTGCAATTTCGTCGAGATAATGCCCCGTTTGGACGAACATCTGCGACGGAAGTGATCCGCGGCCGCGTGTAACCTCGTAACGGGTATGTTCAGTTGCTATCTTTTCAGGTGGGCGATTGCGCCTGCCCGGGTGTTGTGCGGGATCGAAGCGGCAACATCTGCCACCGGAAGGAATATGAATGCGGTTTTTGCGGCATAGTTTGACGGGTCTTTTTCTGACGGCGGCGATGCTGGGTCTGCTGCTCTACGCGGGCTGGCTGGTGATGGGCGCGGTGCAGGCGCGGCTCAATGCCGAACCGCGCACGCCGCCTGCGCGCGAGCGCGTTTTTGCGGTGCGGGTAGTCTCGGCTGATGTACAGACCATCGCGCCAGAGCTGATCGCCTTTGGCCGCATCGACAGCCGTCGGACGCTGGAGTTGCGCACCGCGTTGGCCGGTCGGGTCATTCACCTGTCCGAGAATTTCGAAGAGGGGGGCGGCGTCGAGGAAGGCGCGCTGCTGGTGCAGATCGATCCTGCCGATGCGCAGGCGGCACTGGACCGGGCCGAGGCTGACATGATGGATGCCCGCGCCGAAGAGCGTGATGCGGGACGGGCCCTGATCCTGGCCAATGATGAGCTCGAAGCCGCGCAGGATCAGGCGGAATTGCGTGGCAAGGCCTATCAGCGGCAGCTGGATCTTGAGGAACGAGGTGTCGGTACCACGGCAACGGTGGAAACCGCAGCGCTGGCGGCAGCGCAGGCACGGCAGGCGGTGATTTCCCGCAGGCAGGCGATTTCGCAGGCCGAGGCCCGGGTGGATCAGGCCAAGACGCGGGTGGCCCGCGCCGGGATTGCGCTGGAAACCGCACAGCGCGATCTGGCGGATACCACGATTTCGGCCGCCTTCAGCGGTACCTTGCAAGCGGTCAGCCTGGTCGAGGGGCGCCTCGTCTCGGCCAATGAAAAACTCGCCGAACTGGTGGACGCGGACCGGCTGGAGGTGGCTTTCCGGGTTTCGACCCTGCAATACGCCCGCCTGCTGGATGATGCCGGGCACCTGATCGAGGCCCCGGTGCGGGTGATGCTGGATGCTGCCGGGGCCGCGCTGTCGGCCACCGGGCAGCTGTCGCGGGTCAGCGGCGCCGCCGGGGACGGGCAGACCGGCCGTCTGGTCTATGCGCGCCTTGATGCGGCGCCAGGGTTCAAACCGGGGGATTTTGTGACCGTTTCGGTGACCGAACCGCCGGTGGAGAATGTCGTGCGGGTGCCTGCCTCGGCGCTGGGCAGCGATGGTCAGGTGCTGGTGCTGGGCGCCGAAGACCGGCTGGAGGCGCTGCCTGTGGAACTGGTGCGCAGGCAGGGCGATGCGGTTCTGATCCGGGGCGAAGGCCTAGCAGGGCGCGAGATCGTCACTGGGCGCACGCCCCTTCTGGGCGCGGGTATCCGGGTGCGGCCGCTGCGGATCGACGCCAAGGCTGAGATTGCCCCCGAAGCCGCAGGGCCTGAGCTGATAGAGCTGACCGAGGATCGCCGCGCCCGTCTTGTCGCTCTTGTCGAAGGCAACGCGCGGATGCCGGAAGAGGCTCGCAAACGGGTGCTGGCGCAGCTCTCGGAAACGGCGGTGCCTGCGCAACTGGTCAACCGTATCGAAGCCCGCAAGGGAGGCTGATCCATGCGCGATCTGTCCCGGCCCGCTGGCGGCCTGCTAAGCTACTTCACCCGTCACCGGACGGCGGCCAACCTGCTGTTGGTGATCCTGCTGGTGCTGGGCGCGGCGGCGATCCCCAACATGCGGGCGCAATTCTTTCCCGATGTGATCGTGGAAAACGTCACCGTCCGGGTGCAATGGGATGGTGCCGGCCCTGAGGACGTGGACAGCGCCATCGTGCAGGCGCTGGAACCGGCCCTTCTGGCGGTGGACGGGGTCGAGGAAACCAGCGCCATCTCCCGCGAGGGGCTGGGCACCATCACGCTGGAGTTCGAACCGGGCTGGGATATGTCACGCGCCTCGGATGATGTGCAGACAGCGGTCAGCCTGGTCACCACCCTGCCGGAAGAGGCGGAAGAGCCCACCGTCAAACGCGGTGCTTGGCGCGATCGGGTGACCGACGTGGTGATCACCGGCGATATCGGCCCCGAGCAATTGGGGCTTTTTGCGGATGAGCTGGTCGTGCGCCTGTTCGAGGTCGGGGTCACCCGCACCACCATCCGCGGTGTTGCTGCGCCGGAAACCATCGTTGAAGTGCCCTCGTCTGCGCTGATCACTTATGATGTCAGCATGGCGGAAATCGCTGCCGCCATCGCCGCCGAGGTCGATGCCGATCCGGCGGGCGATGTCACCGGCGCCAATACCCGCGTGCGCACCGGCAGCGAAAAACGCACGCCGGACGAGCTGGCCGGAATTGTCCTGCGCACCAATGCGGACGGCTCGGCGCTGACCATTGGCTATGTGGCAACGATCCGGGTCGAAGGTGTCGACCGCAGCCGCTCCTATTTCGTGGGGGAGCATCCGGCGATGTCGGTGCGGGTCGACCGCTCGGATCAGGGCGATGCCATCGGCATCCAGCACAAGGTTGAAAAGGTCGTCGACGAATTGCAGCTGAGCCTGCCGCAGGGGGTCACCGCCGGGCTGATCCGCACCCGGGCCGAGGCGATCTCGGACCGGCTCAACATCCTCGTGGACAACGGGCTGATGGGGCTTGGGCTGGTGTTGATCCTGCTGTTCCTGTTCCTCAATGTGCGCATCGCCTTCTGGGTCGCGGCAGGCATTCCGGCGGCGATGTTTGCGGCCGTGGCGCTGATGTACGCGGCGGGGCTGACCATCAACATGGTCTCACTATTTGGTCTGATCATCACCCTGGGGATCGTGGTCGATGATGCCATCGTGGTGGGCGAACATGCCGATTTCCGGGTTCGGCGGCTGGGCGAGACGCCGATGCAGGCGGCCGAGAACGCGGCCCGGCGCATGGCTCTGCCGGTGTTTGCTGCAACCCTGACTACGATCATCGCCTTTTTTGGTCTGGTTATCATCGGCGGGCGCTTTGGCGATCTGATCCGGGATATTCCCTTTACGGTCATCATGGTGCTGGCGGCCTCATTGGCGGAATGCTTCCTGATCCTGCCGAACCACATGGCCCATGCCCTGACGCACGCGCAGCAGCGGCACTGGTACGACTGGCCCAACCGGGTGGTGAACCAGGGCTTTCGCTGGCTGCGCGACACCCTGTTCCGCCCGCTGATGGCGCTGGTGGTGCGCGCGCGTTACGTGGTGCTGGCAGGCGCGGCGGTCATTCTAGCCAGCCAGCTGGCGCTGTTCATTGGCGGCGATGTCAAATGGCGGTTCTTCAATGCGCCGGAGCGCGGTTCGATCACCGGCAATTTCGCCATGGCCGAGGGGGCGACCCGCGAAGACACGCTGGAGATGATGCGCGAGATGCAGCGCGCGACCGAGACGCTGGGCGCGGAATACGCTGAACGCTATGGTGAAAACCCGCTGGATTTCGTCATGGCCGAGATTGGCGGAAATGCCGGGCGCGGTCTGTCAGGTGTCGAGGCCAAGGACGCTGACCTGCTGGGTGGCATCTCGATCGAGCTGATCGACGCGGACAAGCGCGATTATTCCAGCTTTGCCTTTGTCGCGGAGCTGCAGCAACGGGTGGTGCGCCATCCGCTGGCCGAGACGATTTCCTTCCGCAGCTGGCGTTCAGGGCCGGGCGGTGATGCGATGGACGTACAGTTCTACGGCGCCGATGTGCAGACGCTGAAGGCGGCGTCGGAGGATCTGAAAACCGCCGTCCTGCGCTATCCTGAGGTTTCGGCGGTGGAGGACAACCTCGCCTATGACAAGGAAGAGGTCATTCTGGATCTGACTCCGCAGGGGCAGGCGTTGAACTTTACCATCGACAGTCTGGGCCGGGCGCTGCGGGCGCGGCTCAACGGGATCGAGGCAGCGACCTATCCGGACGGACCGCGCAGCGCCACCATCCGGGTCGAACTGCCCGAGGGAGAGCTGACGGCGGATTTCCTGGAGCGTACCCTGATGCGGGCGCCGGGCGGCAGCTATGTGCCGCTGGCCGATATCGTTTCGGTCAGCCAACGCAGCGGGTTTTCCACCGTGCGGCGCGAAAACGGCATTCGGGTGATCAGCGTTACCGGCGATATCTCCGAGGACGATCCCGCCCGCGCCGAGGCGGTGATCACCGCGCTGCAGGAGGAGATCCTGCCGACAATCGCCAGCGAGCGTCAGGTGGAATGGCGTCTTGCGGGCCTCAGCGAGCAGGAAGACACTTTCCTGTCTGAGGCGGGCACCGGTCTGATCCTGTGCCTGACCGGCATCTACCTGGTGCTGGCCTGGATCTTTGCCAGTTGGACGCGGCCCATCGTGGTGATGGCGATCATTCCCTTCGGCCTCGTGGGCACGATTTGGGGGCATTACATCTGGGAGGTGCCGCTCAGCATGTTCACGGTGGTGGGGCTTCTGGGCATGACCGGGATCATCATCAACGATTCCATCGTGCTGGTGACAACCATCGACGAATACGCGGCTGAGCGCGGCTTGGTGCCCTCGATCATCGACGGGGCCGCGGATCGTTTGCGTCCGGTAATGCTGACGACGCTGACCACGGTGCTGGGTCTGGCGCCTTTGATGTACGAAAGCTCGCAGCAGGCACAGTTCCTGAAACCGACGGTGATCACGCTGGTTTACGGGCTGGGGTTTGGCATGTTCCTGGTGCTTCTGGTGGTTCCCGCACTGGTCGCGGTGCAGCGGGACGCGGCGCGGCCCATCACATCGCTGCGCCGGGCCCTGCGGTCCGGTCAGCGCGCTCATACCCGGGTTTTGCGCTGGCTGATCGCCGGATCGGCTTTGGTACAGCTCGGCTGGCTGGTGCTGACGCTGGGCTGGGCCATGGCCACCGGCGCGCTGCATCCGGCCCTGCGTGGGGGGCTTATGGCCTCGGATACCGGGCTGGCCACGATGGAGCCGGTGCGGGCGGGGCTCATCCTGTTCCTGCTGGGGGCCGTGGTGTTCGGGCTGCTGACCTATGTGATCGGGGCGCTGTCCCACGGGCTGCGGTCGCGCCAGCGCGACCGGGCCAAGAGCGCGACCTCGGCCACCTGATCGATCAGCTCCAGCCCGCTGCGGGGCAGATCGTCCACCGCCACCCATTTGGCCTGCAGCGCATCATCATCCGGGGTCGGTGCACCGCTGACATAATCGCAGAGCACGGCGGTCAGCAGGTAGTGGTGCGCAACCGCCTCGTCCGGGCCGGGCAGGATCACGTCGACATTGGTCAGATAGCCCCGCGGACGGGCAAGGACGCCGGTTTCCTCGTGCAATTCACGCGCGGCGGCCTCCAGCGCGGTTTCGCCCCATTCCACATGACCGCCGGGAAAGCCCCACCAGCCTGCGTTGGGCGGATTGCGGCGCTGAATCAGGATCACGCTGTCCTGTCCGGCCACGGTCTGGCAGACCACCGCCAGCGCGCCCAGAACCGGGCGGCTCATCCGGCGTCGCAGCCTTTGATGTCCACCGAATGGCTGCGCCCCAGCACGGTAATGCGCAGTTTCGACCGGTCAATGGAGGTCGGGCTGTTGCTGGTTGCGGGCATGAACTCGGTCCGTGCCAGCAGAATACCGCCGCGCCGTTCGGTGCTGGTTTCCCCGGCCATCAGATGCGGTGTGCCCGGTTCGATCACCGCGACTTCCTCGCCGCCGGCGCTGGGCATGGTGATCTGCGCTTCGACGCGCATACCGTAACTGCCGGGGGACAGGCTGCAGATCGCCGAGGAGACGCCTGCTTCCTGCGCCGAATAGGGGCGCGAGGCCAGCGCCGCGACGATCGCCGGGTTGCGGCCTGCCTCGGGGTCTGGCCGGTGATCAAAGGACAGCTCGGATGGCACGCAGACGTCCTTGCAGACGCCCAGTTCCATGCGTCCCTTGATGCGGACGGGTTTGGCAGGATTCGCGGGGGTGATCTCAATCGGCAGCACCAGCTGATCGTGATAGCCGATGGTGCGGTAGCCGGAGGTCATGAAGACTTCGGGGGCGGGCCAAGTCATCGACACGTCGCCAATGTTGCGCGATCCACGCCAGGAAAATCTGGGCGGAATGCCGGCATCCCCGGGCGCCCGCCAGTAGGTTTTCCAGCCGCTGTCGAGCGTCAGCCGCAGCGCGCCCATATAGGTGCCCCGTTTCGTCATCCCGCCATCGAGGATCTCGATCTGTACCGGATCGGGCGATGCGCCCGCCTGCACAGTCGCAACCGGCATCAGCGCAAGAACGGCGCAGGCCGCCAAGGCGGATTTCAAACGGGCCAGCCCGAACTCAGATCGGGACACAGGTCGAGAGGAGGGGCGTTCATGTCTCATACACCAATAAATGCGCATTCCGGCTGCAAATGCCAAGTCACGTTCCGGTCAGACTTCGTCAGATCTGGCTGCTTCAGTGTCGCAGGGGACCAGCCCTTGCACCTCTGGGCGTGGGGCTGCATGCTGGTCGCATGCGGTCTGGTCCGATGGACCAAGCAGACAGAAAGACAGGCGATATGGATCTGACAGGTAAACTCTTGATTGCCATGCCGGGAATCGGCGATCCGCGGTTCGAACATGCGGTGGTGTTCCTGTGCTCTCACAGTGATGAGGGGGCGATGGGGCTGATCGTGAACAAGACGGCGCCGGGCGTGCAGCTGGGCAGTCTGCTGGAACAGCTGGAGATCGAGGCAAACACCGATGTTGCATCTCTGCCTGTCCGTTTCGGTGGTCCGGTCGAGACCCAGCGCGGCTTCGTTTTGCATTCGGACGATTATCATTCGCGGGTCAATTCTCTTGATGTTCCGGGCGGTTTTGCAATGACCGCGACGTTGGACATTCTGGAAGACATTGCCGAAGGCAGCGGGCCAGAGAAGATGGTCGTGATGCTGGGCTATGCTGGTTGGGGGCCGGGGCAGCTGGAAAGCGAAATCGTCGCCAATGGCTGGCTGACGGCCGAGGCCAGCGCCGAGCTGTTGTTCGAGATGGACGATCTGGAAAAATGGGGCGCGGCGTTGAAAACACTGGGCGTGGACCCGGTGTCGCTGTCCTCAAGCGCCGGAACCGCCTGACCCCACACGGTCAGTGCGGCGAGATACGCAGGGACGGGTCGCCCCTGCGTGTTATTGTTTGTCAGGTCTGCGCCAATTATGGACGGACGTAAGAGAACCCTTGTTCCTGCAGTTCCACCAGCCGGACCACACCGGAAGGCACGATCGAGGCTTCCTCGAGCAGGGCAACTTCCTTGCCTGCCTTCTCGCTCATCTTGCGGTGGGTGTTGCCGCAGGCCGAAAAGGACAGTTTGTCGTTCTCAAGGCTCATGGTTGCAATGCGGTCCGCGACCGGGCTTTTCCCCGGAATCAGCATGTGCAGGCCGGGGCCGTAGGCGACAACTTCCACAACCGCCGTGTCCCCTTGCGCCTCGTAATAGCGGGTCAGGTTCTGCACGTTGTTGAGCGCCATGTTCATGACCTTGGGGTCATTCTGATTGACGTGAACGGCGATGTGATGCGTGGCGCCTTCGGCAAGGGCTGCGGTGGTCCAGCCTGCGCACAGGCTTGTGGCTACAGCGGCCGCTGTCAGTAAATGTTTCATGATGTTCCTCCCTAGTAGGAGGTCAGGATAGCCCGGTATCCCATTTATGCATAGAGACTAGCGAATATATGAATAATTGATGGGGTTTTGGCGGATCTGGCTGGCCGTTCGGGCTGGGTCAGTGCGCGGAACTGTCGTCCCGGGGCGCGGCGGCCCGGCGCAAACGGTCGTTGATCGCGCTGCCAAGCCCGTGTTCGGGGATGGGCGCGACAGCAATCGGCTGACCGATTGCATCAAGCCGGTGCAGGTGTTCGAACAGATTGGCGGCGGCTTCGGCTAGATCGCCGACCGCTGACAGGTTCAGATCACAGTCCATGGAGCCAAAGCCGAGCAGCAGCTCGCCCTCACCGGCTTCTGTCGCGTTTAGGCGGACGCGGGCATTGGGCGCGTAGTGGGACAGCAACTGCCCCGGCGCCGACAGGGGATCGGCTGCGTCGCGGTCGGTCAGCGACGTACCGAGGGTTGCCTCAATGTCCTCGGCTGCCAGTCCGCCGGGGCGCAGCAGCATGGGGTCTGGTCCGCTGAGGCCAACGATGGTGGATTCCACTCCTACGCCGCAGGGACCATCGTCCACGACGGCAGCGATCCTGCCGTTCAGCCCGGCCAGCACATGCGCGGCCGTAGTGGGGCTGATCCGTCCCGACGGGTTGGCCGAGGGCGCTGCCACCGGTCCGTCCACGAGGCGTAGCAGCCGCAGGGCGGTGGGATGGGCCGGAACCCGAACTGCCAGTGTCTGAAGTCCCGCGGTCACCAGTCCGGAAACGCCGTGGTCCTCGCGCAGTGGCAAGACCAGGGTCAGCGGCCCGGGCCAGAAGGCCGCTGCCAGCCGTTCGGCCAAATCGTTCCACTGCACCAGCTGCTGCGCCGCCGCGACGGAATGTACATGGGCAATCAGCGGGTTAAAGCTGGGCCGCCCCTTGGCTGCATAGACCGAAGCCACCGCCGTGCCGTTGCGGGCATCGGCGCCCAGGCCGTAGACCGTCTCGGTCGGAAAGGACACCAGCTGCCCCGCCTTCAGAAGATCGGCGGCGCGGCTCAGATCAGCATCCGAGGTCCCCAGAATTTCGGTGGTCAGGCTGGACATGGCGGGTGACGCGGCGTTTCGGTTGATTGAAAAGGTCGAGAGGATAGGTAATCGGACAGGCCGCGAGATATAAAGGGCCTCGTAAGCAATGCCAAGACTGGGTAAAAGACTAGCCCAGACACGAGAGAGCCCCACAGGACGCCAAGAGGACGCCAATGACCTTCCGTTCCCCCGTTTCCGAGTATGAGTTCATGCTCAAGCACATCGTCGGTTTTGAGGATGTGTCCGCAACCGACCTGTTTGCCGAGGCTTCGGACGACATGGTGACGGCGATTCTGACCGAAGCGGGCAAGATGTGCGACGAGGTGATGGCACCGCTGGAGCGTCCGGGAGATCTGAACCCGGCCTATCTGGAAAACGGCGTTGTGCGTACTTCGCCCGGCTTTGCCGATGGCTGGCGTGCCATCGCTGAGGGAGGCTGGCTCGGGATGAGCGCACCGCAGGAGCACGGTGGCATGGGGCTGCCTATGACGATCACCTCGGCGGTCAATGAAATGATGTCCGGCGCCTGCCTGTCGTTGCAGCTGGCCCCGCTGATGAGCCAGGGACAGATCGAGGCGTTGGATCACCACGCCAGCGACGCGCTGAAAGAGCTATACCTGCCGAAGCTGATTTCGGGCGAATGGACCGGCACCATGAACCTGACCGAGCCGCAGGCCGGATCGGACGTGGGCGCGCTCAGTTCCAAGGCCGTGCCGAATGGCGATGGCACCTATGCCGTCACCGGGCAGAAGATCTATATCACCTGGGGCGACAACGATTTCGCAGACAACGTCTGCCATCTGGTGCTGGCGCGGCTGCCTGACGGTGTGCCGGGCACCAAGGGGATTTCGCTGTTCCTGGTTCCCAAATTCCTGCCGGATGACAATGGCAACCCCGGCAAGGCGAACAGCCTCAAGGTGGTCAGCCTCGAACACAAGCTGGGCCTGCACGGCAGCCCTACCTGCGTGATGCAATATGATGGCGCCACCGGCTGGCTGGTGGGCGCGGAACATGGCGGTATGGCGGCCATGTTCACCATGATGAACAACGCGCGTCTGGGTGTCGGCGGTCAGGGTGTCGGCATTGCCGAAGCCGCCTATCAGAAGGCGCTGGCCTATGCGCTGGAGCGCAAGCAGGGCAAGACGCCGTCGGGCGGCATCGTCGACCACGCGGACGTGCGCCGGATGCTGATGGAGATGAAGGCGGATCTCTTTGCCTCCCGTGCGATCCTGCTGGCCTGTGCTCAGGCCATCGACATGTCCACTGCCACCGGAGAGGCAGATTGCAAGACCCGCGCGGCCTTCCTGACGCCGATTGCCAAGGCATTCGGCACCGACACCGGCATTCGCGTCGCAGATATCGGCCTGCAGGTGCATGGTGGCATGGGCTTCATCGAGGAAACCGGCGCCGCGCAATTCTGCCGCGATGTGCGCGTGACCTCGATCTACGAAGGCACCAACGGCATTCAGGCGATGGATCTTGTTGCCCGCAAGATGATGGATGGCGGCGAGATGGCCAACCGTCTGATGGATGAGATCGAAGAACTGGCCGAACGCGCCCGTCCGACCCACCCCAATATGGCCGAAGCCGTCTGGCAGGCCTGCGAAAGCCTGCGCGAAGCGACCGACTGGCTGGTGGGGCAGGGTGATCTGCAGAACCGCTTTGCCGGGGCGGTGCCCTATCTGCGGGCCTTTGCCCGTGTTCTGGGGGGGCATTACCACCTGATGGCGGCCTTGGCTGACAAGGGCGGCCCACGCGAAAAACTGGCGCGCTTCTACATCAAGCGGATGCTGCCCGAGCATGTCGGCCTGCTGCAGCACGCGCAGGAAGGTATCGAGGGTGCCATGGCGCTGACACTGGACGAGCTGGCCAGCTGATGGCCTCCGTTCCCGAAGTCGGCCCGCGTACCCCCTGGGAAGAACCGCCCGCGCTGGGCGAGGTGATCGAGGTCGCCGAAGGCGTCCTGTGGATGCGCCAGCCGCTGCCGATGAAGCTAGATCACGTCAACGTCTACGCGCTTGATGAGGGCGATAGCTGGACGGTGATCGACACCGGGTTCAACACCCGCAAGAGCCGCGAACTGTGGCAAAGCCTGATGGCAGGCCCGCTGAAGGGCAAACCCATCAGCCGTGTCGTCGCCACCCACCATCACCCGGATCACATCGGTCTGGCGGGCTGGTTCCAGTCCGAATACGGCGCCGAGCTGGTCACCACCCGCACTGCCTGGCTGTTCGCCCGCATGCTGACGCTGGATGTGCAGGAAACCTGGCCCGAGGAAACGCTGGCCTATTACCGCAGCGCGGGCATGGACAAGGAAATCTATGACCAGCGGGTTGCGGACCGGCCGTTCAATTT
This sequence comes from Pseudophaeobacter sp. A-200-2, assembly GCF_041008815.1. NCBI lineage: Bacteria > Pseudomonadati > Pseudomonadota > Alphaproteobacteria > Rhodobacterales > Roseobacteraceae > Pseudophaeobacter > Pseudophaeobacter sp. A-200-2. The sequence continues at coordinate 393,194 of NZ_JAXGFU010000003.1, read as the reverse complement.
TGCCGATACCGTCTACCCGATGCCGCTGGGCTTTACCCGGGTGCAGCAGGGCGATGTGTTCCGCATGGGCGGGCGCGACTGGGATGTGCACATGGGCAACGGCCACGCGCCGGAACATGCCACCTTCTGGAGTCGTGACGACAATCTGGTGATCACCGGGGATCAGATTCTCTCGTCGATCAGCCCCAATATCGGCGTCTATGCCACCGAACCGATGGCGGACCCCTTGGGCGAATGGCTGGAGGCCTGCGAACGTCTGGCGCCGCTGGCACGGCATGATCATCTGGCCCTTGGGGGTCACAAGCTGCCGTTCTCGCGCCTGCCGCTGCGGATGCGGCAGCTGATCGACAACCACCACGGCGCACTGGATCGGCTGATGGATCATCTCGACAGCCCGCGCACCGCGGCCGAGTGTTTTTCGCCGCTGTTCAAACGTGCCATCGGGCCGGGTGAATACGGCCTGGCCCTGGTCGAGGCGGTGGCCCACGTCAATCACCTCTTCCATCTGGGGCGGGTCACACGCGAACAGCGCCAAGACGGCGCCTGGCTGTATCAACGCAAAGACTGACGGGGTGGCGCCAGGGCGCTACGCCGGGAAAGGCGGGCACAGATGAGTGACAAGACACGCAAACCGGGCGCTTCGGCCATTCACGACAGTATCGATACCAGCGCCGAGGCCGTCGAAGCGGCGATCCTGCCGCAGGTGCATGAGGTGCATTGCGACCCGAGGCCGGGCCAGAGCAGCCCGACGCTGCCCAAGGCGATGCAGAAACCGGCCGAAGAGAAAAGCCCGGCCCGCTGGGCCTATGAGCGGATGATTCTCTATATCAAGAACTTCGAGGAGCAGCTGGACAGCGCTCATGAGGTCGCGATGGGGTTTGCCGGTGGCGACGCCGGTGTCATGCGGATAGAGGGTATGGGCTATTTCGACCCTGACATCGTGACCTTTTACGGGTCGGATAACTCCGGTGCCCGCACGCAGCTGGTCCAGCATGTGACGCAGCTCAACGTGATGCTGCGGGCCCTGCCCAAGGCGCAGCCGGAAACCCCGGCCATGCGGATCGGATTTCGTCTGGCGAAGGATCTGGAGCCTGATCCGGCCCCGGATGCTGATCCCGATATCGTGGCAGAGGCAGAGCCGGATACCTGAGAGACCCGGTGCAGGGGCAACCGCGCGATTCGGCGATCTGATGCGTGACGACCCGCAAGTCGGGGCGAAACTGCTGTGCAAACAGGCCGCAGGCCTTGGGTTTTTCGCCCTGCTGCGCTGCATTGACGTCGTGACAGGGCGCGGGAAATCCAGTAATCAGCAGGAAATCGAACGCGAATAGGACATTTAGACATGGCTGAGCATAAACACGGAACCATGGACATCTCGGTTCAGGAAAAAACCTTTGCGGGTTTTGTGACCTTCACGGTGCGCTTCTGCATCGCTCTGGCGCTCTTCGCGGTCTTCCTGGCCGTCTTCGCGACCTGATCTTCGGGCCATGTCCGTGGGCCGTTTGCTGCTGCGCCTGACGCTTTGTGCGTCGGTTGCAGGGGGAGCTTTTGCGCTGTCGGGCTGCGCGTCGCAGCCGCAGCCCAATGCCGATGATGCAACGCTGGAACGTGTCGCGTATCGCGCCGAGGGCGCCCCATCCCTGACCCTTTATACGATGGTCAACAACCGGACCGGACAGGGCGGGCATACCTCGCTGATGGTCAATGCTTCGGAGCGGGTCATCTTTGATCCCGCCGGGTCGTTTTATGCAGACCGCGTACCCGAACGGGATGACGTGCTTTACGGGATCACGCCTGCCGTGGAAAAGGCCTATCGCGGATCGCACGCCCGCAGCACCCATCACGTGATGGTTCAGGAAGTTGCAGTGACGCCGGAACAGGCGCAACGCGCCTATGAACTGGTTGTCAGCAATGGCCGCGTGCCCGGTGCCTATTGCGCCAATGCCACCGCTTCGGTGTTGAAACAGGTTCCCGGTTTCGAGGATATCAAGGTTACCTTTTATCCGGTGAAGCTGGCCGACCAGTTTGAACAGCGGCCCGGCGTGAAAACCACCCGGTATTACGAGAACGATAGCGCCGACCTTCAGGAAGGGCTCGCGCGCAACAATGCGATCCTAAACGGAGAGTAGCGCGGCGCATCCTCAGAAAGTGCGCCGCAGCGGTGGATCCGTGGCCGACGCTTGCGTTTTAGCCCGATACGTAGAGCAGCAGCACGAAGGACCCTGCGCCAGTTCCCATGGCCAAGAGTACATTCTTGGTCAGATAGCCGACTGCCAGCGTCAGCGCCGCCACCGCGACATGCGGCAGGCTTGGGGTGCCGCCGGTCGGAGCGGGCCAAGCCACCAGCGGCGCCACCAGCGCCGGGATGATGGCAACAGCGGTATAGCGCAGGTGGCGCATCAGCCAGTCCGGCATGGCGCGCCCGCCGACAATCCCGATAAAGGCAAAACGCAGGGCGAAGCTGCCAACAGCCAGTCCGATGATGGCCGTCCACAGGATCACGGGGTCGATCAGGGCAGGGGCAGTGCTGGTCATTGCGCGGTCTCCTCTTGGCTGCGGCGCAGCCGGTTTTCCAGCCAGACCTCCGTCTGGGCGCCAGCCATCATGCCAGCCAACCCAGCCACGATCAGACCCAGGTTATAGGGCAGGGCCGCAGCCGGCAGCGCAGTCGCGACAGCGACGAAACAGGCCACTACATGCCCGGGGGTGCGCAGCATCGGGCCGATCATCGCCAGAAAGGCCAGTGGCAGCACAAAGTCGAGGCCCCAGCTGTCCGGGACCTGCGCGCCGATCATGGCGCCGGTAAAGGTCGCGATCATCCAGCCCGGTGCCACCAACCCGTTGGTGCCAAAGAAATACGCCATGCGTTCCGGCACGGTCATCTCCGGCTCGGTTTCGAATTGCACGATCGACAGGGCATAGGATTGATCGACGGTGAAATAGGCGGCAATCGCCCGCTGCCACAGCGGCGCCGACCCCAGATAGGGCGTCAGAGAGGCCGAATACATCGCCACCCGCAGGTTCACCGCAAGCGCCGAAATCAGCACGATGAGAATCGGTGCGTTCTCCTGCATCAGTTGCAGAGCGGTGAACTGTGCCGATCCGGCAAACACCGCGAGCGAGAAGGTCAGTGCCTCGGGGACAATAAGTCCCGCCTCGGCGGCTAGAACACCAAACAGCAGGCCAAAAGGTCCTGACACCAGAAGAAATGGTGCGCCATCGCGGACGCCCTTCCAAAAGGCTGATTTGGGTGTGGTGATCGCCATTTGCACGTCCTAAATTGAGACGCAGCACGGGGCTGCTGTCATGGCCTACGGGGGATTGGGGAGGTTTGCAATTGGCAAAAGCCGAAGATCACGCAGAGTATATCATCGCGCCTGCGCCGCAGAACGCGCGGCTGACCCGCGCGGTGACGGGCGTCGATCACACCGGCGCCCAAAGCGAGATTTCCGTGGTCGAGGAACGTCCGCTGACCATTTATCTCAACCGGCAGGAGATCGTCACCGCAATGACAATCGGGGATTATCCCGAGTACCTGGCGCTTGGCTTTTTACGCAATCAGGGCATGCTGCGCGACGATGATGTGATCACCGGCGTCGATTACGACGAAGAGCTGGAAACCGCCGTTGTGCGCACCGAGGTCGAGACTTCTTACGAGGAAAAGCTGCAGAAAAAGACCCGCACCTCGGGCTGCGCCGTGGGCACCGTCTTTGGCGACATGATGGAGGGGCTGGAGGATGTCCGCCTGCCCGCAACGCCGGTGCGCACCTCCTGGCTCTATGCGCTGGCGCATAAGATCAACCGCACGCCGTCCTTATACCTTGAGGCCGGGGCCATCCACGGCACGGTGCTGTGCCACTGTGACCGCCCGCTGGTTTATATGGAGGACGTTGGTCGCCACAACGCGGTGGACAAGATCGCGGGCTGGATGCTGTCCACGGGCAGCGATCCGGCGGATAAGATCCTTTACACCACCGGGCGGCTGACCTCTGAGATGGTGATCAAGACGGCGATGATGGGCATTCCGGTGCTGGTCTCCCGCTCGGGCTTTACCGCCTGGGGGGTAGAGATCGCCCGCGAGGTTGGCCTGACCCTGATTGGCCGGATGCGCGGCCAGCGGTTCATTTGCCTGTCGGGCGATGATCGGCTGGAACGGGACGTGGACCCCGCATCGATGCCACAGGAAGACAAGAAACATCGCAGGAAGAGCGCAGAATGATGTCAGCTACTCGTCATTGCCCGGCAAAGCCGGGCAGCGCCCAACCCGCCCCCCACGGGGCGGGCGCTTCGCACCCTCCCCGCCGGGTCGGACGCTGGGAGGGTGTGGCATGACCAAACCGCTCGGCGTAATCTTGGCTGGTGGTCTCGCCACCCGCATGGGCGGTGGCGACAAGGGGCTGCTGAATATCGGTGGGCAAAGCCTGTTGTTCCGCGTGATTGATCGGCTGTCGCCGCAGGTGGCAGGCCTCGCGCTCAACGCCAATGGGGATGCTGCGCGCTTTGCCGACCTCGGCCTGCCAGTGGTGGCCGACAGTATCGAAGGTTTTGCCGGGCCACTGGCGGGCGTGCTGGCGGGGCTCGACTGGGCCGCCGAGCAAGGCGCCGAAGCAATCGTGACGGCGGCTGCCGACACGCCTTTCTTCCCGACCGATCTGGCGGCGCGGCTGATGGCAGCCTCCGAAGGGCAGACCCATCCCCTGGTGCTCGCCACAACCCCGCGCACCGGGGAAGAGCTGAAATCCGGCGGGCGCAGCAAGGTGAACCGCCACCCCACATTCGGCCTTTGGCCCGTGGCCCTGCGCGATGATCTGCGCGCGGCCCTAAACGATGGCCTGCGCAAGGTGGTCCTGTGGACCGACGCCCATGGCGGGCGCGAAGCGTTGTTCGAGGCCGACCCGTTTGATCCATTTTTTAACGTCAACACGCCGGAAGATTTGGCGCGTGCAGAGAGATTATTAAAATGAAAATTTACGGAGTGACCGGCTGGAAAAATGCCGGCAAGACAGGCCTGATGGAGCGGCTGGTGGCTGAATTCTGTGCCCGTGGTCTGAGCGTTTCGACCCTGAAACATGCCCATCACAGCACCGATGTCGATCAACCCGGCACCGACAGCCACCGCCATCGCAGCGCGGGCGCCTCAGAGGTTCTTCTGGCCTCGCCCAACCGGGTGGCGATCATGCAGGAATTGCGCGATGCGGAAGAGCCGTCCTTTATTGATCTGCTGTCGCGGCTCAATCCGGTGGATCTGGTCCTTGTCGAGGGTTTCAAACGCGAACCGCATCCCAAGATCGAGGCCTATCGCACCGATGCGGGCAATCCGCTGATCGCGCCGGGGGATCAATCGATCCGGGCCGTGGCCAGCGATATTTCCCTCAATCTGGATCGGCCCGTGTTCAATCTGGACGATACCGTGGCGATTGCCGATTTCATCGCGGGTGAACTGGGCTTGTGAGGCCGTTTGACACCTTCGTGATGGTGGATTGGTCCGGCGGCAACGATGCCGGACCGCGTCCACGCCGCGATGCGATCTGGGCTTGTCTGGCGGTCCGGGACGGCGCAGAAGACCCGCTTTATTTCCGCAATCGCCAGCTGGTCGAAGACTGGCTCTGCGATCAGGTGGAATTGGCGCTGAGCCGGGATCAACGGCTTTGCATCGGATTTGATTTTCCCTTTGGCTATCCCGCAGGCTTTGGCCCGGCGCTGACCGGGCAGAGCGATCCGCTGGCGCTCTGGAATTGGTTCGAGGCGCGGATCGAAGACAGCCCCAAGGCCAACAATCGCTTTGATCTGGCGGGCGAGATCAACCGCCGCTTTGGCGGGCAGGGGCCTTTCTGGGCCAATGCGCTGAAGCGCGATATCGACGGGCTGCCACGCACCAAGCGCACCTACCAAAACCCCTTTCCGGATCGGCGCGCGGTCGAACATCTGGCGCCGGGCGCCTTCACCTGCTGGCAGATGGCCGGGGCAGGTTCTGTCGGTGGGCAGGTGATGATGGGATTGCCGGTGCTGTCCCGGTTGCGCCGCCGCTTTGCGCCGCATGTGGCCGCGTGGCCATTTGAGGCGCTGGACAGGCCGGTGGCACTGGTCGAGATCTGGCCCTCTCTCACCGTTTCTACGCCGCCTGCTGGTATGATCAAGGATGCCTGGCAGGTGCAGCAGGTGGCTCTGGAACTTGCCCGCCGCCCTGTGGCAGAACTGGAGAAGATGCTGGATATCACCGCCCCCGAAGAGGGCTGGATCCTTGGAGTGGAGCCGAGATGACCCTGAAGCCGCCGCCCCTGCGCGATGATTGCTTTGCCTTGCCGGCGGGCGTGAACTGGACCCCGGTCGAGGATGCGCTGGCGCTGCTGCGGCAGCGGCTGGGGCCGGTGACAGGCGTGGAGAGCCTGCCGCTGGATCAGGCCGTGGGGCGGGTGCTGGCCGCAGATGTGGTGGCGCAGCGATCGAACCCGCCGCAGCCCAATACCGCGGTGGATGGCTATGGCTTTTCCGGTCCCATAGCCGAAGGGGCACAGGTCATGGATCTGGTTGCCGGGCGTGCGGCGGCGGGGGTGCCCTTTGACGGCGTGGTGCCTGCGGGGCAGGCCATTCGTATCCTGACCGGGGCCGCTCTGCCCGAAGGCGTCGATACGGTTATCCTGGAAGAGGACGTGACAACGGATGGCAGTCAGATCGCCTTTCACGGGCCGCTGAAACAGGGCGCCAATACCCGCCGCGCCGGTGAGGATGTGGCGGCCGGAGATGTGATTCTGAGTGCGGGGCGGGTGGTGACACCTGCCGACCTGGCGCTGGCCGCGGCGACGGGAAACGACACATTGCCACTTCGGCAGCTCCTGCGCGTTGGAGTGCTGTCCACCGGCGATGAACTGCGCGATCCGGGTGCGCCTGCCGGGCTGGGGCAGATCTATGATGCCAACCGGCCGATGCTGCTGGCGTTGCTGCGGCAGTTGGGCGTGATTGCCGTGGATCTGGGACGCGTCGGCGATGATCGCGCCGCGCTGCGGGCGCGGCTGGACGGCGCGGCGTCACAGGCGGATGTGATCCTGACCAGCGGCGGTGCCTCGGCGGGGGATGAAGATCATGTCTCGGCCCTCTTGCGCGAGGCAGGCGCCATGCAGGAATGGCGCATTGCCCTGAAACCCGGCCGTCCGCTGGCGCTGGGGATGTGGCAGGGAATGCCGGTCTTTGGCCTGCCGGGCAATCCGGTGGCGGCGCTGGTCTGTACGCTGATTTTTGCGCGCCCTGCCATCGGGGTGATGGCGGGGGCCGGGTGGCAGGAACCGCAGGGGTTCGATGTGCCTGCCGGGTTTGAGAAGCGCAAGAAACCGGGGCGGCGGGAATACCTGCGCGCCCGTATCCGGCAGGGGCGAGTTGAAGTGTTCAAATCCGAAGGCTCTGGTCGGATTAGTGGCCTTAGCTGGGCCGAGGGTCTGGTCGAGATTGGCGAGGATGCGGCGCATATCCGGCCCGGCGATCCGGTGCGTTTCCTGCCCTATGGCAGTTTTTCCCTTTAGGCTGGTGTCTGTGGGGCGGGAAGCTCCCGCCCATTCAGTATCATTGCAGGCAATGACCTTCGCGGTTGGGCCGGGCGCCCTGCGGTGCAGGGCGCTGGATGGTGGCAACCGCGCCGCGCCTAGCGTGGCGCCGGACCCAACGGGAGAGCGGTGATCTGTGATCGCCGGAATCCGGACGGGAGCGCTCTGGCGGGGGAAACGGGGGGAGTGGCTGAGGATCAGTCGAAGGTGCCCGCGACGCGGCCCACCAGCATGAACGCGCGCGCGGTGCGGGTGTCGCCAAGAGCGGAGATTTCGCTGTCGTTGGCTTCGGTCTCAAACTCGGTGAACATCTGGTCGAACCGGCGCAGGAAGTGATGCGCGGCATCGCGGAAGATCGGATCCTGTTTCATCCGCGCGGCGGTCAGGGCCAGCGATGTCCGGTCCCGCACCCCGCCAAGCGCCGCCACGGCGCGACCGCGGGCGCCTTGGGCGAACTGGCGCCAGATTTCGGGGCGTGCCATATCCGGGCGCAGATCGTCCATATAGATGCCGTCCTGGCTGAGCAGGGTCAGAACGTCCTGCGCCGCCTGGATCACCTGCGAGGCCTTGCGGTCCTTGAGCGCGGCGCGCAGGGCCGAGAAGCCTTCTTCGTCCTCTGCGGTTTCCGGGAAATTGAGCGCGCGGATGAACTGGTCCACCGGCAGCGGCGGCGACATGTCTTCCGAGGAGGTGCCAAGGGCCAGCGTACCCTGATCCGCTGCGGCCATCTGGGCGGCTTCGGCGGGGATCGCCGGGCGGGGCGGGTTGCGGCGGCTGCTCTGGAAAGTGGCCAATGCGCTTTCGGTCTTGCGCGTCGCCTCGGCGATTTCCTCGAGCTTCTTGGTGACCGAAGGCTCCGCCACCGCCGTGGCCTGCTGGGCGTGGGTCAGGTAGCTGTGCCGCAGCCCGTCGATGGCCGATTGCAGGCGCAGGGTTTCCTCGCGCATGATCCGGATCGACCGCAGCACCATGGCGCCGCCCCAGAGCAGGATCACCGGCAGGCAGACGGCCAGCGCCGTCTGCACCCAGCCGGTCCAGCCATCGGCGCCGTCCGTTTCAGCAGGAGCCAGAAGGTAGGCCGCCAGAACTGCCAGGAGCCAGATGCAGCCCAGCACGATCGCCCCCATCTCGGCGCCGCCCAATCCCGTGGCCGAGGGGCGCTCGAACGTGCTGAGCGGCTGGTTATGGGCGGTCTTTGAGGCGGGATCCGGTGCGGTCATGGCGGATGGGTTCTGTCTTGTCAGGAATAAACGATTTGCAAAATCTCATAGGCGCGCTCCCCGCCGGGGGTGCGTACCTCCACACTGTCGCCTTCTTCCTTACCGATCAAGGCCCGGGCAATCGGTGATTTGATGTTCAGCAGGCCCGCTTCGATATTGGCCTCGTGTTCGCCGACGATTTGCCAAGTCTTTTCCTCGTCGGTGTCTTCATCCACCACGGTGACCTTGGCGCCGAATTTCACAGACCCCGAAAGTTTCGCCGGATCGATCACATCGGCGAGGCTCAGAATGCCTTCAAGTTCCTTGATGCGGCCTTCGATGAAGGACTGTTTTTCGCGCGCCGAATGGTATTCGGCATTCTCCGACAAATCGCCGAGCTCGCGGGCTTCGGCGATGGCCTGGATGATGGCCGGGCGCTCGACGGATTTCAGGTTCTTGAGTTCCGCTTCGAGGGCCTGAAAGCCCGTCGGCGTCATCGGGATCTTTTCCATGGTCTGCTCCGCTTTCGTCTGGTCGTGCCGTGCATGTGCTACGGGTCTTTTGAACGTGACAGCCCCGCCGCAGGTGCGACGGGGCATTTATTCGTGTTGGCATTTACCTGACCCAATCGCGGGGCCAAATGCAAGGGGGACCTGCGGCCACGGGCAGAGTTTTGCTGCAGGGACCGGGACTTGCTGCGGGATTTATCGCCGCTTGATATGTCGCGGTGGCAGCGGGTCTGGCACCGGCAGATGCGCTTCGATGCGCCAGAACTGTGCCTCGGCCTGATCGCCATGGAACCGCGTGGTGTGCCTGCCTCGGGGCCGCCTGTGTGCGTCGAGACCCAACAGCTCAATCATATTGAACAAGCTCATATTCCACCCCCTCTCTATCCAGAAAATAGAACCGTCGTCCGGGTTCGTAATCGGCGTGGTTCATCGGCGTGAAGCCGACCTCCCGAACCGCCTCCTCGGTGCGGTCCAGATCCTCGACGATCAGCGCCAGATGGTTGAGCGTTCCCTTGTTGGCATAGCGGGGCAGCGGATCACCCAGGTCTTCCGGTGGCGTATAAAGCGCAAGATAGCTGTCCTTGCTGCCGACGTGGACCGAAAGGCCGCCGTGGATTGCCGGACCCTGCCAACGGATGCGCCAGCCAAAGACCTTTTCCATCCAGGCGGCGGTGGCATGGGGATCGCTGACGCAGAGGTTCGCGTGTTCAAGAATGGCGGTCATTTCGAATCTCCTTTGATAATCTCTGCATCCTGTGTAATTTCTAAACCTAACTTTAGATCAAGGTATTTTTCATCACGTCAGGGAAGGGATCCGACATGGCAAAATCCGCAGGTGTTTCGATTGGCTATCTGGCAGAGCGCACCGGGCTGGCCGTCTCTGCCATCCGGTATTACGAGGCGCAGGGTCTGGTAGAGCCCTGGCGCAATGCGGGCGGGCAGCGGCGGTTCCTGCGCTCGGATCTCAGGCGGCTCAGCTTCATCATGATCGCGCAGCAGTTCGGGTTTTCCCTGCCGGAGATCCGCGAGTATCTGAAAAACCTGCCCGGCGGGCGCACCCCGACGCAAGAGGATTGGGCGGCGATTTCCTCGGACTTCCGCGATCATCTGGATCAGCGAATCGAGACGCTTATGAAGCTGCGTGATAACCTTGATGGCTGTATCGGATGCGGCTGCCTGTCCTTGCCGAGATGCGCGCTATATAATCCGCAGGACAAGGCAGGAGAGAAGGGCACCGGCCCGCGCTATCTGATGGGGGACAGCCCAGAGGTTGAAAATGACGGATGAGCGTCGGAAATGAGTATGTTTTATACGGAAAAGCCCGTTCTGCTGGAACGTAACGCAGAGTATGGATTGACCTTTGTAATCCCCAAACGCTAAGCAACCGCGAAAGAAAATTGCGCCCAGGACCATCTGTCCGATGGGGACAGAAACGAACGATAGCCAAGGAGCACATCATCTATGGCCGAGATTGAACGCGAAGCGATGGAATATGACGTTGTGATCGTCGGGGCCGGCCCTGCGGGTCTGTCGGCGGCGATCCGTCTGAAGCAGCTGGACAGCGACCTTGAGGTCGTGGTGCTGGAAAAAGGCTCCGAAGTGGGCGCGCATATCCTGTCGGGCGCGGTTCTGGATCCCTGCGGTCTTGATGCGCTGATCCCCGACTGGAAGGAAAAGGGCGCGCCGCTCAACACGCCGGTCAAGGAAGATAACTTCTACATGATGGGCGAGTCGGGCGAGGTGCGGATCCCCAACTTCCCGATGCCGCCGCTGATGAACAACCACGGCAACTACATCGTCTCCATGGGCAATGTCTGCCGCTGGATGGCTGAACAGGCCGAGGAGCTGGGCGTCGAGATTTTCCCGGGCATGGCCTGCTCCGAGTTGATCTACGGCGACAACGGCGAAGTCAAAGGCGTGGTCGCCGGTGTCTTCGGTCTGGAGGCCGACGGCTCTTACGGTCCCAACACCGAGCCGGGCATGGAGCTGCACGGCAAGTATGTCTTCCTCGGTGAAGGCGTACGTGGCTCGCTGTCCAAGGAAGTGATCGCCAAATACGGCCTGTCCGATGGCAAGGAGCCGCAGAAATACGGCGTTGGCATGAAAGAGATCTGGGAGATCGACCCGGCCAAACACAAGGAAGGCACCGTCACCCACACCATGGGCTGGCCGCTGAATTCCAACGCTGGCGGTGGCTCCTTCATCTACCACCTGGAAAACAACCAGGTTTACGTGGGCTTCGTGGTGCACCTGAACTACAAGAACCCCTACCTGTTCCCCTACATGGAATTCCAGCGGTTCAAGCACCACCCGATGGTCGCCGAACTGCTGGAAGGCGGCAAGCGCGTGGCCTATGGCGCCCGCGCCATTACCGAAGGCGGCTGGCAGTCGATGCCGAAGCTTGTGGCACCCGGTGTGGCGCTGCTGGGTTGCGCCGCAGGCATGGTCAACGTGCCGCGCATCAAGGGCAACCACAACGCCATGCTGTCGGGCAAGGCCGCAGCCGAAGCCGCATATGACGCCATCAAGGCCGAGCGTTCCGGTGACGAGCTGTCCGCCTATGAAACAGACGTGCGCGAAGGCGCTATCGGCAAGGACCTCAAGATGGTCCGCAACGTCAAACCGATGTGGTCGAAGTGGGGTCTCACCGCCTCGCTGATGCTGGGTGGTCTGGATATGTGGACCAACAACATCCTTGGCCTGTCCTTCTTTGGCACCCTTGGTCACGGCAAGAACGACGCCGAAGCCACCGAAGAAGCCAGCAAGCACAAGCCGATTGATTACCCGAAACCCGATGGCACCCTGTCCTTTGACCGGCTGACCAACGTCTCCTTTGCGATGACCAATCACGAGGAAAGCCAGCCTTGCCACCTGCACCTTGGCAATGCGGATACGCCGATCTCGGTCAACCTGCCGAAATACGACGAACCGGCGCAGCGCTATTGCCCGGCCGGCGTCTACGAGGTGGTCGAAAAGGACGGCAAGCCGGAGTTCGTGGTGAACTTCCAGAACTGCGTTCACTGCAAGACCTGTGACATCAAGGACCCGAGCCAGAACATCACCTGGACCACGCCGCAGGGCGGTGACGGGCCGAACTATCCCAATATGTGATCCGGTTTGGGCAGATCTGCCCGCAGCCGGGCGGATTTCCTCCGGTTTTGCCGGAAATAACGCAAAAGTGGGGCGCCTTCCGAGGCGCCCCATTGCGTGTTGTCAGCGCCCGGATTACCCTTTTTCACAATCACGAATACATACCCTTGGGGGAGGTCCCGGTGCCGGTTCAAAATCTTCGCAACCTGTCATCCGCGGCGCTGGTTGCGCTGTCTGTTTCGGTCACATCCACGCTGGGCCTTGCGGCGCCAGTTGCAGCCAACGGATTGGCGGGGGCTTACCTCGCTGGTCGTGCCGCCACCTATGAGAGTGATTTCTCGGCAGCTGCCGAATATTACACCCGCGCTCTGGTCCGCGATCCGAAGAACCCCGTGTTGATGGAAAATGTGGTCTTTGCCCAGCTGGCGCAGGGCGATCTGGATCGTGCACTGCCAGTGGCACAGCGCCTGTGGGAGATGGAGCTGCGCAGCCAGGCGACGAATATGGTCATGGTGGGCGATTTCGCCCGCCGCGGCGCCTTTGTCGACATTCTGGCGCGGGATCTGGCGATCCGCGATATTCACCCGCTGGTGGATGGGTTGCTGACAGCCTGGGCGCATATGGGCGAAGGGGCTGTCTCCGCCGCGATGCAGAGTTTCGAAGCCCTTGCCGAAGACCAGAACCTGCGCCCCTACGCGCAGTTTCATCAGGCGCTGGCGCTGGCCTCGGTCGGGGACTACGAGGGCGCAGAGGCGATGTTCGCCGCCGAGGATGGCAAGCTGACCCGCCTGTCGCGCCAATCGGTTCTGGCGCGGATGCAGATCCTGTCGCAGCTGGGGCAGAACGAAAAGGCGCTTGAGGTGCTGAGCGGGGCCTTCAGCAGCGGCTTTGATCCGGCGCTTGCGGATTTGCGGGGCCGACTTGAGGCAGGCGAGGCGCTTGGCTTTACCATGGCGCCCGGCCCGGTCGAAGGGATCGCCGAAGTCTTTTTCACCATGGGATCGGCGCTGAATGGGCAGCAGGCGGATGACTATGTGCTGATGTATGCCCGCATGGCCTCGGTCCTGAACCCGGATCACGTCGATGCGGTTCTGCTAAGCGCGGAGCTCTTGGACAAGCTGGGCCGCTTCCCGCTGTCGATTGCCACCTATAAACAGGTGCCGCGCAGCCATCCCGATTATTATGCCGCTGAAATGGGCCGCGCCGAGGCGCTGCGCCGCTCGGCCAAACCGGACGCCGCAGCCGAGGTATTGGCGCAACTGGCAGAGATCTATCCTGAACTGCCGCAGGTTCAGGTCAGCCTGGGCGACCTGCTGCGACAGCAGGAAGACTACACTGGCGCCGTGACCGCCTATGACAAGGCGCTGACCTACACGCCCGAGCAATCGCCGAGTCGCTGGTTCCTCTATTATGCCCGCGGCATCTGCCACGAAAGGCTGGATAACTGGGCCGAGGCCGAGGCCGATTTCCGTGCCTCTCTGGCGCTGGAGCCGAACCGCCCGCAGGTGCTGAACTACCTTGGCTACTCGCTGGTGGAAAAGCAGAAGAACCTAGATGAGGCGCTCGACATGATCGAGCGCGCCGTCGCAGCACGTCCCGAGTCGGGCTATATCGTCGATTCGCTGGGCTGGGTGCTGTATCGTCTTGGCCGCTATAGCGAGGCGGTGGGCCACATGGAGCGCGCGGTGGAATTGATGCCAGTGGATCCGGTGGTGAATGACCATCTTGGCGATGTGTTCTGGGCAGTAGGCCGCCAACGCGAGGCGGAATTCCAGTGGAAACGAGCGCTGTCCTTCATCCACTCTGGCGAAGGCGATGGTGAAGCCGATCCCGAACGGATCCGCCTCAAGATCGAGGTCGGTCTGGATGTGGTGCTGGAAGAAGAAGGTGCGGATCCCCTGAAGGTTGCCAATGGCGGTTGAGGCTTTCGCCCCGGCCAAGATCAACCTGACCCTGCATGTGACCGGCCAGCGCGCCGATGGTTATCACCTGCTGGCTTCTCTGGTGGCGTTTTGCGATGTCGGGGATCAGGTGCGGGTGCGCCCGGCTGAGGATCTGTCCCTGCAGGTAAGCGGGCCACGGGCGGCTGGCGTGCCCACGGACGGTTCCAACCTTGTGATGCGGGCGGCAGAGGTTTTGAAACCTGCCGGGCAGGGCGCTGAGATTACGCTGGAAAAACACCTGCCTGCAGCGGCTGGCATCGGTGGCGGCTCTTCGGATGCGGCGGCAACGCTGCGGGCGTTGGCGCAGCTTTGGGATGTGGAGCTGCCCGGCGAAGCGGATTTGTTAAGCCTCGGCGCAGATGTGCCCGTCTGCATGGCGCCGGGAGCCTGGCGCATGGCCGGGATTGGCGAGGACCTGACGCCGCTGCCACCCTTGCCGTCCTGCGATATCCTGCTGGTGAATCCTGGTGTGGCGGTCTCGACCCCGGTGGTGTTCCGCGGGTTGGCCTCGCGCGAGAATCCGGCCATGCCGCAGGACCTGCCGGGCTGGGGCGATGCGCTGGAGCTGTCGGCATGGCTGGCGCGGCAGCGTAACGATCTGCAGGCCCCAGCCGTGGCCGCTGCGCCGGTGATCGGAGAGGTTCTGGACGCGCTGCGTGGCTCGGGGGCGCTGTTTTCGGCCATGTCCGGCTCTGGCGCCACCTGTTTTGCGCTGTTCGAACCTGACGAGGGGCAGGCGCAAAGCACGGCAGAGGATATTCGTGCGAAACACCCTGACTGGTGGGTGGCTTCGGGGCGCTTGCTCTAGGCGCGGGGGGCTCCCGCGCCTGTATCGCCGCATCAAAGATGCAGCGAACCGCCTTGGGCCCGGCAGCGCGCCTGCGGCGCGCTGTTTTCCAGATCTGCTGAGAGGCGCCTGCAGTGCAGGTCTGCGCTGCAGGCGCCACATCGAGTGTGGAGTTCCAAAATCCGCCTCAAGGGCAAGCCGCGCGCGGCGCGGAGGCTAACGCCTCCCTTGACCCGGACTTTGGAAGAAAGGGGCTGATATGCCGACTTTGGCGTGTTGCTCCGGCGGTTAGTGCAGCCGAGCCACCACGTAATCGGCGAGATCATGCAGCATCTGGCGGATCGGGTGCTCCGGCAGGCTTTGCAGCGCGGTCTTTGCCTTTTCGGCCCAAGCCATGGCGTCGTCGCGGGTGGCCTCCAGCGTCTTGTACTTGCCCATCAGCGCCAGAGCGTGGTCGAGATCGCCCTCTTCCTGGCGGCCCTTTTCGATGGTGCGGGTCCAGAAGGCGCGTTCTTCATCGGTGGCCTGCGCCACTGCCTTGATCACCGGCAGGGTCAGCTTGCGTTCGCGGAAATCGTCGCCGATGTTCTTGCCCGTCGCCTTGCTGTCGCCCTGATAATCCAGAAGGTCATCGGCGATCTGGAAGGCAATGCCCAGGGCATCGCCGTAATCGAACAGCGCCTTGATCTGCGCCTCCTCCACCCCGGCGATGACGCCACCGACCTCGGTTGCGGCGGAGAACAGCGCTGCCGTCTTGCCGCGCACCACCTGCAGGTAGATCGCTTCGTCGGTTTTGAGGTCGGTTGCCGCGGTCATCTGCAGCACCTCGCCCTCGGCGATGGTGGCGGCAGCATTGGCGAGGATGTCCAGCACCCGCAAAGAGCCGGTTTCCACCATCAGCTGGAAGCTGCGGGCAAAGAGGTAATCGCCGACCAGAACCGAGCTTTTGTTGTCCCACAAGAGGTTGGCGGTGGGGCGGCCGCGGCGCTGGCCGCTTTCGTCGACCACATCGTCATGCAGCAGGGTAGCGGTGTGGATGAACTCCACTGTGGCCGCCAGTTTGACGTGATTGTCGCCCTCGTAGCCACACATGCGCGCCGCCGCCAGGGTCAGCATCGGGCGCAGGCGCTTGCCGCCGGCCTCAACCAGATGGGCGGTCACCTCGGGGATCCGGGGCGCGTGCTCGGAGGCCATCCTTGTGCGGATCAGCGTGTTTACCGCCGCCATCTCGTCGCTGAGGGTGGCTGCCAGCATTTCATGCGGCTTTTGCGTCATGACTTGGTCCATTGCTTTCCCGGCTTTCAGGCTCGACAAGGTATTGCCCTTGCTCTTAGATCCATCCCCATGAAGGAACTTCTGCGCAGCACCGATCCAACCGTCCTGGCCTTTGCCTCAGCCCTTCTTGAGGGAGAGGATATAGACTGCTTTCAGTTGGACGTAAATATGAGCATCCTCGAGGGCGGCATCGGAATTTTTCCGCGCCGCCTTATGGTGCATCCGGATGATTACGACCCGGCTTTGCGGGTGATGCGCGACA
The DNA here is from genome assembly GCF_041008815.1 of Pseudophaeobacter sp. A-200-2. Taxonomy (NCBI): domain Bacteria; kingdom Pseudomonadati; phylum Pseudomonadota; class Alphaproteobacteria; order Rhodobacterales; family Roseobacteraceae; genus Pseudophaeobacter; species Pseudophaeobacter sp. A-200-2. The sequence goes on along the minus strand of NZ_JAXGFU010000003.1, from coordinate 376,594 downwards.
ATGACATCCCGCTGGGCCAATGAGCATTTTTGCCGACGCGGATCTGACCTGTAACGATTTCCTGGGCGGCCGGGTGCGGCTGTATCAGCCCGTCAAAGGCTACCGTGCCGGGGTTGATCCTGTGTTGTTGGCGGCCGCTGTTCCGGCGCGGGCGGGGGATCATGTGCTGGAGCTCGGCTGCGGTGCGGGGCAGGCGCTGCTGTGCCTTGCGGCAAGGGTGCCGGGGCTGCGCCTGACGGGCGTGGAGTTGCAGGCGGCCTATGCCGACCTGGCGCGGCGCAATGGCGCGCTGAACGGGCAGGATGTCGATGTGATCGAGGCTGACCTGGCGCAGTTGCCGGTGTCTTTGCGCCAGACGCAGTTCGCCCATGTGATTGCCAACCCGCCTTACTACCGGGCAGGGGGGCACAGCCCGGCGCAGGATGCCGGGCGGCGGGTTGCCCTCGGAGAAGAGACACCGCTGCAGGACTGGATCGCCGTTGCCGCCAAACGGCTGGCGCCGCGCGGATACCTGCACATGATCCAGCGCGCGGATCGGTTGCCGGATATGCTGGTGGCCTGTGCCGGGAGGCTGGGGTCGCTGGAGGTGCTGCCGCTGGCGCCGCGACAGGGGCGGGCGGCAGAGCTGGTGATCCTGCGCGCGCGCAAGGAGGGGCGGGCGGAGTTCCGGCTGCACGCGCCGCTGATCCTGCACAAGGGCGCGCGGCACGAGCGGGACGGCGAAAGCTATCAGGAAGAGGTGGCCGATGTGCTGCGGCAGGGTGCGGCCCTGCCCTGGCCCGGGGAAAAGCGGCCCGCCTGAGCAGCCAATCCTCTATCGCGGCGAGTCGGTCGCCAAGACGGTGACGTGGTATCGGGGGCTGCCATCTGAGCGTCGCAGGGGCCTGTCCGAGCGGACGCCCATATGGGTAGGACCCTTGCGTCTTTCAAGCGTTACATAGTCGTTTTACCGTGGCTTTGCGCCTTTATTGCAAGGCTGAGCGGCGGTTTTTGGCAGTCTTCAGCCGATGCAACAAATTGATGACAAAACTGTGCGCCTGCAGCGTGACAGACGCATTTTCTTATGCTCCACTTGAGGTGTCCTGCTGACGCAGGGCGTATTTTGCTCAAAAAGGAGGAACGGCATGAGCCTCAGCTCGCATCTCACGGAACTGAAGAAGAAGCACGAGCACCTCAGCATGGAAGTCGAACAGGCCCAACGTGCACCCAGTACCGACGGTCTGGAAGTCGCTGCCATGAAAAAGCAGAAACTGAAGCTCAAGGAAGAGATTGAGCGATTGTCCGCAAGCGAACTGGCGCACTGACGCGCGAGCAACTCGGGCGCAGCCGCAAACCGGAGCAAAACCGGCACGGGCGGCGCGCCCACGATATGTCTGATGAAATTGGGCTGCCAGATCTGGTGGCCCTTTTGCTTTTGAAAGGGGCTGTCTGGGCGAACCGCGTGCGAGTGGTCAGGAATGCTGCATTCAGGGGTGGGCGATATCGGTGACCGGGATGATATCGAACCGCTCAGACACATAGGATGTCTTGTCGATCTCCCCCATGAACCAGTCGCGGAACGCCTTGATCTGGGGGCGATCCTCGGTGCCCTTGGCGCAGACAAAGCGAAACCGTCCTTCTGTTTCAATCGCAGTCGCGAAAGGGGCCACCAGACGCCCGGCGTGCAGATCGGTCACCACCATGGCGCGGCGGCCAAGCACGACGCCCGCCCCGGTCAGGGCGGCATCCACCGCATGGTCAGCCTGCGAGAAATGCGCGCCATGCGTGGGGGCAAAATCGATTCCGACGGCGGCGAACCATGCTGGCCAGTCGCAGGGCGGCTGCAGGAAGTTCAGGGATTCGTCGAACAGAAGCGGCGCCTCGGTCAGGCTTTCGGGGGTTTTGTATTTCTCTGCTAGTTCCGGCGTCATCACCGGTGTCATCCATTCCTTGCGCAGGGGCAGGGACCAAAGGCCCTCGTCCGGGCCGACGCCAAACCGGATTGCCACATCGACCTCGTCGCGCTGGAAATCCATCTGTCTGAGTGTCGCGGAAAAGCGCAGGTCGATTTCGGGATGGGCGCGCGCAAATTCATAAAGACGCGGCGCCAGCCATTTCGCGGTAAAGCCTGGACCAGCGGTCACCGTCAGTGTGCTGTTGTCCTGCAGCCGCCGGGTGGCGCGCCAGGCATCGCCAAGAATCTCGAAACCCTCGGCGGCGCCTGGGGCCAGCGTGCGTCCGGCCTCGGTCAGCTCCACCGCACGGTTGAGCCGACGGAACAGCGGCGCGCCGAGGTGCTCCTCGAGCGATTTGATTTGAAAGGACAGCGCCGCTGGGGTCACGTTCAGCTCCTCTGCCGCCTTAGCAAAGGACATGTGGCGGGCGGCGGCATCAAAGGCGCGCAGGGCGGTCAGGGGGGGCAGGCGTTCTGGCATGGTCACATAAGTAATACTTAACTGAATGGCTGAAAAGTCTCGTTTGTAAGTTTTTTCACCCGCAATCATATTGGTGTCAGGTTAATGATGCTGATCCGAAACGGAGGTTTGCGAGATGGAATATACAGTCAACGCCGATATCAAACTGGCCATGCAGCGTGCACATGAAGAACGCGGCCAAGTGCTGAAATCCTTCTGGGCGCGCCTGTTCCGCCGTGGCAAGCCTTCGCTGGTCAGCACAAGGGTTTCCCGCTGGGCATAGTGCACATGTCCTTACGGGATTGAAAAAGGGCCGGTCCATCAGGACCGGCCCTTGTTGTTTTTACCATTGCGCACTCGGATCAGACGAAGAACTGACCGCCGTTGGCGGAAATGGTCGACCCGTTGATGAAGCCTGCGTCATCAGAGGCCAGGAAGGTCACGCAGCGGGCGATTTCCTCGGGCTCGCCCAGGCGGCCGGTCGGGATCTGTGCGATGATCGAATCACGCACCTTTTCCGGCACGGCCATCACCATTTCAGTGGCGATATAGCCGGGGCAGATCGCGTTGGCGGTGATGCCTGCGCGGGCGCCTTCCTGCGCCAGGGATTTGACGATGCCCAGATCGCCTGCCTTGGTGGCAGCATAGTTTACCTGAGCGAACTGACCTTTCTGACCGTTGATCGAGGAGATCACGATGATACGGCCAAACTTGCGCTCGCGCATGCCGGGCCAGATCGGGTGAATGGTGTTGAAGACGCCGGTCAGGTTGGTGTCGATCACCTGGTGCCACTGCTCGGGCGTCATCTTGTGGAAGGGGGCATCGCGGGTGATCCCAGCATTTGCCACCACGACGTCAATGGGACCCAGATCGGCTTCGACCTTTTCGATACCGGCCTTGCTTTCCTCGTAGTCGCCCACGTTCCACTTGTAGGTCTTGATGCCGGTTTCCTCGGTGAATTTGGCCGCGGCTTCGTCATTGCCGGCATAGGTGGCTGCGACGTCATAGCCTTCGGCCTTCAGAGCCTTGGAAATTGCTGCGCCGATGCCGCGGGAGCCGCCTGTGACGAGTGCAGTTCGTGCCATTGAGTTGTCCTCCAGTGATTCATTTACTTGGTAATCTTGCTACATGCAGAGGTTAGTTTGAGCAACAATATTGCGCAATGGATTTTGCTGCGCCGCCGCATAAATTGTCGCACCCCTGACAAACCTTTGAAGCCTAAAAGAAAAGGGCGCCAAGATGGCGCCCTTAGATATGTCCGGTTACGAGGCCACGTTACGGGCGCTCCACGCACATGGCGACGCCCATACCGCCACCGATGCAAAGCGTGGCGAGGCCTTTCTTGGCACCGCGCCGCTTCATTTCAAACAGCAGCGTGTTCAGAACCCGGCAGCCCGAGGCGCCGATGGGGTGGCCGATGGCGATGGCGCCACCGTTGACGTTGACGATGCTTGGATCCCAGCCCATTTCCTTGTTCACGGCGCAGGCCTGCGCGGCAAAGGCTTCGTTGGCCTCAACCAGATCCAGATCCGAGGCGCTCCAGCCTGCCTTCTCCAGCGCCTTGCGGGAGGCGTGGATCGGGCCGACGCCCATGATCGAGGGATCGACGCCAGCGGTGGCATAAGAGGCGATGCGGGCCAGCGGCTCGATACCGCGTTTCTCGGCTTCATCGGCGCTCATCAGCAGGGTGGCGGCAGCACCGTCGTTCAGGCCGGAGGCGTTGGCAGCGGTGACCGATCCGTCCTTGGTGAAGGCGGGGCGCAGTTTCTGCATGGCTTCGATGGTGGCGCCGTGACGGATGTATTCGTCGCTGTCCACCACGATGTCACCCTTGCGGGTCTTCACGGTGAAGGGGGTGATTTCATCGGCGAACTTGCCCGCCTTCTGGGCGGCTTCGGCCTTGTTCTGGCTGCTGACGGCGAATTCATCCTGCTGATCGCGGGAGATCTGCCATTTTTCGGCGACGTTTTCGGCGGTCTGGCCCATGTGGTAGCCGTTGAAGGCGTCCCACAGACCGTCGCGGATCATGGTGTCGATATACTTCATGTCACCCATCTTGTGACCGGCGCGCAGATGGGCGGCGTGGGGCGACAGGGTCATGCTTTCCTGGCCACCGGCGCAAACGATGGCGGCATCGCCCAACTGGATGTGCTGTGCGCCGAGGGCCACGGCGCGCAGACCGGAGCCGCAGACCTGGTTGATGCCCCAGGCGGCGCTTTCGATGGGCAGGCCGGCATTGATATGTGCCTGACGGGCCGGGTTCTGGCCCTGAGCGGCGGTCAGAACCTGACCGAGAATGGTTTCAGAGATCTCGCTTTTGTCGACGCCGGCGCGGGCAACAACGGCCTCCAGAACAGCGGCACCCAGATCATGGGCGGGCGTATTGGCGAACGAGCCGCCAAAACTGCCGACGGCGGTCCGTGCGGCGGATGCGATTACAACATTGGTCATTGATATGGGTCCTCTGCCATCAATTAACTCCGGAGATGTTGCACCCGCGCGGTCGGTGGTGAAATCAAAACCCCGCGATGGCAAACACGTCCTCCCGTACTCCGGGGCAGGCATAGCGTATTGCTGCACCTGCAGCAATCGACAGGGTGTCCCAGCGGCTGACGGGAAGTCAACCGGCATAAACGCAAAAAACCACCGGTGACGGTGGCTCTTTTTTGGGGGTCATGCGGTCAGATGCACAGAAGGCCCTGAAACAAGGAAGCTATTCCCGAACGCTGCAGCGCAGCGGGTCAGGCGCGGCTGCGTTCCTTCAGTTCCTCCAGCCAGGGTGGGCTGACCGTCGGGGCGCCGAACAGGAAGCCCTGCATGCAGTCAACGCCGATGGAAACAAGGTATTGCGCATCGGCTTCGGATTCCACCGACTCGGCCACCACCAGCATGTCGAACTGCTTGGCAATGCCGACCAGAGCGCAGGTCACGGCCTGATTGTCGGGATTGCCGCTGATGCCGCGGATGAACTGACCGTCGATCTTGACCGCGTCAAAGAAGAATTCGCGAAAGTGAGCGATGGCCGTGGTGCCGGCCCCGAAGTTATCCAGCGCAAAGGCGATGCCGTGTTTCTGCAGCCGCTCCATGAAGTCGATGACCAGCTCTGGCGCGGCCATGGCCGAGGCTTCGGTGATTTCCAGAACCAGACGTTCGCCAATGGTGGAGTCTTTCTTCAGGAAGCGGTTCAGCACGTCCATCCAGCGGCCGTAGCCGATGGAGCGCGCCGACATGTTCACGGACAGGCGGATCTGGGGCGACTTCATCAGCGCCCGCAGCCCGTGCTGCAGCGCCAGACAGTCCAGTGCGCGGCCGATTTCCTTTTCCTCGACCACATGCATGAAGTCACGGGCAGGAATCACCCGGCCGGTGGCATCCAGAACCCGGATGTAACCCTCATAAAAGGCGGTCTGATGCGGGGGCATGGCCTGCATGACCGGCTGGAAGGCCAGCATCGTCTGGTCATGCTTCACCGCCTCGGCAACCATATCCAATGTGGACCGGTCGCGGGATACTACCGCTGCGTTCAGTGGGTTTTCTGAGCCTTCTGGCAGGTCCGCTTTTTTCCAGCGACTGTGTTTCACTGTTTTGCCCCCTGGCTATACCTGTGCCTGATCATGTGCATGGAAACTATGCGTTGCTTTGCACTCTCGGACAAAAGGGTAAACCATGGATTAAATTTAAAACTTTAGGAAAAGTCGCATCTGATGTCGCGGCCCGGTCTGTCAGGTCGGGCCGGTTGGTTGTTCAAATCCCGGTGTGCCGCGGTCACCCGGGTTGCGGGCCAGGTGCTTCGCCTTGATGGTTTCGCTGGTGTCGCGGCTGCCATCGTGGCTGTAGCCGGGCGGCGCCAGCGCATAAAGCAGCCGTTGTTTCAGGGTCAGGCCAGGCTGCGTCATGTCGCGGAAGATGCCGACCCATTCGTGAAAGGCAACGCGCAGCGGGTTGAAGGTGCCGATGTTGTGGACAAGGCCGTAATCGACGCGGTCGTTCTCCTGCTCGGGAACAAAGGTGCCGAACATCCGGTCCCAGATGATGAAGACGCCGGCATAATTACAGTCCAGATAGCGCGGGTTGCGGCCATGGTGGGCGCGGTGGTGGCTGGGGGTGTTCATCACCGCCTCGAACCAGCGGGGCATCTTGCCAATCGCTTCGGTGTGAATCCAGAACTGGTAGATCAGGTTGAGGCCACCGACGAACAGCACCAGCGCCGGGTGGAATCCCAGCAGCACCAGCGGCGCTCGCACCACCATCATGAAGGTGAAGGTGCCGGTCCAGGTCTGCCGCAGCGCGGTGGTCAGGTTGTAATGCTGGCTGGAGTGATGGTTCACATGACTGGCCCAGACCCAGCGTACCCGGTGGCCGAACCGGTGCACCCAGTAATAGCGCAGATCGTCCAGCACGAAACAGACCAGAACCGCCCAGATCGACGTCCCCATATCAAGCGGCGTGAGCCGCCACAGAACCATGAAGAACGCCCAGGCGATGAAACCCAGCAGGATCCCTGCCGCGACGCTGCCCGCCCCCATGATCAGCGAAGTCAATGCATCGCGGGTTTCATACCGCCCGCCCCGGCCTTTGATCGCGATCCACAGGAACTCGGCCAGGATCGCCGCGATGAAAAACGGCACCGCGTATTGGGTCACATCGGGGTAAGAGATTGGATCGCTCATCGGCGGGGTTCCTTCAGGACGGGATCATCATCTGTTGCCAGTCTGCGCGTTCGTGCGGCGCAAGAGAGAGCGAGACGCCCGGCGTGCCAAAATCGTGGAACTCCAGCCTGAGGCCGGTTCCGGTTTCAAAGACATCAAAATCAATAAGATGGCGCGCCACGGTATCGGCGCCAAAGGCCCAGAGAAGGCCGGTTCCGCCCTCGATCCGCACCAGCGCGGCGTGGCCGTTTTCGGCGATCAGCACCTGGTGGATCACATCATCGGGGAAATGGCGATGCCACTCGGCGCGGGCGTCCTCGACCGACAGCACCGTCTGCGCCGAGCGGCCCGACAGGTGTAGGATCGCGGCGACCGCGCTGACGCCGCCGATAACCATGATCAGCAGGATCTCTAGTGGCATATGCTCCTCCCTGATCCCTACATTGGCGGACCGGGAAGGAGCCTGTCAAAGGTCGCGTGAGGTCAAGCCGTGATCGGGGCGCGGCCGGACCCGTTGCGGGATGCGCAGATCAATGCGTTGCAATCATCTCTTTGATGATCGCCTTGGCGCTGTCGCTGTTCCATTCCGCATCGCCCAGAAGGCGGGCAACCTCTTCGCCTTCGCGGTTGATCAGAACGGTAATGGGCAGGCCGATCACTGCCATGTTGCGGGCCAGCGCCTGTTTCGGATCGGTGTGGCGGGGCAGGCCGGTGATACCGTTTTCCTCGAAGAACTTGACGATACCAGCAGGGGAATTGCGCCCGGTGGCGATGGTCAGGACCTCGAAGTCCTCGCCGCCGAACTCTTCCTGCAACTCGGCGATTTGCGGCATTTCCTTGCGGCAGGGGGCACACCAGGTCGCCCAGAAGTTCAGCAGAACGATCTTGCCCTGATAATCGGTCAGCGTGGCGGTGCCGCCATCGTTTTCCAGAAAGAACTCCGCGTCAGAGACGGGGCGCGGCTCGGAATGGACGACCAGCCGTTTCAGACTGTCGGCGCGCAGCGCCTCCAGCGTCGCGACATCTGCGGCGAAGGCGGCATTTGCACCCAAGGCAAGGGCCATATAAAGGGTGAGGTGACGAAACAGACGCATGTTATCTCCGGGGTTCAGCCATGACAGATCAATCCTCAAACCAGATGTGGGGCGGCCGCTTTGCCGCTGGCCCTGACGCGATCATGGAGGCAATTAATGCCTCGATCGGGTTTGACAAGCGTATGGCAGCCCAGGACATCGCAGGCTCAAGAGCCCATGCCGCCATGCTGGCCGCGACAGGCGTCATTACGGATAACGACGCCGAGGCCATTCGGGAAGGGCTACTCACGGTCTTGTCAGAGATCGAAAGCGGCAGCTTCCAGTTCTCTACCGCGCTGGAAGACATCCATATGAACGTCGAAGCGCGCCTGAAAGAGGTGATCGGAGAGCCCGCCGGGCGTCTGCACACCGGCCGGTCGCGCAATGATCAGGTGGCGACCGATTTCAAACTCTGGGTGCGCGATCAGTTCGACGCTGCCGAAAAAGGCCTGCTGGCGCTGATCAAGGCGCTGGTCGATCAGGCCGAGGCAGGCGCTGACTGGGTGATGCCCGGCTTTACCCACCTGCAGACCGCGCAGCCGGTGACCTGGGGCCATCACATGATGGCCTATGTGGAAATGTTCGGCCGCGATCTGTCCCGCGTGCGTGATGCCCGCGCCCGGATGAACGAATCGCCCCTGGGTGCGGCGGCGCTGGCTGGCACCTCCTTCCCCATCGACCGTGACATGACCGCATCGGCGCTGGGCTTTGACCGGCCTGCGGCAAACTCGCTCGATGCCGTGTCGGATCGTGACTTTGCGTTGGAGTTCCTGAGCACCGCATCGATCTGCGCCGTGCACCTCAGCCGTTTTGCCGAAGAGCTGGTGATCTGGTCCTCGGCTCAGTTCCGCTTCGTGACGCTCTCGGATCGCTTCTCCACCGGCTCCTCGATCATGCCGCAGAAGAAGAACCCGGATGCGGCCGAACTGATCCGCGCCAAGGTGGGCCGGATCTTTGGCGCCAATACCGCGCTGATGATGGTGATGAAGGGCCTGCCGCTCGCCTATTCCAAGGATATGCAGGAAGATAAGGAACAGGTCTTTGATGCAGCCGACAACTGGATGCTGGCGCTGGCTGCGATGGAAGGCATGGTCAAGGATATGACTGCCAACCGCGAGTCGCTGGCTGCCGCCGCAGGTTCGGGTTTCTCCACCGCCACCGATCTGGCCGACTGGATGGTGCGGGTGCTGAAGGTGCCCTTCCGCGATGCCCACCATGTCACCGGCGCCTTGGTCGCGATGGCCGAGGGCCGTGGTTGCGATCTGCCTGACCTCAGCCTTGAGGACATGCAGGGCGTGCACGAAGGCATCACCGAGGATATCTTCACCGTTCTGGGAGTCGAAAACTCGGTCAACTCGCGCATGTCCTATGGTGGCACCGCGCCCGCGCAGGTGCGCGCGCAGGTGAAACGCTGGAAAGAGATCCTGGCGGGCTAAGCAGGCCTTTGCCGAGATCCTGTGGCGGGGGCGCTTGTGATTGGCCAGCGCCCCGCCCATATTGAACGAATACCCACCCGAGCCGAGGGCTTCTCTCCGATGCGCGTTCTTGTTTTTCTTTTCGTTGCAGCCACAACACTCGCGGCCTGTGGCGTGGATGGAGAGCCGGTGCGCCCCACACTCAATGCCGGGGTCGGGGTCTCTACCAGCGGTGTCCATGCCGGGGGCAGCGTTGGTGTTCAGCAGGGACCGTTCAGCCTTCTTCTGGGCTTCTGATGCCTTCGCGCGCGGCCTGCGCCGTCCTCTGGCTGCCGGTCGTGGTCGCTTTGGCGGGATGTGAGCCGCTGGCCCCTGAACGCACCACGAATACCGCAAGCGGTAGCTCTGCGTCTCAGACACCCGGGTCGGGTGTGACAGTTTCGGGGTACGCCCGGGTTGGCGTTTCTATCGGGAACTGAACGCCGAAACCTTTGTACCGGCACGATTTGAACAAATCCCAGCATAGTGATCGCCCAGCGACCGGCTGCCATATTGCGGTCCGATGGCGTCCTGCTGGCAGGAAGTAAGGAAAAACTCGAACGGCCCCCAGACATGACGCGGGGTGCAACGTTTCATCACTGATAGGGCCGCATGGCCCAGCCACAGCGGCAGGTGGGTGATCCGGGCGGGTTTACCGAGGGCGTCAAAGGCCAGTTCTGCGATCTGATCGAGGCTCAGCACCTGGGGGCCGCCGATCTCCACATCCGCCTCCCCGGCTTCGATGGCATCAAGAATGGCACAGGACAGATCGAGGGCATGAATCGGGTTGATCCGCACCGATCCGTCACCGATCAGCCAGACCCGGCCCTTTTTCGCCATCGACAGGATCTCTTCCATATCGGCAAAGAACCCGTTGGGGCGGATGACGCACGCCTGCAGCGGGGCGGTTTGCAGCACGCCAACGAACCGCGATTTGGCCGCCACCAGATCAGAGGTGGGGGTGCCCCGGGTCAGCACATGCACATAGGCAAACTGACCGACCCCGGCGTTCACCGCCTCTTTCAGCAGGTTGAGGTTGGCCTGATAATCCACATCCAGATAGGTCACACGGTCGGTCTGCCGGGTCAGCCCCAAAGCCGAGACAACGAGTTCCACCCCATCCATAAGTCCGCTGAGGCTGGCCGGGTCGGTGGCCTCTGCGGTGACGATTTCAACACCTCGGGGAAACCCGGACGTATCCGAGCCGGACCGGACCAGTGCCCGCACGGAGTAGCCCCGGGCCGACAGTTGCGCCACCAGATGGCGCCCCAGATGGCCAGTTGCACCGGCGACAAATGCAATCTTCTGATTTTCACTCATTGACACTAATCCATTTTTGACCAATTGGTCAGATATAGCGCGCTATCTAGGGGCCGCATGACTGACCCGCAAGTCATTTATATGCCGGGACAGGTCAACCCCGCTATGCATTCCGTGCAATCAGGCCCAAAAGGAACGGCAATGCCGAAGATCGTCGACAAGGATAAAATGAGGGCTGAGATCCTCGAGGCGGCGATGATGTGTTTTGCGCGCACGGGCTATCAGGCCACCAAAATGACCGATATTGCCAGGGCCGCGGGCGTGGCCAAGGGCACGCTCTATCTTTATTGCGACGGCAAGGATGACCTCATCCTGAGCTTGATCGGGCAATATTTCGACGGGCTGAGGGGCCAGATTACCCTGCTGCCCGCCCCGCAGACGCTTGAGCTTTATCTGGATGGCCTGCGCCAGACGGTGATCCTGGCGCAGCGTGATATGACATCGCTGATCTTTGAAGTGCTGGGACCGGGGTTCAAGGATCCCCGTGCCGTAGAGATCATTGACGGATTTTTCGATTGGCTGGCCCGGCACTGGGCAGAACATTTCGCAGATCTTGCCAAAGCGCAGGAAATCCGCGCTGACTGCGATCCGATGGCGTTGGCGCGGGCGGTGATCGCGATGCTGGATGGGGTTTTCCTGCATCTGAGCCTGTTCGATGCGGGGTCCAAGATCGCCACCCTGCGGCGCGAGACCGCCTTTACCATGATCGCATCGGGGCTGCGGGGATAAACGCGCAGTGGACAACGCTGTAGCAGGACAAATTCCATTGATCCGGCGGCCTCTTTTGGTCTAATCGCCAAGGCATGGATCATTTTCTTTACCGCGATGGCGCGCTCTGCGCCGAGGACGTTCCGGTGGCTGAAATCGCCGCCGCCGTAGGCACGCCGTTCTATGTCTATTCCACCGCGACGCTGCTCAGGCATTTCCGCCTGTTCGACGAGGCGCTGGAAGGCACCGAGCATCTGGTCTGTTTTGCGATGAAGGCGGCCAGCAACCAGGCCATCCTGCAGACGCTGGCGCAGGCGGGCGCGGGCATGGATGTGGTCAGTCAGGGCGAATACCTGCGGGCCAAGGCGGCTGGTGTGCCGGGCGACAAGATCGTCTTTTCCGGCGTTGGCAAAACGGCCGAGGAAATCCGCTGCGCCCTGTCCGGTGGCATCCGCCAGTTCAACGTGGAATCCGAGCCCGAGATGGAGGTGATCAACGCGGTCGCTCTGGAACTGGGCACCCGTGCGCCGATCACCATCCGCATCAACCCCGATGTCGATGCAAAGACCCACGCCAAGATCGCCACCGGAAAATCCGAGAACAAATTCGGCATCCCGATTTCCCGCGCCAGCGAGGTCTACGCCCATGCCGCCAGCCTGCCGGGGCTGGAGGTGATCGGGATCGACGTGCATATCGGCTCGCAGCTGACCGAGCTGGCCCCGTTCGAGGCCGCCTATCAGAAGGTTGCGGAGCTGACCGAGACCCTGCGCGCCGAAGGTCATGACATCCGCCGCCTCGATCTGGGGGGTGGGCTTGGCATTCCCTATACCCGCTCGAACGAGGCGCCGCCGCTGCCGATGGAGTATGGCGCCCTGATCAAGCGTACGCTGGGCCACCTCGGCTGCGAGATCGAGATCGAACCGGGTCGCCTGATCGCGGGCAATGCCGGGCTAATGGTCAGCAAGGTAATTTATGTGAAATCCGGCGAGGGCCGTGATTTCCTGATCATCGATGGGGCCATGAACGATCTGATCCGCCCCGCCATGTACGAGGCGCATCACGATATCGTGCCGGTGATCGAACCGGAGCCGGGCGTCGAAAGCCAGCCTTATGATATCGTCGGGCCGGTCTGCGAATCCGGCGATACCTTTGCCAAGCAGCGCGATATGCCGCCGCTGGCTGCCGGGGATCTGATCGCCTTCCGCAGCGCCGGAGCCTATGGCGCGGTGATGTCGAGCGAATACAACTCGCGCCCCCTGATCCCCGAGGTACTGGTGCATGGGGATCAATTCGCGGTTATTCGCCGACGTCCGACCTTTGACGAAATGATAAACCGCGATACCATTCCGGAATGGCTCTGATCGCGGCTGCGGACTTTTCGCGGTCGGGGCACCCCCGCAACCGCGCCCGCACCCGCGCAGAGAGGCATCGCCGAAATGGCCGCATCCGACGCTGCATTCCCCCCCAAGGCTGACCCGCGTCTGAAACCGCTGCGCTGGCCCCTGCGCCTGACGCGGGCGGGCATGATCGCGGAGCAGCTGCTGCGCGCCCTGTGGCCTGCGGCCTCGGTGCTGATGCTGGCGCTGGCGGCGGTGATGCTGGGGCTGCACGATGAATTACCGGTCGAACTGGTCTGGTCTGGTGCCGTGCTCAGCGTGCTAGCGCTGGGGCTGGCGCTCATCTGGGGCATCAAACGGTTTTCCTGGCCAAGCCATGCGGCGGCGCTGGCGCGGCTGGACGCAACCCTGCCGGGGCGACCAGTCAGCGCGCTTCTGGATAGTCAGGCGATTGGCGCTTCCGACCCGGCCTCGGCGGCCTTGTGGCAGGCACATCAGCGGCGCATGGCGACAGCGGCGCGGCAGGCCCGCGCGCCCTCTCCAAATCTGAAAATCGCAGCGGCGGATCCCTTTGCCCTGCGGTATATGGCGCTGCTGGCGCTGGTCGTGGCGCTGGTCTTCGGCTCGTTCTGGCGGGTCAGCAGCCTCAGTGGCATGACACCGGGCGCGGCCTCAGCGATGAACGGGCCGACCTGGGAAGGCTGGATCGCACCGCCGCGTTACACGGGCCTGCCGGTTCTTTACCTCAACGATCAGCCTGCCGGAGAGCTGACCCTGCCCGAGGGCAGCCAGATCACCCTGCGGTTCTATGGTGAGATCGGCGCATTGACGCTGGATGAAACCGTTTCCGCCCGCACTGGCGAACTACCCCCGGCGACCGATCCGCAGCAGGAATTCGAGGTCCGTCAGGAAGGCCAGCTGGCCATCGCCGGGCAGGGTGGGCGCGATTGGCAGGTCACGGTGACGCCGGATGCACCGCCTGCAGTTGCGGTGGCGGGCGCGCCGGATCTAGGCCCCGAAGGCGCGCTGAACCTGCCCTTCGCGGCGCAGGATGATTACGGCGTTGTCGGCGGAACCGTGCGGATTTCTCTGGACCTTGCGGCGCTGGACCGGCGGCACGGGCTGCAGATCGACCCGGACCCGCGCGAGGATATCGTACTGGACCTGCCGCTGCCTCTCACTGGCGGGCGCAGCGATTTTACCGAACGCCTGATCGAGGATTTCTCGCAGCATCCCTGGGCCAATTTGCCGGTCACTTATACCTTCACTGCGCAGGACGCGGCGGGGCAGAGCGGCACAGCGGCTCCATTTGGCGCGCCGCTGACAGCGCGGCGCTTTTTTGATCCGCTGGCCGCTTCGGTAGCCGAGCAGCGCCGTGATATCCTTTGGGCGCGGGCCAATGCGCCGCGGGTGGCGCAGATCTTTCGGGCGGTGTCGCATCGCCCCGATGGGATTTTCCGCGATGCGGGCAGCTATCTGCGCCTGCGCGGCATTCTGCGGCGGCTCGAAAGCCATCTGGCGGCAGGCGCACTGACACCCCTTGCGCAGGAAGACATCGCAGCGGCGCTGTGGGATCTGGCCATCGCGCTCGAGGAAGGCGATGTGGGCGACGCGCTGGAGCGGATGAAACGCGCTCAGGAGCGGCTGAGCCAGGCCATGCGCGAAGGCGCCAGCGATCAGGAGATCGCCCGCCTGATGCAGGAGCTGCGCGAAGCAACCGATGATTACCTGCGCCAGCTGCAACGGCAGGCCGAACAGAACGGCGAGATGATGGAACCGGGTGAGATGCCCGAGGACATGATGCAGCTCAGCCAGGACGACCTGCAGGCGATGATGGACCGCATTCAGGAACTGATGGAACAGGGTCGCATGGCCGAGGCCGAGCAGGCCCTGCGCGAACTCCAGCAGATGATGGAAAACATGCGCATGACCCGCGGCCAGCAAGGCCAGCAGGGCGGCGATCAGGGGCGGCAGGCCATGGAAGGTCTGGCCGAGACCCTGCGCGAACAGCAGGGCCTCTCCGATCAGGCCTTCCGCGATTTGCAGGAACAGTTCAACAGCGATGCACAGCGCGGTCAAAGCCAGGGCAACGAGGGCCGCAACGGCGGTCAGGGCCGTGGACAGAGCCACGATGGAACCGGCGGTACCGGTGAGGGTGGCGAACAATCCGGCCAGCAGCAGGGTGGCGGCGGCGATCCGGGACAAAGCCAGCCGGGGCAGGGCGGCTCTGGCGCGGATGGCAATCCCAGCGCGGGCGATCTGGCTCAGCGTCAGCAGGCCCTGCGGAACGAGCTGGAACGTCAGCGTGACGGCCTGCCCTTTGGGGGCGAGGAAGGGCGCAATGCCCGCGATGCGCTGGATCGGGCAGGCCGCGCCATGGAGGGTGCCGAAGAGTCGTTGCGGAACGGCGATCTGGCCGAGGCCATCGACCAGCAATCCGATGCGATGGAGGCCCTGCGCGAAGGCATGCGCTCGCTTGGCGAAGCCATGGCACAGCGCCAGCAGCCGGGACAGAACCAGGGACAGCAGGGACAGGCCCAGCCCAATGGCTCGGCCGAGGGGCTGGATCCGCTGGGACGCGCCAGCGGCATGGACAATGGCGATAGAGGTGCGGTTCCGGACCGGGGTTCGGCGCATGGCCGGGCCTGGGATCTGTTGGAGGAAATCCGCCGCCGGTCGCAGGATCGCAGCCGTAGCGAGGAAGAGCGCAACTATCTGCAGCGGCTGTTCGACCGGTTCTGAAGCCGCTAGGGGGGAATTGAGACCCTATGCACGGCATTCCCTAAGGAAATGACGGTCTCAAACGCAGTTGATCAATGCGCCTGCTGGACCAGCGGGGTGATCAGGGCTGCGGTGTTTGCAGCGCCTTGACCTGCGCATCCAGCCACAGCCGTGCCTGATCGACCCAGGTGACATAGCTGCTGAGGTAAGGATCGGCCTGCGGTACCGCCTCGGCGATCTTGGCTGCGTTGGTGTAGATCATCATCAGGATCAGCGCGAGCAGGATGGTGAGCGCAAAACCGCGTGCAAAGCCGCTTTTGCGTGGCACTGGCGTGTCCTCGGTAGCGGCCTGAACGGCGGCGGCATCCCCGGCGCGCAGGGTCGAGTTGATCTCTTCGATATCCGGCAGCACGCCCCGGCGTTGTCCGCTGGCTTCGGCTGCCAGTTGACGCGGGTCCTGCCCCTTGATCCGGGCCATCCGGTCCTTGGCCTGACGGGCGCGCAGGGCCTGTTCGTTTTCGGGCAGATCATCCAGACCCAGATTGGGCTGGCTCTCCAGCCCCTGTGCAGGCGCAGAGGCCGCGCGGAGGGAGGCTTCGCGCTCTGCCTCTTCGCGCAGGATGTCCGATAGCGCCGGGTCCAGGCCCCGCTGCCGCCGCGCGGCGCGTTCGGCTTCGTCGTCCATGTCAGGGGCGGGGGCAGGCTCTTCCGGCTCGTCCTCTTCCTCGGCTGGCAGCTCCTCGGAGGTGGTCAGATCCTCTGCCGCCTCGGGCATCTGCTCTTCTTCAACATGGGGAGCGTGTTCTGGGGAAGGTATTTCCTCGGCTGCGGCCTCTGATGTGATGGCTTCTTCTGTGGCGACCTGTTCGGATACCTCTGGTGTGCCCTCAGGCTCTGGGGCTGTGTCCTCGGCCACAGGGGGCTCTGCGCTGGCGCCTGCAGCGGGCTGGAACCAGGTGGTGCCGCAGCTGGAGCACTGAACATCGCGTCCTTCTTCCGGGATAACGTCATCCGGCACTTCGTACTGGGCAGCGCAATTCGGACATGTCAGGCGCATTCTCGGTCTCCTTGGACCCGGAGTCTTCCGGGTGCAATTCAGCGGTATTTTCAAATGACCATAGGGAGTTCGGGGCCATCAAGGAAGGGGCAATTGCGCGGGGCGCCGCGCACGCGGGCGTGACCGGCGGCGCCCGCACGGCTGCGGGCCATTGAAACTGGCGGTGCTCTGAGGCAAAACGAGCAAGCAGCACCAGGGGGACGCCGTGATCGAGCTGGACAACGTAGGCTACAATTATGGCGGCGGAGAGCTGCTGAGCAATCTGTCGATGCAGCTGGCGCCGGGATCCTTCCATTTCCTGACTGGTCCTTCGGGCACCGGCAAGACAACCCTGCTGAAGCTTTGCTATGGAGCGCTGACCCCGACCTCGGGCCGGGTGCGCGTCTTCAACATGGATGTCAAAGGGCTGGACCGGGACCAGATGGCCTTTCTGCGCCGCAGGGTCGGCGTGGTGCATCAGGATTGCCGGTTTCTGGACCACCTGCCGGTGATCGAGAATATCGCTCTGCCGCTGACCGTCTCGGGGCGGGATCTGGGGCAGGAGCAGGCGAACCTGCGCGAATTGCTGAACTGGGTCGGGCTTGCGGAGCGCTCGGATGCGCTGCCGCCAGAGTTGTCCGGCGGCGAACGCCAGCGTGCGGCGCTGGCGCGGTCGGTGATCCTGTCGCCGGATGTGATCATCGCCGACGAGCCGACTGGGAACGTCGATTGGGAAATGTCGCAACGGCTGCTGCAATTGCTGGTCGAGCTGAACCGCATGGGCAAGACCATTCTGGTGGCGACCCACGATCTGTCGCTGATCCGGGCGGCCAAGAACCAGGTTCAGGCCCGGGTACTGAGGATTTACGACAAACAGCTGCATCTTGCGGGAGCGGATCTATGAGCAGGGACGGCTTTGGCGGGCGCCTGCGGGCGCTGATCAGCGGCGATGCACAGGCCGACCGGGTGGTGCCCCCCAGTGGCTTCACGGCGCAGCTGACCCTGTTTGCTGCCGGGGCGATGGCGTTCCTGGCGGTCTTTGCGCTGGCGCTGTCGCTGGCCTCGGGGCGGCTGGCGGACCGTTGGGCGGATGAACTGGCCCGCGCCGCGACCCTGCGCATCAATGCTCCCGCCGAACAGCGTGCCGCCCAGACCGAGGCGGCCCTGACCATTTTGCGGCAGACGCCGGGCGTGGCCTCGGCACGCGCCTTTACCCCCGAGGAACAGGCGGCGCTGTTGGCGCCCTGGTTCGGCGCCTCGGTGCCGATTGATGCGCTACCGGTGCCGCAGCTGATCGAGGTGATCGAGGATGATCCCGGCTATGATGCCACCGGCCTGCGCCTGCGCCTGCAGGCCGAGGTGCCCGGTGCGGTGCTGGACGATCACACCCGCTGGCGGGCGCCGCTGGTGGATGCGGCGCAATCGCTTCGGCGTCTGGCGGTGGTGTCGATCCTGCTGATCGGTGGCGCCATGGGGGCGATGATCTCGCTTGCGGCCAATGCGGCGCTTGCGGCCAATGCCCAGGTGATCGAAGTGCTGCGCCTTGTCGGCGCACAGGACAGCTATATCGCGCAGGCCTTTATCCGCCGGTTTACCCTGCGGGCCTTCAGTGGCGCGGTTGTGGGGATGGGATTTGGCATGTTGGGTGTCTGGCTGATGCCGGCCGCCTCGGACGAGGGCGGCTTTCTGACCGGGCTTGGCTTTCAGGGCTGGGGCTGGCTGCTACCGCTGGTCATTCCGGTGCTGGGGGCGCTGGTGGCCTATGTGGCGACGACCCGCGCGGCCAACAAACGTCTGGGAGAATTGACGTGAAGGATGCAATTCAATGGCTGCGCTCGCTGCTGTTCGTGGGCCAGATCTATCTGATGATGCCGGTGATTGGCCTTGCCTTTGCGCCCTGGGCGATCTTCAGCAAGCGCGGTGCGCGCGTCTGTTGCAAGACCTATTCGCGCTGGGTGTTCTGGAGCGCCCGCTGGATGGTCGGTATCCGCTGCGAGGTGCGCGGCACCCCGCCATCGGGTGAAGCGCTGATCGCGGCCAAGCATCAGTCGTTCCTTGATATCATGATGATCTTCACCGCGCTGCCAACGGCCAAGTTCATCATGAAAAAGGAAATCCTGCGCACCCCGGTGATCGGCCAGTATGCCAAGCTGTTGGACTGTGTGGCGGTGGATCGGGGCAAGCGCGGCGCCGCCATCCAGAAGATGGTTGCCGACGTGCATGCCGGGCGGCAGGAGGCGGGCCAGTTGGTGATCTACTCGCAAGGCACCCGCGTGGCCCCAGGCGTGAAGGCCGAGTATAAGGTCGGCACCGGCGTGCTCTACGAACAGTTGCAGCAAACCTGCGTGCCGGTGGCCACCAACGTCGGTGTGCTGTGGCCGCGCAAGGGCATTATGCGCCGCCCCGGTGTCGCGGTGGTGGAGTTCCTTGACCCGATTGAGCCGGGCATGGCGCGGCAGGAATTCATGAAGATATTGGAAGACCGGGTCGAAGAGCGATCCGATGCATTGATGCGCGAAGCGGGGTTTGAACCGGATGGATTACATCGAAACACTTGAAGATCTGGAGGCGCTTTACGGGGAACCGGGAGCGCCTTCTTTACGAAAAGTGGCGCGTCGGATGACGCCGCTCTATCGCAAATGGATCATGGCCTCGCGCCTGTGCGTCCTCTCGACCGTCGGTCCCGAAGGCACCGATGCCAGCCCGCGCGGCGATGATGGTCCCTGCGTGCTGGAGCTGGACCCCGGCACCCTGGCGCTGCCCGATTGGCGCGGCAACAACCGGATCGACTCGCTTCGTAATATCGTGGTGGATCCGCGGGTGTCGCTGATGTTCTTCGTGCCCGGATCGAACAACGTGGTGCGTCTGAACGGTCAGGCACGGATCACCGCAGATGCGGATCTGCGCGCCCGGTTCGACCGGCAGGGTAAACAGCCCGCCACCGTGTTGGTGATCGCCATCGACGAGATCTACAGCCAATGCGCCCGCGCCCTGATGCGGGCGGGAACATGGGCCGCAGGCGACGAGAGTGAGGGGCTGCCCAGCATGGGCGAAATCCTGGCCGAGCAGACGAATGGCGAGGAGGGTGGCAAACCCTATGATGACGCCTGGGGCGCACGGGCGGCTGCGACCATGTGGTGAGAGGGCAGGAGCCAGCGCGGCCTGCGTATTCTGCACCGGGCCTGCTAAATGAAAACGCCCCCGCAGCATGTTGCGGGGGCGCTTGTTTTTGGTCAAAGGGCAGGCTGCCCTCATATGCCTGGTGTCAGGCGTGGATAGCACCGTCGCCGCAGGCCAGGGCCGCTTCGCGCACGGCCTCGGAGTAGGTCGGGTGCGCGTGGCAGGTCAGGGCCAGGTCCTCGGCAGAGGCGCCGAATTCCATGGCAACGCAGATCTCGTGAATCAGATCACCGGCGCCGGGGCCGATGATGGCTGCGCCCAGAATGCGGTCGGTTTCCTTGTCCGCGATCAGTTTGACGAAACCTTCGCCCTGGTGCACGGCCTTGGCGCGGCCATTGCCCATGAAGTTGAACTTGCCGACCTTCAGCTTGCGGCCCTCGGCCTTGAGCGCGTCCTCGGTGGCACCGACGGTGGCAACCTCAGGCGTGGTGTAGACGACACCGGGGATCACGCCATAGTTCACGTGGCCATGCTTGCCCGCGATCACCTCGGCCACCGCCATGCCTTCGTCTTCGGCCTTGTGGGCCAGCATCGGACCCTCGATCACGTCGCCGATGGCGTAGATGCCTGGCACGTTGGTGGCCCATTTCGCATCGGTCGCGATCTGGCCGCGTTCGGTCAGCTTCACCCCCAGCGCATCCAGCCCCAGCCCCTCGGCGTAGGGTTTGCGACCGGTGGCGACCAGCACCACATCGGCGTCAAGTACCTCGGCATCGCCGCCTTTCTTGGGCTGGTAGGTCACCTTGCCCTTGGTCTTAGTGGTCTCGACACCCTGAACGGCGGCGCCCATGATGAAGTTGAGGCCCTGCTTTTCAAGGATCCGCTTGAAGGTGCGCTGCACGTCCTTGTCCATGCCGGGGCAGACCGCATCCATATACTCGACGACCGTGACTTCAGCGCCAAGGCGGGCATAGACCGAGCCAAGCTCCAGTCCGATGACGCCGGCACCGATGACGACCATCTTCTTCGGGACCTTGGGCAGCTCCAGCGCGCCGGTGCTGTCCACCACGATGCCCTTGTCGTTGTCGACCTCGACGCCGGGGAGGGAGGAGGGAACCGAGCCGGAGGCGATCA
This sequence comes from Pseudophaeobacter sp. A-200-2, assembly GCF_041008815.1. Taxonomy (NCBI): domain Bacteria; kingdom Pseudomonadati; phylum Pseudomonadota; class Alphaproteobacteria; order Rhodobacterales; family Roseobacteraceae; genus Pseudophaeobacter; species Pseudophaeobacter sp. A-200-2. The sequence goes on along the minus strand of NZ_JAXGFU010000003.1, from coordinate 355,649 downwards.
CGATGTTCTTGGCCTCGTGCACGTCGTCACCAACCTTGACCTGACCGGCAGCGGGGATCGACGCCCAGCCTTTCAGCCAGTCGATCTTGTTCTTCTTCATCAGGAATTCGACGCCACCGGTGTTCTGGCCGATGACATCGTCCTTGTAGGCCTTCATCTGGTTCCAGTCGACGGACGGCGATTTGCCCTTGAGACCCATCTTGGCAAAGTTGTGCTCTGCCTCGTGCAGGGAGTGCGTCGCATGCAGCAGCGCCTTGGACGGGATACAGCCCACGTTGAGGCAGGTGCCGCCAAGGGTTTCACGCCCTTCGACGATAGCGGTCTTCAGACCCAGCTGAGCGCAGCGGATGGCGCTGACATAGCCGCCGGGGCCGGCGCCGATGATGATCACGTCATAGGAAGCCATGGGAGGTCCTTTCGTTGGAACTAAGGAGAGGGCAGGGGCAATGGTCACGCATCGCCAGCGGCCCGTATTCGGGAATATGAGGAGGAGCGCCGCGCATCAGATCAGCGCCGCGATGAGCATGAGGGTGGTGGCCAGGAAGCCGACCGACCAGACGACCGACCGCCAGGGCGTGAGGCCGAATGCATAGGCGGGCACATAAAGCACCCGGCTCAGCAGATAGACCCAGCCGCAGGCGGCGGTGAAGGGGGTGGACTGGCCACCAAGGGTCACCACCACACATGCGATGGTGAAGAGGATCAGCCCTTCGAAGTGATTGTTCAGCGCCCGTTGTAGGCGGCCTGCCGTGCCGGTCAGTTGCACCGGCGTGTCACGCGGCCCCATTGCTACCTTAGGGCCGACCTGCCGGTTGGCGGTGATGGAATAGGCGAAGAACTGCAGAACCTGCAGCAGGGCGGCAAGTGTGAGGGCGGTGAGTTCAGCGGTCATTCCTAGCCTCTTCGTTTGCCCGGCAGTGCCGGGCAGCGCCCGACCCTCCCCACGGGAGGGCGCTTTCGCACCCACCCAGGGTCGGGCGCTGCCCTAAGTTCTTTACAGATCCATCAGCAGGCGGCGGGGATCTTCCAGGGCTTCCTTGACGCGCACCAAGAAGGTCACGGCGCCTTTGCCGTCGACGATGCGGTGGTCATAGGACAGCGCCAGATACATCATCGGGCGGATTACCACCTCACCATTGATGGCCATCGGACGGTCCTGGATCTTGTGCATACCCAAAATACCCGACTGCGGCGGGTTCAGGATCGGCGAGGACATCAGCGAGCCATAGACACCGCCGTTGGACAGGGTGAAGGTGCCGCCCTGCATTTCCGCCATCGACAGCTTGCCGTCACGGGCGCGCTTGCCTTTCTCGGCGATTGCCTTTTCGATCTCGGCAAAGGACATGCTGTCCGCATCGCGAATGACCGGAACCACGAGGCCGGTGGGGGTGCCGGCGGCAACGCCCATATGCACGAAGTTCTTGTAGACGATGTCGGTGCCGTCGATTTCGGCGTTGACCTCGGGAACCTCTTTCAGCGCGTGGCAGCAGGCCTTGGTGAAGAAGGACATGAAGCCGAGACGCACGCCGTGCTTCTTCTCGAACTGGTCCTTGTACTGATTGCGCAGGGCCATCACCTCGGTCATGTCCACCTCATTATAGGTGGTCAGCATGGCGGCGGTGTTCTGGCTGTCCTTCAGACGCTTGGCGATGGTCTGGCGCAGGCGGGTCATCTTCACCCGCTCTTCGCGTGCAGCATCGTCGGCAGCAACCGGTGCGCGCGGTGCGGCGGGGGCTGCTGCGGGCGCGGGGGCAGAGGCTGCGGCGGCCACGGCGCGGGCGACGTCATCCTTCATGATGCGGCCATCGCGGCCGGTGCCTTCGACATTGGCGGCGGAGATCCCGGCTTCGGCCATGGCCTTTTCTGCCGAGGGCGCATTGGCGACGTCCTTGGCCGCGGCGGCAGGTGCCGCAGCTGCAGCGGGCGCAGCAGCCGGGGCCGCCGCCACCGCAGCACCGGAGCCCGAGATCACGCCGAGTTTCGCCGAGGCATCCACGGTGGTGCCTTCGGGCGCGGTGATTTCGGCCAGAACACCAGCGGCGGGCGCGGGCACTTCGACAGAGACCTTGTCGGTTTCCAGCTCGCAGAGCATTTCATCCTGCGCGACAGTGTCGCCGACCTTCTTGAACCAGGTGGAGACGGTCGCCTCGGTCACGGATTCGCCAAGGGTCGGCACCATCACGTCGGTGGAGGCACCGCCGGCCGCGGCGGTGTCTTCCCCGCCTGCGGGGGCCGCTTCGGCCTGGGCTGCGGCCTTGGGCTGCGGCGTCTCGGAGCCGGCGCTGCCTGCTTCGGAGATATTCGCCAGCAGCGCATCAACGCCCACTGTGTCGCCTTCGGCGGCAACGATCTCGGCCAGCACCCCAGCGGCGGGGGCGGGCACTTCGACGGTGACCTTGTCGGTCTCCAGCTCGCAGAGCATTTCATCGGCAGCAACCGCATCACCGGGTTTCTTGAACCAGGTGGCCACGGTTGCCTCGGTCACGGATTCACCCAGGGTGGGTACGCGCACTTCGGTGGTCATATCTCTTTTCCTCAGATGCTCAGCGCTTCATTCACAAGCGCGGCTTGTTGGGCTTTGTGTTGGCTGGCCAGGCCCGTCGCGGGCGAAGCCGATGTGGCGCGGCCGACGTATTGGGGCCGGGTGTGCTTGGAGCCGATGCGGGTCAACACCCATTCGATGTTGGGCTCGATAAAGGTCCAGGCGCCCTGGTTCTTGGGCTCTTCCTGGCACCAGACCACTTCGGCATCCTTGAACCGCTCCAGCTCCTTCACCAAGCTGATCGCCGGGAAGGGGTAATACTGTTCGATCCGCATCAGGTAGATGTCGTCGATGCCGCGGGCGTCGCGCTCTTCCAAAAGGTCGTAATAGACCTTGCCCGAGCACAGCACGACACGCTTGATCTTGTCGTCGGCAGCCAGTTTGGTTTCCGAATTGCCGTGCTGGGCGTCATCCCAAAGCACCCGGTGGAAGCTGGAACCGGTGGTGAATTCCTCGGTCTTGCTGACCGCCAGCTTGTGGCGCAGCAGCGACTTCGGTGTCATCAGCACCAGCGGCTTGCGGAAGGTGCGGTGCAGCTGACGGCGCAGGATGTGGAAGTAGTTCGCCGGCGTGGTGCAGTTGGCGACGATCCAGTTGTCCTGTCCGCACATCTGCAGGAAGCGTTCCAGACGCGCCGAGGAGTGCTCGGGGCCCTGACCTTCGAAACCATGCGGCAGAAGGCAGACAAGGCCGGACATCCGCAGCCATTTGCTTTCACCGGAGGAGATGAACTGGTCGAACATGATCTGGGCGCCGTTGGCGAAATCGCCGAACTGGGCTTCCCACAGGGTCAGCGCGTTGGGCTCGGCCAGCGAATAGCCGTATTCAAAGCCCAGAACCGCGTATTCCGACAGGGCGGAATCGATCACCTCGTATTGCGACTGGCCCGCCCGGATGTTGTTGACCGGGTAGTAGCGTTCTTCGGTGTCCTGGTTCACGATGCCGGAATGGCGCTGCGAGAAGGTGCCGCGGGTGGAGTCCTGCCCGGCCAGACGTACCGGGTAGCCTTCGGTCAGGAGCGAGCCAAAGGCCAGTGCCTCGCCGGTGGCCCAGTCGATGCCGGCACCGTTTTCGAACATCTTGGCGCGTGCATCGAGGAAGCGACCGATGGTCTTGTGCACCGGGAAACCGTCGGGCAGGCGGGTCAGGGCACCGGCAACCTCGTTGAAGGTCTCTTCGCTGATCGAGGTCTGACCGCGCTGGTAGTCGTCCTTCTGCTTGTCCAGATGCGACCAGCGGCCATCCAGCCAGTCGGCCTTGTTGGGCTTGAAGTCCTTACCGGCTTCGAATTCCTCGTTCAGCTTGGCCTGGAAGGCGGCCTTCATGTCCTCGATTTCGCCCTCGGGGATCAGACCGTCCTTGACCAGACGCTCGGTATAGAGGCTGAGCGTGGTCTTATGGCTCTTGATGTTCTTGTACATCAGCGGGTTGGTGAACATGGGCTCGTCGCCCTCGTTGTGACCGAACCGGCGGTAGCAGAACATGTCGATGACCACGTCCTTGCCGAACTTCTGACGGAACTCGGTCGCGACCTTGGCGGCGTGCACCACGGCTTCGGGATCGTCGCCGTTGACGTGGAAGATCGGCGCCTCGACCACCAGTGCGTTGTCGGTGGGGTAGGGCGAGGAGCGCGAGAAATGCGGCGCGGTGGTGAAACCGATCTGGTTGTTCACTACGATATGGATGGTGCCGCCGGTCTTGTGACCGCGCAGGCCCGACAGGGCGAAACATTCCGCCACGACGCCCTGACCGGCAAAGGCCGCATCGCCGTGCAGCAGGATCGGCAGAACCTTGGTGCGGGTGGCGTCACTCTTCTGGTCCTGCTTGGCGCGGACCTTGCCCAGAACCACCGGGTTTACCGCCTCAAGGTGCGAGGGGTTGGCGGTCAGGGACAGGTGAACGGTGTTGTTGTCGAACTCGCGGTCCGAGGAGGCGCCGAGGTGATATTTCACGTCGCCTGAGCCGTCCACGTCTTCGGGCTTGAAGCTGCCGCCCTGGAATTCGTTGAAGATGGCGCGATAGGGCTTCTGCATCACGTTGGCCAGAACCGACAGGCGGCCACGGTGCGGCATGCCGATGACGATTTCCTCGATGCCGAGGTTACCGCCACGCTTGATGATCTGCTCCATCGCCGGGATCAGGCTCTCGCCGCCATCCAGGCCAAAGCGCTTGGTGCCCATGTATTTGACGTGCAGGAACTTCTCGAAACCTTCAGCCTCGACCATCTTGTTGAGGATCGCCTTGCGGCCCTCGCGGGTGAACTGGATTTCCTTGCCGAAACCTTCGATCCGCTCTTTCAGCCAGGAGGACTGCTCGGGATCCGAGATATGCATGTATTGCAGCGCAAAGGTGCCGCAATAGGTGCGCTTCACGATGTCGATGATCTGCCGCATCGAGGCGACCTGAAGCCCCAGCACGTTGTCGATGAAGATCGGCCGGTCCATGTCCGCATCGGTGAAGCCATAGGTTTTGGGGTCGAGCTCCGGGTGCGGGGTCTGGCCGCGCATGCCCAGCGGGTCCAGATCGGCGGCCAGATGGCCCCGGATCCGGTAGGCTCGGATCAGCATCAGGGCGCGGATCGAATCCAGCACCGCGCGTTGGATCTGTTCGTCCGAGACCTCAACCCCGGCCTTTGCGGCCTTTTCCGCGATCTTCTTGCCTGCGGCCTTGGCCTCCACCGGAGCGGGCCATTCGCCGGTCAGCGCACCGGTCAGATCGTCATTGGGCGCGGGCGGCCAGTCGCTGCGGGCCCAGGACGGGCCTGCGGCCTCGGCTTTCACGTCAAGCTCGGCATCGCCCATCTGGCGGAAGAACTCGGCCCAGGCGGCATCTACCGCACTCGGGTCATTGGCATACTGGGCATAAAGCTGCTCCAGATATTCCGCATTGTGTCCTTGCATGAACGAGGACGCATGGAAAATGTCATTTGGGCTTTGGTCGGTCATCTATAACTCCCGAAGAGTCGGTATGCGGTTGTGGGGTCAGATCAGGGTTCGCACTGGAACGTGACTTGTTCCTTGGTCGGGTCAAGCGCCGGTTCCGGGCCGGAGGTAATTGTTATGGAACTGGCGCCTTTGCAGATTTCGTTTGCGAGGCGGGCTTTGATGTCCTCGATGGGGGTGCCGGGTTCGAAATTCAGAACACCCTGCATCGGGGCGGTGATGGCCGCAGCGGAGGTTGCGGTCAGCACGGAAAGACACAGCGCGCCTGCAGTGGTGTGCAGCCGCGTGCGGAATGAGGACGCAGGGAAGACATCATCTGGGTTGTGTTCAGTCATTTGGGCGCCTCTTGCAGGGTGGAACCGTGTGCGACTTGGCCTGTGGTCATTCGGAGCAGACTGGCCGACCCGGGTTTCCGAAAGGTGAAGCCGCAACGGGACGCTGCTGCAAAAGACGCCGGGATGGCCTCTTCAGCAACAGGGTCCGGGTGAATGTGATTTGTCAAAACTGAAGACACCGCCCGGCGGCAACGCCGGGCAGCGCCCAACCCACTCCATGGGAGGGCGCTTTCGCACCCCCCCAGGGTCGGGCGCTGCCCGTGGCTGATATGGTCAGCGGCAGACACGTCAGCCCAGCTCGATCGCTTTCAGCACCGCTTCGCCCAGGCCCGCGGGGCTGTCGGCGACCACGATACCGGCCGATTTCATGGCTTCGATCTTGTCTTCGGCGCCGCCCTTGCCGCCGGCGACAATCGCGCCCGCGTGGCCCATGCGGCGGCCCGGAGGGGCGGTACGGCCGGCGATGAAGCCAGCAACCGGCTTCCAGCGGCCTTTCTTCTTCTGCTCGGCGAGGAAGGCTGCGGCTTCCTCTTCGGCGGAGCCGCCGATTTCACCGATCATGATGATCGACTGGGTCTCGTCGTCATCGAGGAACATGTCCAGCACGTCGATATGCTCGGTGCCCTTGATGGGGTCACCGCCGATGCCAACCGCAGAGGACTGGCCGAGGCCGATATCAGACGTCTGTTTCACGGCTTCGTAAGTTAGGGTGCCGGAACGGCTCACAACACCCACGCTCCCGCGTTTGTGAATGTGACCGGGCATGATGCCGATCTTGCAGGCGTCGGGGGTGATGACACCGGGGCAGTTCGGGCCGATCAGGCGCGATTTGGAGCCTTCCAGCGCGCGCTGCACCTTCATCATGTCCAGAACCGGGATGCCTTCGGTGATGCAGACGATCAGCTCCATCTCGGCGTCGATGGCTTCGAGGATCGAATCCGCCGCGAAGGGGGGCGGCACGTAGATGACGGATGCATTGGCTTCGGTCACGTGCTTGGCCTCGTGGACCGAGTTGAAGACCGGCAGGTCAAGGTGGGTCTGACCACCTTTGCCGGGGGTCACGCCGCCGACCATCTTGGTGCCATAGGCGATGGCCTGTTCAGAGTGGAAGGTGCCCTGCGAGCCGGTGAAGCCCTGACAGATGACCTTGGTGTTTTCGTCGATGAGGACTGCCATTTTTAGGAGTCTCCTGTTCTATCTTTTTGCGATTGTGTAGTAGGCGACGCCGCCACGAGCGCCGCCTTCAATGCCGAACTTGGTGCGGCCAATTTTCACTTCGTACCATTTGCTGCCGCCGATCGCGCTCTTGCGAGCACGCAGGCTGCCACCAGTCTTCCGGGCAAAATCCACTGCGATGCTTTGGATTGTCGCGTCGGCTGGAGCAGGGGCTCCTCCAAAGTTTACTCTGCAGGATTCCCCAGCGTCATATGCCACACCAGCTCCGCGGAAGTTCTTTGCAGAGTAGATGGTGGCACGTGCAGCATGCTCAATGGCGTACGCTTCTAAAGCGGGTGCATTGTTTGCGCAGACTTGCCTGAAGATCTTCGCTTCACGGGAAGCGCCCAGCAAGTGGTCCGGTGTCGCGTCGACAACAGACGCGTCAGTTCCACCATCAACATAGGACGGAGCAACGTAGGCTGTCGCTGCAGGCCCTGCGCCGACGCCTGAACGCTGGCCACCCTGAGGCAGATCCGCAGGCGACATCGCACCAGAGTGCAATGTGGCCGCTGGGATGTAGGTATCGGTCGCGGGATCATATCTCCCGCCTTCAGCACCTGGCAAGGGCGCACTGTATGCAGCTGGGTTTGTCGACAAAATAGATTGCTGACTGTTGCCAGAGGCATAGTCACTGGTGCAAGCGGCCATCGCGAATAGGCAGGTGCACAGCAAGGAGCTGACCAGGCGCATCAAGTTCAGCCCTTCACCGCTTTCACGATCTTCTCGGCGCCGTCGGACAGGTTGTCTGCCGCGATCACGTCGAGGCCGGAGGTGTTGATGATCTCCTTGCCCGCTTCGACGTTGGTGCCTTCCAGACGCACGACCAGCGGAACCTTGAGGCCGACTTCCTTCACCGCGGCGACAACGCCCTCGGCGATGACGTCGCAGCGCATGATGCCGCCGAAGATGTTCACCAGGATGCCTTTGACGTTCGGGTCAGAGGTGATGATCTTGAACGCCTCGGTCACTTTCTCCTTGGTGGCGCCGCCGCCCACGTCGAGGAAGTTCGCAGGCTCAGCGCCGTAGAGCTTGATGATGTCCATTGTGGCCATCGCCAGACCCGCACCGTTTACCATGCAGCCGATCTCACCGTCCAGCGCGATGTAGTTCAGGTCATACTTGGAGGCTTCGAGTTCCTTGGGGTCTTCTTCGGTCTCGTCGCGCAGGGCGGCCACGTCGGGGTGGCGGTAAACGGCGTTGCCGTCAAAGCCCAGCTTGGCGTCAAGCACCTTCAGATCGCCGCCATCGGTCACGATCAGCGGGTTGATCTCCAGCATCTCCATGTCTTTTTCGACGAAGGCTTTGTAGAGCTGACCCATCAGCTGCACGCACTGCTTGACCTGCGCGCCCTTGAGACCGAGCGAGAAGGCGATGCGGCGGCCGTGGAACGGCTGGTAACCGGTGGCCGGATCGACCGAGAAGGAGAGGATCTTTTCCGGGGTTTCTGCCGCGACTTCCTCGATGTCCATGCCGCCTTCGGTGGAGCAGACAAAGGAGATGCGCGAGGTCTGGCGGTCTACCAGCAGCGCCAGGTACAGTTCGGTCTCGATGCCAGAGCCGGCTTCGATGTAGATGCGGTTGACCTGTTTGCCCGCCGGGCCGGTCTGGTGGGTCACAAGGGTGCGTCCCAGCATCTTCTTGGCTTCTTCGGCGGCTTCTTCGACCGATTTGGTCAGGCGCACGCCGCCTTTTTCACCGGCATCGGCTTCCTTGAAGGAGCCCTTGCCGCGGCCACCTGCGTGGATCTGCGCTTTGACAACCCAGAGCGGGCCGTCCAGCTCGCCGGCTGCGGTTTTTGCTTCATCGGCTTTCAGCACCACGCGCCCGTCGGACACCGGAGCGCCGTAGCTGCGGAGAAGGGCCTTGGCCTGATATTCGTGGATGTTCATAGAAAACTGTCCCGTCTGGCTAAATTGGTCGTCACTATAACGCCGTCATAGAGCAAAGGTTTAAAGGGTTTTCTGACGGCAGTCCGAGAAATGATGAAGTTTTTTCGCATTTGTGATCACACGTTTGAGGGCTGTGATCACAAAAATGCCGACGAGGCGCTTGATTCGTCTGGCGCTGAAAATTTATTCAAAATACCGAATGTCGTCACCCCCGCGCGGGCGCCACTGCCAAGGCCCGTCACCATGGCACCCCCCGGAACAACACGGTGACCAGATCGTCAGCGCAACCCCGGAACGCAAAACGGGCCTCATCCCCTTTTGATTGAAGAAGGGATGAAACCCGCAAGACCCGGTTCTGGAGGTGGGTGGGTTAGTGCGCCGCCATCGGCTGGGCAGTGTCGACAGATCGCCCGCGCCGCAGCAGGATCAGCGCGCCAAGGACAAACGCCCATTCGGTCACAGTCACGATGATCAGTGCGGCATCTGGGGTGCCGTCAAATCCGATGCTGACGATGCGGCCCAGCCCGTAGCCCGCATAGATCAGCAGGGACAGCAGCAGGGCAGGTTGCATATCCCGTCCGCGCAGCGCCGCGCCCAGCACGAAAAGGCCGGAAATCAGTACCACCACCCCGCCTGCGCGCAGGTCCGATCGGATCATGGTGCTGTCCGGCAGGATTTGGGCAGAGCTGGCATAAAGCGCTTCGGGCGCAAAGCTGAGCATCACCCCGACGAAGAGCAGAACTGCGGCGGACAGAAACAGATAGGGTTTCACGAATTTCGACATGAGAGAGCCTCCTTTTGACACGATGTAAGATTTGTGGTCTTGTGGCGCAAAATCTTACATTGCGTCAAGTGGAAATCTTACATCGTGTCAAATAAGCGCGTTCAAACCCGCAATCTACTCCTTGAAACCGTCCTGTCGTTGCTGCTGGCCCCCGGGGGATCACCCCTGCGGATGGTGGATGTGGCCAAGGCTGCCGGGGTGACCCGGCAAACGGTCTATGCCCATTTTTCTAACCGTTCGGAGATGCTGATCTCGGCGATCCTGCATTTCGGCGATCAGCTCGATATAGAGGCGCGGCTGGCGCCCAGCCGCACGGCGCCGGACGGGCGCAGCCGCCTGGAGGCCTACACTCGGGCGATGCTGGAGTTCTTTCCGGAGATCTACCCGCTGAAACAGTCGTTGATGCGGATGGGCGCGAGTGATGAAGAGGCGAAATCCGCCTGGCAGGACAGGATCCGCGCCATGAAGGAAGGCTGCGCCGAGGCGGTGAAGGCGCTGAAATCAGATGGCGACCTGCTGGAGCATCTAAGCGAAGAACAGGCGACGGATCTCTACTTCACCCTGCTCAGCATGGATGGATGGGCGCATTGCGTGCTGGAAAACGGCTGGTCCGATGCGGACTATCTGGCCGAGATGCAGCGGGTGATCACCCTGGCGCTGGTCAAGCAGTGAGCCGCTGATCCGCAACGAAAAAGGGCCCGGAAAACCGGACCCTTTTCCAAATCGCTTGGTGCTGGTCTTAGGCCAGCGAGGCGTCGATGCCTTTGCAGGCGTCGACCAGACCTTTGACTGCGTTGACCGAGTTGTCGAACATGGCTTGCTCGTCTTTGGTCATCTTGATGTCGATGACGCGCTCGACACCGCCGGCACCGATCACGGTGGGCACGCCCACGTACATGCCGTTGAGACCAAGTGCACCGTCCACATAGGCGGCGCAGGGCAGAACGCGCTTCTGGTCTTTCAGGTAGGCTTCGGCCATTTCGATTGCCGAGGTCGCCGGTGCGTAGAAGGCGGAGCCGGTTTTCAGCAGGCCAACGATTTCGGCGCCGCCATCACGGGTACGCTGCACGATGGCGTCCATCTTCTCTTGTGTGGTCCAGCCCATCTGCACCAGGTCGGGCAGCGGGATACCGGCAACGGTGGAGTAGCGGGTCAGCGGAACCATGGTGTCGCCGTGGCCGCCCAGAACAAAGGCGGTGACGTCTTTCATGGAGACCTTGAATTCTTCGGCCAGGAAGTGGCGGAAGCGGGCGGAGTCCAGAACGCCGGCCATGCCGCAGACTTTCTCGTGGGGCAGGCCCGAGAATTCGCGCAGAGCCCAGACCATCGCGTCCAGCGGGTTGGTGATGCAGATCACAAAGGCGTCGGGCGCGTTGTCGCGGATGCCTTCGCCAACGGATTTCATGACTTTCAGGTTGATACCCAGCAGGTCATCGCGGCTCATGCCCGGCTTGCGCGGCACGCCGGCGGTGACGATGCAGACGTCTGCGCCCGCGATATCGGCATAGCTTTGGGTGCCCTTCAGCGAGGCGTCAAAGCCTTCGGAGGGACCGGATTCTGCGATATCCAGCGCTTTGCCTTCCGGGGTGCCTTCGGCAATATCGAAAAGAACGACGTCGCCGAGTTCTTTCAGAGCTGCGAGATGGGCAAGGGTGCCACCGATCTGACCTGCGCCGATAAGGGCGATTTTGGGTCGTGCCATGGGGATGTCTCTCCGGTCCGGTTGAATTTGCAGCGATGCCTAAGCCCTAACGCGCCGCCACGCAAGCCTTCTGCGCTGCGGCGTGGGGTTTGCGCGGCTTGCGGGCCAGTAGATAGGCGGGCTAAATGATTTTGAAATAAAGGAGTTCTGCTGCGTGCCGATGGTGGATGTCAGCCCGATGTTTTTCGCCGTTGCGGTGCCTGCCGTGGTCTTTGCCGGGGTGTCCAAGGGCGGCTTTGGCTCGGGCGCGGCCTTTGCCGGAGCTTCGATTCTTGCGCTGATTGTCGAGCCGGGTCAGGCGCTTGCGCTGATGCTGCCGCTGTTGATGCTGATCGATGTGGCGTCTCTCAGACCCTATTGGCGGCGCTGGAATGGGCGCGATGGTCTGTTGCTGATCGCGGGCGGGTTGCCGGGGGTGGCGCTGGGGGCCTGGCTGTTCTCCGCAATCGAGGCCGATACCATGCGGCTGTTGATCGGGGGGCTGTCGATTGCCTTTGTGATCTGGCAATTGCGCGGCCGCATCGGGCTGGCCATGCAGGCGCAGCGCGATCTGCCCGGCTGGAGCGGGGTTCTGGCCGGGGGCGTTGCGGGCTTCACCAGCTTCGTCAGCCACGCGGGCGGGCCGCCCGCCGCGGTCTATCTGCTGAGCCGCCGCCCCACGAAAACCGAATATCAGGCAACCACGGTGCTGGTCTTCTGGGTGCTGAACATCGCCAAGGCCGTGCCCTATGCCGGGCTGGGCCTGTTCAGCGCCGAGACGCTGAAACTGGATCTGATGCTGGCGCCCTTTGCCCTATTCGGGACATGGGCGGGGGTGCGGCTGCACCACAGCATTCCCGAAAGGGTATTCTTTGCCCTGGCCTATGTCCTGCTGACGGTGACGGGCGTCAAACTGATCTGGGACGGGCTGACCTGAGGGCTACGCCCTGCGCATCCCGGCCCGTGTCAGCAGGCCGTATCAGGCGTCGTTGTCTGCGTTGGGCAGGGCTTCGGCCAGCGCCTCGTAGGATTGGCCCGAGGCCATCAGGCAGGTCATGCCATTGGGCATCGTCACGGTGATGGTCCAGGTGCCGGATTCGGTCGAGGCAAAGGTCTCCATCACCACGCCCTGACCGCCAATGCCGATGCTTTGGCGGCTTTCGCCGTATTTCTCGGCCAGTCGTCCGACGACGACCTCGCGTGGGGCGCAGTTGCGGCCCTGGGCGAAGGATTGCGTTGCGGTCAGCACCAGGATGGCCAGACCTGCGGTTGTTTTGAACATCGTCTTCTTCATGGGTTTTACCCTTTCCCGAACGGCCTGACAGGGAAAGAGACAGCAACCTGCGCTCTTCCGAAGTCCCATGTGTGGGCCGGTGTGTGAGTGACGTAATCGTTATGCGGGCCTTTGGCCCAGGGGAGTGCTGCGGACCGCCGGGTCAGCAGGTTCAATGCAGGCCATTCCGGCCCCGTGCGGGCGGATCACAGTCGGACTGAAATGGGCTGGCCGTGATCACCTGCGCGATAGGTAAACTGTGCCAAGAAGGTGCTGATAACAGGTTAACCCTGTGCGCGCTCACGATTCGGTTGGAAATTCAAGGACTTTGTTGCGCGGATTTTGTGCTTTCTGCACTGCGGCAGGATTTTTCTTGAAAGTATCTGGCCGAATCTGTACCGGTTTGCGCAACAAAATAACTTGGAGAGATCAGATGGACCCGCGCACCCGCCCTTATCGTTCGGTTCTGTATATCCCCGGCTCAAAGCCGCGCGCGCTGGACAAGGCCCGCAACCTGCCGGTTGATGCGGTGATCTTTGACCTCGAGGACGCGGTTTCGGTCGAGGAAAAGGAAAACGCCCGCGACACGCTGGCTGCCGCGCTGGCCGAAGGGGGGTATGGCGCCCGGGTGCGGATCGTGCGGATCAACGGGCTGGACACCCAGTGGGGCCGCGCCGATGCCGAGGCGGCGGCAAAGATGGATTGCGATGCGATCCTGCTGCCGAAGGTTTCCTCTCCCGGCGATCTGGACGCGCTGGCCGAAATCACCGGTGACAAGCCGCTCTGGGCAATGATGGAAACCCCGCGCGGCATGCTGAATGCGGCGGAGATCGCAGCGCATCCCAAATTGCAGGGCATGGTGATGGGCACCAACGATCTGGCCAAGGAGTTGCAGACCCGTTTCCGCGCCGACCGCCTGCCGATGATGGCCGGGCTGGGCCTGTGCCTGCTCGCGGCCAAGGCCGAAGGTAAGATCATCGTCGATGGCGTCTACAATGCCTTCAAGGATGATGAGGGGCTGAAAGTTGAATGCGATCAGGGCCGCGACATGGGGTTCGACGGCAAGACGCTGATCCACCCGGCGCAGGTTGATGTGACCAACACCGCCTTTGCCCCGTCTGAGGCCGAGATTGATCTGGCCCGCCGCCAGATTGCCGCCTTTGAAGAGGTCGAAGCCTCGGGGCAGGGCGTAGCCGTGGTTGATGGCAAGATCGTCGAGAACCTGCACGTGGCGACGGCGCGGGAGATTCTTGCAAAAGCGGATGCAATCGCAGCCATTTCGGCCTAGGTGTGAATCAGTTTAACACCTAAATCGGAGACTGATATGGCACTTCTGGTCCTGGGCATCCTGCTTTGGTGGGGCGGGCATATGTTCAAACGCCTCGCCCCCGACGCGCGCGCCTCCCTTGGCGACAAAGGCAAGGGGATCACCGCATTGGCCATCGTGGCGGGCATTGTCCTGATGGTCATCGGCTATCGCGCTACAGATTTCATCTACGTCTGGGCGCCGCCGTCCTTCATGGTGCATATCAATAACCTGCTGGTGCTGATCGCCATCTATATGATGTCTCCGGCCCCGAAAAAGGGCGCGCTGCTGTCCGGTATGCGGCATCCGATGCTGACGGGTTTCGCGCTTTGGGCGATTGCGCACCTTCTGGTCAATGGCGATCTCGCCTCGATCGTGCTGTTTGGCGGTATGCTGCTTTATGTGCCGGTGCAGATGATGCTGATCAACCGTGCAGAGCCGCAATGGACGCCCGGCCCCAAGGGCAGCATCGCCAAGGATGGCATGTTCTTTGTCGCCTCGATCGTGCTGCTCGCGGTGATCGGCTATATTCACGGGCTGATCGGCCCCACACCATTTCCGGGATAACTGAGCCATGAAACTTTACCGCTTTCTGAGCGAAGACGACACTTCTGCCTTTTGTCACAAGGTGACCGATGCGCTGAACAAGGGATGGGAGCTGTATGGCAGTCCCACCCAGACCTTTGACCCGGTCAAAGGCATCATGCGTTGCGGCCAATCCGTGGTGAAAGAGGTGGAGGGCACCTACACACCTGACACAAAACTAGGAGAGCACTGATGGCGAAGACCACAGCTGCGAAAACCAATCCGGGGCGCTTTTTCGAAGACTACAAGGTGGGGGATGTGATCGCCCACGCGGTGCCGCGCACCGTTTCGGGGGGCGAAAGGGCGCTGTATCACGCGCTCTATCCGGCGCGTCATGCGCTCTATTCCTCGGATGAATTTGCGCGCGGCTGTGGTCTGCCTGCAGCGCCGCTGGATGATCTGGCGGCCTTCCACATCGTATTCGGCAAGACGGTGCCGGATATCTCGCTCAATGCCGTGGCGAACCTGGGCTATGCTGAGGGCCGCTGGCTGCTGCCTGTTTACGAGGGCGATACCCTGCGCTCGGAATCCGAGGTGATCGGGGTCAAGCAGAACTCCAACGGCAAATCGGGCGTGGTCTACGTGCGGACCCGCGGGCTGAACCAGAACGACGATGTCGTGATGGAATACGTGCGCTGGGTGATGGTGCGTAAGAAGGACCTTGATGCGCCCGCGCCCGAAACTGTGATCCCCGAGCTGAGCAAGGTGATCCCGGCCTCGGATCTGAAGATCCCCGGTGGGCTTGATTTCAGCGGCTACGATTTCACCTTGGCGGGTGAGGCGCATCGCTGGGGCGATTACGAGGTGGGCGAGACCATCGACCACGTCGATGGTGTGACAGTCGAAGAGGCCGAGCATATGCTGGCCACCCGTCTGTGGCAGAACACCGCCAAGGTGCATTTCGACGCCACCGCGCGGCCCGATGGTACTCGGCTGATCTATGGCGGTCACGTGATCTCCATGGCGCGGGCGCTGTCCTTCAACGGGTTGGCCAATGCGCAGATGATCGTCGGGCTCAACGGCGGTGCGCATGCGAACCCCTGCCTGTCCGGCACCACCATCCGCGCTTGGTCCGAGGTACTGGACAAGGCCGATACCGAAGCCCCCGGCGTCGGTGCCATCCGCCTGCGCCTGGTCGCCACCAGCGGCGGCGCCCCCTTCGCGCTGAAGGGCGAAGACGGCAAATACCTGCCCGAGGTCCTGCTGGATCTCGACTACTGGGCGCTGATGCCCAAGTAAGCTCAAAAGACCCGCCCCCGCTTGCGACCCGGCTGTTGCCCGGGACGGTGCGGGGGCACTACACTTCTGACATCGAAATACGGATATATCGTCGGCCAGGCGGAGCCGAAGCGCCGCAGCCGTGATTCTGCGCAATTTTTGGGAAACCAAGATTTGTGATCACTTATCTGACCCGCGTGATCACAAAATCCGGCTTTTCTGCGATGCAGTACAAATATGACCCGATTTTTACCACTCGTTTGCGTGACAGCGCGCAAAAATCCGCTAAAACGTGAGCAGCTAACCGGAAAGGAGCCAACATGGCCGATGTAAATCGGGGCAATCGCCCGCTTTCGCCGCATCTGTCGATTTACCGCCCGCAGATCACCTCTGTCACCTCGATCCTCACGCGGATCACAGGCAACGCCCTGATCGTGACCGCATTGCTGGTTGTCTGGTGGTTCCTCGCTGCGGCGACCTCTGCTGAATATTTCGCAATCGCCAACGGAGTGCTGACCAGCTGGTTCGGCGATCTGGTCCTCAGCCTGTCGGTCCTGGGCATGTGGTATCACCTGCTGGCCGGTGTGCGTCACCTGCTCTGGGACAACGGCAAGATGATGGATCTGGAACCCGCGCAGAAACTGGGCTGGGTTGTCGTCATCGGGTCGGTTGTCCTGACCGCCATCACCCTGATCATCGTCTGACGCCAAGGGAGAGAGAAAGCTATGCGATATCTTACAGACCGCAAGCGCGCCATTGGCATGGGCGCCGCGAAATCCGGAACCGAGCATCATTGGTCGATGCAGGTCAGCTCGGTCGCGCTGCTGATCCTGGTGCCGCTGTTCATCTTCACCTTCGGCTGCGCGCTGGGCGGATCCTATGAAGAGATCACCGCCTATTACGCGCGTCCCTTCCCGGCGATCATCGCCGCGCTGACCATCTGGGTCGGCATGATGCACTTTAAATCGGGTGCGCAGATCATGCTTGAGGATTACGTCCACGGCTTCAAGGGCCGTCTGGCGATCATCCTGATGACCTGCCTGTCCTACGCCGTCGCCGTGACCGGGGTTTACGCCCTCGTCCGTCTGGCCCTTTAATCCCCGAGGTTCCCAATGGCTGCTTACGAATACGAAACACATGACTATGACGTGGTCGTGGTGGGTGCCGGCGGCGCCGGTCTGCGCGCGACTCTCGGCATGGCCGAACAGGGGCTGCGCACGGCCTGTGTGACCAAGGTTTTCCCGACCCGCTCCCACACGGTTGCGGCGCAGGGCGGTATCGCCGCCTCGCTGTCGAACATGGGCCCGGACCACTGGCAGTGGCACATGTATGACACCGTCAAAGGCTCGGACTGGCTGGGTGACACCGACGCGATGGAATACCTCGCCCGCGAAGCGCCCAAGGCGGTTTACGAGCTGGAACACTATGGCGTGCCGTTCTCCCGTACCGAAGAAGGCAAGATCTACCAGCGTCCGTTCGGTGGCCACACCACCGAATTCGGTGAAGGCCCCGCCGTGCAGCGGACCTGTGCCGCGGCTGACCGGACCGGTCACGCCATCCTGCACACGCTTTATGGTCAGAGCCTCAAGAACAACGCCGAGTTCTACATCGAGTATTTCGCCATCGACCTGATCATGTCCGAAGACGGGCAGTGCCAGGGCGTTGTTTGTTGGAAACTCGACGACGGCACCATGCATGTCTTCAACGCCAAGATGGTCGTGCTCGCGACCGGCGGTTATGGCCGTGCCTACTTCAGCGCCACCTCGGCTCACACCTGCACCGGCGACGGTGGCGGCATGGTGGCCCGTGCGGGTCTGCCGCTGCAGGACATGGAATTCGTGCAGTTCCATCCGACCGGCATTTACGGTTCCGGCTGCCTGATCACCGAAGGCGCGCGCGGCGAAGGTGGCTATCTCACCAACTCCGAAGGCGAACGGTTCATGGAGCGTTACGCGCCCCAGTACAAGGACCTTGCCCCGCGCGACTATGTCTCCCGCTCCATGACCATGGAGATCCGCGAAGGCCGCGGTGTGGGCGAACATGGTGATCACATTCACCTGAACCTGTCGCACCTGCCGCCCGAGGCCCTGGCCGAACGTCTGCCGGGCATCTCGGAAAGCGCCAAGATCTTTGCCGGTGTCGATGTCACCAAGGAGCCGATCCCGGTTCTGCCGACGGTGCACTACAACATGGGCGGCATTCCGACCAACTACTGGGGTGAAGTGCTGAACCCCACCGCCGAAGATCCCACCGCCGTGGTGCCGGGTCTGATGGCCGTGGGCGAAGCGGGCTGCGCCTCGGTGCACGGTGCCAACCGTCTGGGATCGAACTCGTTGATCGACCTCGTCGTGTTCGGCCGCGCCGCTGCGATCCGCGCCGGCAAGGTGGTCGACGCAGACGCGCCGAACCCGGTGCTGAACCAGTCCCAGATCGACAAGGCCTTTGATCGGTTCGACGGGCTGCGCAACGCAAATGGCGGTATCCCGACCGCGGATCTGCGTCTGGAAATGCAGCGCACCATGCAATCCGACGCGGCGGTCTTCCGCACCTCGGAAACCATGGCCGAAGGCGTCGAGAAGATGACCGCCATCGCCGCGAAACTCGGGGACCTCAAGGTCACCGACCGCTCGCTGGTCTGGAACTCTGACCTGATGGAAACGCTGGAGCTGACCAACCTGATGCCGAACGCGCTGGCCACCATTGTTGGCGCAGAGGCCCGCAAGGAAAGCCGCGGCGCCCACGCGCATGAGGATTTCACCACCCGTGACGACGAAAACTGGCGCGTCCACTCGGTTGCCCGCGTCGAAGGCAACTCGGTCGATCTCAGCTATCGTCCGGTGGTCGTGGATCCGCTCAGCACCGAAGCCGAGGGCGGCATCAGCCTCAAGCGGATCGCGCCCAAAGCGCGGACCTTCTGAGGCAGAGCACCCATGCCTCTGGTCGCATATCCCTTGCATCATGCAGCGCGTCCCCTTCCAGGGGGGCGCCTGCCTGCATGCGGGGCTATGCGGGCCTGTGATATTGCCTGTGACGGGAGGGGCATCTGATGGCCTCTGTCGCATCGCAACCGGTCTCTGCATGGCAGCAACTGGGGATTATCCCGGGCGTTGCCCTGCGCCTGTTCGGCATGCGCCGCTCGGGCAACCACGCCATCGTGGGGTGGATGCAACGCAATGCGCCGGGCGGACGGTCGGTGTTCCTTAACAATTGTAAGCCGGGCAACGATCCGTTCCGGTCCTTTCGCGGGATCGAAGTGGATGGTGCCCACGCGCCCCAGCACAAGGCGCTGCGTGATATGGCTTCGGTTGCAGGCACGGCAGGCAATGGCGCGCTTCTGGTGATGTCCTACGAGGATACCTCTCCGGCTGAATTCACCGGCGAGCGGCAGGTCTCTGGTCCCTTTGACGAGGGGCTCTTGACCCGCAACGTGGTGATCTATCGCAGTTTCCTCAACTGGTCCGCCTCGCTTTTGAAAAAGATGCAGGGCAATTCCGGTTACAGCCTGGTGCGGCGCAACGCGATCCTGCTGCGCGCCATGGACACCTATACCCGGCTGCTGGGACTGGTCGAACAGGCCCGCGATCTGGCGATCAGCTGCATCTCTTATGATCGCTGGTGCGGTGACGCGGCCTATCGCGCCGCGCTGCTGGGAGAGCTGGGTCTTGAGACCCGCGACAATACCCTTGGCACGGTGCAGCGCTATGGCGGTGGCTCCTCTTTCCAGAAAGAGGCGCAGAGCGCCGAAGACCTGCAAACCGATCAACGCTGGCGCCAGATGGCCGGGGATGCGGAATATCAGGCGGTGCTGCACCTTGCGGCGCGCGATACTGCGCTCACCGACCGGCTGTCGCGCCTGTTCCCCGCAGATGCTGCCGTGCTGTCCGGCATCGCGGCCAAGGCGCCAATGGCAAACGGAGGGCTGGCATGATGGCCCCCGCAGATAACAACGCTGACGCCCTTTTGGGCGCAACACTCGCTTTCCGGCAGGGTCGCCCCGCGCCGGTTCATCCGATCTCCTGTCTGCAGGCACCGCTTTGGTCCCTGACGATGGGCGGCTAAGCAAGGAGACAGATCTATGGTCGAATTCGCACTTCCGAAAAACTCCAAGATCACCACGGGTAAGACGTGGCCCAAGCCTGAAGGCGCAACCAATGTCCGCAAGTTCCAGATCTATCGCTGGAACCCGGATGACGGCAAGAACCCGCAGGTCGACACCTATTTCCTGGACATGGACAAATGCGGTCCCATGGTTCTGGACGCGCTGATCAAGATCAAGAACGAGATCGATCCGACGCTGACCTTCCGCCGCTCCTGCCGCGAAGGCATCTGTGGCTCCTGCGCGATGAACATCGACGGGATCAACACCCTGGCCTGTATCTATGGCCTGGATGAGGTGAAGGGCGACGTGAAGATCTACCCGCTGCCGCATATGCCGGTGGTGAAGGACCTTATCCCCGATCTGACGCATTTCTATGCGCAGCATGCCTCGATCATGCCCTGGCTGGAAACCAAGACCAACCGCCCGGCGAAGGAGTGGAAGCAGTCCATCGAGGACCGCAAGAAGCTCGACGGGCTGTATGAATGCGTGATGTGCGCCAGCTGCTCGACCTCCTGCCCGTCCTACTGGTGGAACGGCGATCGCTATCTCGGCCCGGCCGCGCTGCTGCACGCCTACCGCTGGATCATCGACAGCCGCGATGAAGCCACCGGCGAGCGTCTGGATCAGCTGGAAGATCCGTTCAAGCTTTATCGCTGCCACAGCATCATGAACTGCGCCAAGACCTGCCCGAAGGGCCTGAACCCCGCCAAGGCGATTGCTCATATCAAGCAGATGATGGTCGAACGCGCCGTCTGATCCCAATAACGGTTTTGAAATCTGATCCGCCGCGACGAGTCCCTCGTCGCGGCGGTTTCTTTTGGGCTGGGGGCGCCGCTCCTCCTTGCCGCGCTTTGCCAAACCTGTCTAATTCACCGGCATGGATCCTTTCATCTCTGCCCTTGTTCTGGCTGGTTTTGCCGGCTTGGCGCTGCCGATTGGTGGTGCGCTGGCGTGGATCGAGAACATCCGCGATGCAGAGCTTCACAAAGCGGTGCTGTCCTGGGTTACCTCCTTTGGCGGTGGCGCCCTGCTGAGCGCGGTAGCGCTGGTGCTTATCCCCGAGGGAACAAGAATGCTGACGCCGATGGAGGCCCTGTTCTGGCTGGGGGCAGGCGGGCTCGCGTTCTACTGGATCGACAAGGGCATGTCCCGGGGGCAGGGCAGCCTGGCGCTGCTGTTTGCCATGCTGCTGGATTTCCTGCCTGAGGCGCTGGCCCTTGGCGCCATGCTGAGTGCGGAGGATGGCACCGCGCTGTTGCTGGCGCTGATGATCTTTTTGCAGAACGTGCCCGAAGGCTTTGCCGCATTCCGCGATATCTGGCGTTGCGACAGTCCAGCCTGGCACGTGCTGCTGCTGTTTGTCGGCCTGGCAGCCCTTGGCCCGCTTTGTGCCGCAGTGGGGCTGATCTGGCTGGAACAGCAGTCGCATATCCTGGACGTGATCATGGTCTTTGCCTCGGGCGGGATCCTGTATCTTCTGCTTCAGGACATTGCTCCGAAAGTGCATGAGGCGGGCAGTACGGCGCCGTCGCTGGGGGTCGTGGCAGGCTTCGCGCTTGGGCTGGCCGGGCATCTGCTGATCGGATGATGTGCGGGCTGTTCAGCGATGGCCCGTTTGTGGGGCGGCAGAGCTGCCGCTGCGCCAGGTCTTCTTGGGTCAAAGGTTTGTCATTTCTGCATGGCGACTTTGCTCAAAAGCGGCCTGCTCACGCCTGCGTTCCTTGCATATGTTCTGGCCAAGGGAGGAAGCAGCCTGAACACAAGGACATGTTTCCATGGAAAATACCGTCGCACAGACCGTCAAACTCATCGAAGACAAAGCCGCCGCAGCGCTCAAGGATCTGGAGCAGGCATGGGCCTATTTCACCCCCGCTGCCCTGCCGCAGCCGCGTGAAGAGCAGCCGGTTGCCGCCTACGCGCCTTACTACGAGGCAGCCTGACCCGGGCACCTTGGCCGAGGCCGGATTGATAGGCTTGCAGGAGGGCGCTAGACAGCGCGTATGCCCATTCTTCTGCTGATCCTTCTCGCCGGTGTCTTTGCCTATTTCATTTGGCGCCATACCACGTCTTCGCTGACCCGCAACTGCCGCTGGCGCGCCGAGCGCAGCAAGGGCCAGTGGCGCTGCACCTTTTGCGGCGCGGTACAGCCGGGTGATGCGGCGCCGCGCCAATGCCTGAACCCGGCAAGACAGGGCAGGGGAGGGCGCTGATCGGGGCGCCGGGGGATCTCCCGCGCACGACACGGCAGCCAGATGCTGCCTTTCGCCCTTGGGCGTAGCGCCGCGCGACGCGCGGCGCGGGACACGCGGCAGATGGCGTGTTTCTGACGCGAGGGTTGCACCCCTAGGGTAGGGCCGGGCGTTGCCGATTCAGTGCAGCTATCGGGGCGCTGAAAAAATCCGCAGCCTCGTGCAGAAAACCACTTGAACGACTCAAAGGTTTGCCCGATATGCGCGCTTAAGACGCCAACGCACGCGCCTCTGTCGAAAGGGCTCAAAGCCCTAGGGTTACGTAGCGACGGTAACGTCTCTGATTGAAGTGAGCGGTCATAGATGGCCGGGTCTTTTGGAGATGACCATGAACGCAAACGTCACCGGGCAAATCGCCCGCGAATGTGAAGTCGTACCTACAGCACGCCACATCGAGTATATCGCGAACACCGCTTTCGCACGTCCGACCCTTGTGATCGACGGCGCCGCCGTGTCGCGCCAGTATCAGGCGCTGGCAAATGGTCTGGGCCGCGCCCGCATCCACTATGCGGTCAAGGCCAACCCCGAAGCAGCCCTGCTGCGCCGCCTCGTGCGCTCGGGTTCCAACTTCGATGCGGCCAGCCGCGCCGAGATCGAGATGTGCCTGGCCGCCGGTGCCGCGCCGCATCAGATCACCTTCGGCAACACCATCAAACGCCCGGCTGACATCGCCTTTGCCCATGGCATTGGCATCCGTCATTTCGCTGTCGATGCGGTGGAGGAGCTGGAGAAACTGGCCGACCACGCGCCCGGCGCCCACGTCTGTGTGCGTCTGCTGGTCGATGCCACTGGCGCCGACTGGCCGCTCAGCCGCAAATTTGGCTGCACCCCGGATATGGCGCTGGCGCTGATGGATCGTGCGCGCACGCTGGGCCTCGTGGCCGATGGTCTGTCTTTCCATGTCGGCTCGCAGACACGTGACCCGATGATGTGGGGGGCGACGCTGGATCAGGTCCACGTTGTCTGGCAGGCCGCAAAAGATGCAGGCCATTCCATGCGCCTTCTGAACATCGGTGGCGGTTTTCCGGCGTCTTACGTCAATACCGTGATGGGGCCGAGTGACTATGCCCGCGGGGTGATGGCGCAGGTTGATGCGCGTTTCCCCGATGCGGTCGAGGTAATGGCCGAGCCGGGTCGCGGTCTGGTGGCAGAGGCGGGCGCCATCGTGGCCGAGGTGCTGTTGGTGTCGAAGAAACACGAAGACGACCTGCACCGCTGGGTCTATCTGGATATCGGCAAGTTCTCGGGGCTGGCGGAAACCATGGACGAGGCGATCCGCTATCGCATCACCTCTGACCGCGATCATGAGAGCACTGGGCCTTGCGTTCTGGCGGGGCCCTCCTGCGATAGCGCGGATGTGCTTTATGAAAAGCAGCCCTACCAGCTGCCGCTTGGCCTCAAGGCTGGGGATCGCGTGGTGATCCATGCTTGTGGCGCCTATACCTCGACCTATGCCTCGGTCGGGTTCAATGGCTTCCCGCCGCTGGATGTGGTGGTGATCTGACCCCGGCGCGGGCCATGATCAGGGAAATTTGAAGGTCGCAAGGGCGTTCGGGGCTTGTACCCGGGCGCCTTTGGTTTTTTGAATGCAGAGAACGACAACCGGACACCGCGCCCATCGTCGCAGATCGACCGCTTGTTCGGCCATAGGCCGGACAGCCCCCGCCCGCCCCCAAGGCGGGGGCTTTGCCCCCACCACGGGCGAGGCCTGTCCTGCGCGCAATGGAAGAGGAGACACGGTACCCAGACACGAGGAGCCCTTGCGACCATGACCCATACCCATCATCCCGCCCCGGCAGACGCCGAGGCCCGCAAGGCCGTCAAACCGGTCATCTGCTATCCCAATGAAACACTGCCGGTGCCGGATCTACCGCTCTACCGGGCGGCGCGCGAGGGCGCGGAGAAGACCGGCGAGGTGCTGGTTCCGGCCCGCGATGCGGCTTGTTTCGAAGTGCCCGCCGGGCATTTCTTCCGCATCTCCTCGGTCGAGGGGCCGCAGGTGGGGGATCTCAACCTGTGGAACCGCAATGACCTGTCCGAGCGTTTCTATTCCGGCAAGAGCCGCGCCCTGCATGGCACCCACCTGACCAGCGGGGAGCGCATGTGGACCAGTTTTCCGTATCTGCGCCCAATGGCCACCATCACCGAGGATACGCTGGAGTGGTACGGCATGGATGCCTATGGCGGATCGGTGCACGATGTGATCGGCACCCGCTGTGATCCCTATACCGGCAATCTGCTGGCGGGCAGCCAGTACCACTATTGCTGCCACTCCAACCTGACCCGGGCGCTGGCCGATCATCTGGGCGTGAGTCTTGTGGAGGCGGAGCCGCATGTGCATGATGTGCTGAACGTTTTCATGTGCACCGGCTTCACCCGCGACACCGGGCAGTATTTCATGAAGGCCAGCCCGGTCCGCCCCGGCGATTATCTGGAGTTCTTTGCCGAGATAGACCTGCTGGGCGCGCTCAGCGCCTGCCCCGGCGGGGATTGCTCCTCTGAGCATTCCAGTGATACCGCCGCATGCCATCCGCTGCTGGTAGAGGTCTTTGCCCCCGCTGCGGGCGCGTTGGAGGGATGGAGCAGCCCGCCGGTGAATGGCTACGACCGCAGTCACGGCTGCTAAAGCGGGCTCTCCCGCGCCTCTTTGCAGCCCTGCCGGGGGCCGCAAAAGCCTTGGGCCCGGCAGCGCGCGTGCCGCGCGCTGCGCCATCGCCTGACGCAAGCACATGAAAAAAGGCAGCGGAGGCGATCCGCTGCCTTTCTTATGTTCCTTAGAGATCGTGACCACGCCAGTCTCAGGCGAAGGCGGCTTCCAGCGCGATTTCAACCATATCGCCAAAGCTGCGCTCGCGCTGATCCGAGGGCAGCGCTTCGCCGGTTTGCAGATGGTCCGACACCGTCAGCACCGCCAGCGCCCGGCAGCCATAGCGGGCCGCGAGGGTGTAGAGCTCGGCGGCTTCCATCTCGACGCCCAGAATGCCGTGACGCACCATCTGGTCATTGAGATCGGGCCGTTCGTCATAAAAGGTATCCGAAGAATAAATCCCGCCCACGTGGGTGGTGACATCACGCGCCGCGGCGGCCCGCGCAGCGGCCTGCAGCAGCGACCAGTCAGCGCAAGGGGCGAAATTGACCTCTTTGAAGATTGTGTCCGAGGGGGATCCGGCAGTGGTGGCCGTCATCGCGAGGATGACATCTCTCAGTCCAACCGTTTTCTGCATGCCACCGCAGGAGCCGATACGGATCAGGGTTTTGGCGCCAAAATCCCGGATCAGCTCATTTGCGTAAATGGAAAGCGATGGCATTCCCATGCCGCTCCCCTGAATTGTCACCGGATTGCCGTTCCAGCTGCCGGTAAATCCCAGCATGCCCCGGACGTCATTTACCAGACGGGCGTCCTGTAAAAAGGTTTCTGCCGCCCATTTCGCGCGATAAGGATCGCCGGGCATCAGAACCGTTTCGGCAATCTCGCCATTTTTGGCGCCAATATGGATTGTCACTGCGTTTCTCCAGTCCGGTCAGGATCAGATTTCCAGATCCGAGATATCCATTCCGGCGGTCAGGGCAGCATGCACCCAGTGCGGTTTACGGCCACGGCCGCTCCAGGTTTCTTCGGGATTGTTTGGATTGCGGTATTTGGCGGCCGCTTTTTGTTTTTTACCGCCGCCACGCTGGTTGCCACCGGTAATCTCTTCCAGAGCAAAACCGTATTTGGCAGCAGCGGCTTCGGCGGCTTTCAGGGCTTCCTGACGTTCGCGGATTTCTGCCGATTTAATTGCCGCATCAATTTGA
Source organism: Pseudophaeobacter sp. A-200-2 (assembly GCF_041008815.1). Lineage (NCBI taxonomy): Bacteria > Pseudomonadati > Pseudomonadota > Alphaproteobacteria > Rhodobacterales > Roseobacteraceae > Pseudophaeobacter > Pseudophaeobacter sp. A-200-2. Next base: position 329,733 of record NZ_JAXGFU010000003.1, on the reverse strand, counting down.
GATTTCAGCTCAACAAGTTCGCTGCGCGACATGGAAGAAAGATCAATGCTCATTGTGATACTCCGGATCGTTAGGGCCACACCCGATTTTTCGTGCGGCCCTATATGACGATATTGACCCGGAAATATTAGCGGAATTTTCCCCATTTTGGGAAAAAAATCGTGATCAACCCATTAAGATGCAATCGCGGGTGGTTTTGCGAGGTCGACAATGTCGCTCATAATTGAATTTAGCTCGAAATCTTTTGGCGTATAGACCCGCGCCACTCCCATTTTTTTCAACCGTTCGGCATCGTCATCGGGAATAATACCGCCGACAACCACCGGAATGTGATCCAGCCCGGCATCGCGCAACAGCTGCATCATGTCCTCGACCAGTGGCAGGTGGCTGCCGGACAGGATCGACAGGCCGATCACATGGGCGTCGTCCTTCTGAGCCTGAGCCACCAGTTCCTGGGGCGTCATGCGGATACCGTCATAGGTGATGTCCATGCCGCAGTCGCGGGCGCGGAAGGCGATCTGCTCGGCGCCGTTGGAGTGACCATCAAGGCCGGGTTTGCCGACCACGAACTTGAGCCGCCGCCCCAGCTGGTCGCTGACCGCGTTGACGGCATCGCGCAGGTCCTCAAGACCCTCGGTCTTGTTAGAGGGGGAGCCGGAGACGCCGGTCGGGCCGCGATAGGTGCCATAGGCCTTGCGCATTTCCTCGGCCCATTCACCGGTGGTGACGCCTGCCTTGGCTGCCGCGATGGAGGGTTCCATGATGTTGCTGCCGTCCTTGGCCGCCTGACGCAGCGCGGCCAGCGCCTGCTCTACGGCGGCATTGTCGCGTTCGGCGCGCCAGGTGTTGAGGCGGGCGATCTGCTGCTGCTCTACGGCAGGGTCGACGACCATGATGCCGCCATCTTCGGTCTGCAGCGGCGAGGGCTCGCCCTCGGTCCAGCGGTTGACGCCGACCACGACGGTCTCGTTCCGCTCGATCCGGTTCAGGCGTTCGGCGTTGGAATCCACCAGACGCGATTTCATGTATTCGATCGAGGCAACCGCCCCGCCCATGGAATCGAGGTTGGCCAGCTCGGCACGGGCGCCGTCCTTCAATTCCTCGACCTTGCGGTCTACCGCCGGGTTGCCGTCGAACAGGTCCTCGTATTCCAGAAGGTCGGTCTCATAGGCCAGGATCTGCTGCATGCGCATCGACCACTGCTGATCCCAGGGGCGGGGCAGACCCAGCGCCTCGTTCCAGGCCGGCAGCTGCACGGCGCGGGCGCGCGCCTTTTTCGAGAGCGTCACCGCCAGCATTTCGATCAGGATGCGGTAGACGTTGTTTTCCGGCTGCTGCTCGGTCAGGCCAAGGGAGTTCACCTGCACGCCATAGCGGAAGCGACGGAATTTCGGGTTGTCGACGCCATAGCGCTTTTCGCAGATCTCGTCCCAGAGATCGACAAAGGCACGCATCTTGCACATCTCGGTGACGAACCGGATGCCTGCGTTCACAAAGAACGAGATCCGTCCCACCAGCGCCGGGAAATCTTCGGGCGCGATACGCGGGCGCAGCTCGTCCAGAACCGCCTGTGCGGTGGCCAGCGCAAAGGCCAACTCCTGCTCCGGCGTCGCGCCGGCCTCTTGCAGGTGGTAGGAGCAGACGTTCATCGGGTTCCACTTGGGCACATTGGTGTAGCAGTATTCAGCCACATCCGCGATCATCTTGAGGCTGGGTTTCGGTGGGCAGATATAGGTGCCGCGCGACAGGTATTCCTTGATCAGATCGTTTTGTACCGTGCCTTGCAGCTTGCTGATGTCAGCGCCTTGTTCCTCGGCCACGGCGATATAAAGCGACAACAGCCAGGGCGCGGTCGCGTTGATCGTCATCGAGGTATTCATCTGCTCCAGCGGGATCTGGTCGAAGAGAGTACGCATGTCGCCCAGGTGGCTGACCGGCACACCGACCTTGCCCACCTCGCCGCGCGCCAGCACGTGATCGCTGTCATACCCGGTCTGGGTCGGCAGGTCGAAGGCGACGGACAGGCCGGTCTGACCCTTGGCCAGGTTCGAGCGGTACAGCGCGTTGGAGGCCTCGGCGGTGGAGTGTCCGGCATAGGTCCGGATCAGCCAGGGACGATCGGCTTTGCGGTCATTCTGCGTCTGCGACATGGGCGGGCCTCGCGATTCTGTGTTGGGTAATTTTATTTCGCTGTGGCGATGTAAAGCGGAATAATAAACCCATGTCAATTCGCTGCGTTGCGGCGAACACCGCGTCAGGCGCTGATCCTGCGTTACAATTGCCCGTGCAGGCCTTTGCTGCCACAGTCGGGCCATGACGAGTACCGTAGAGCTTCCGCTTTGGCTGTTTGTGCTGATCCTGCTGTTTGCTGCGGTCACCTTTGCCTCGCATTTCCTGTTTCCATCCGTGCGCTGGTTCTTCCGGCGGCGGCTGGAACGGGCGGTGGCACGGCTCAACCAGCGACTGGAGCGCCCGATCGAGCCATTCCGGCTGGCGCGGCGCTATGACATGATCCAGCGGCTGATCTATGATCCGCAGGTGGCGCAGGCGGTGGCCGATCACGCGGCGGCGGAAGGCATTCCCGACAACGTCGCCTTTGAAGAGGCGCGGCGCTATGCGCGCGAGATCGTGCCCTCCTTTTCCGCCTTCACCTATTTCAGCTTTGCCATTCGCGTCACGCGCTGGCTGTCCAACGCGATCTACCGGGTGCGTCTGGGCCATCAGGACGAAGAGGCCCTGCGCCGCATCGACCCGGAGGCGACGCTGGTCTTCGTGATGAACCACCGCAGCAACATGGATTACGTGCTGATCACCTATCTGGCAGCGCGGCGCTCGGCCCTGTCTTATGCGGTGGGGGAGTGGGCGCGGGTCTGGCCGCTGTCGCGGTTGATCCGGGCCATGGGGGCCTATTTCATCCGTCGCAAATCCCGCAATGAACTCTATCGCCGGGTGCTGGCCACCTATGTGCGCCTTGCCACGCAGGGCGGCGCGACGCAGGCGATGTTCCCCGAAGGCGGCCTTAGCCTGGACGGCGCGCTGGCGCCGCCGCGTCTTGGGCTGCTGAAATACATTGTCGACGCGCGGGATCCGGCCGGGCCGGGGCGGGATGTGGTCTTTGTGCCGGTGGGGCTGAATTACGACTGGGTGCTGGAGGACAAGATCCTGACCTCGGCCGGGCGCGCCGGAGAGCGCCGGTTCCGCGCCCGTATCGGCGTGGTGATGGCGCGGATGCTGCGGCAGCTGTGGCTGTGGATGACCGGTCGCTATCACCGGTTCGGCTATGCTGCGGTGAACTTTGGCCGCCCTTTGAGCCTTGCGGAATTCACCGCCGCGCAGCAGGCTGCCGATCCTTCTGGGCCGGTCACGGCGTCAGATCTTCCCGAACCCCTGTCGCAGGAGCTGATGGAGCGGATCGGTGATATCGTACCGGTACTGCCGGTGCCTGCGGTCTGCTGGTTGCTGCTGTCCGAAGGCGCAATGACGCGCAGCGCGCTGGAACAGCGGCTTGCGGCGCTACTGGAGCGGATGCCACTCTCCCATATTCATCTGCCTCGCGACAGCCGGTCCTATGCGGTTGAAACAGCGCTGCGGATCCTGGTGCGGCGCGGCATCCTGCGCTCAGAACACGGGCGTTACGTGCCGGTGCCCGCCAAACGGGACCTGCTGACCTACTATGCCAACTCCATTCGTCACCTGCTGCCTGCAGCGGCCCTGCCCACGGATGCTGCAGACGCCAAGGAAATTTCTGCGTCTGCGAGGTCATAAAATTACAAAACAACCTCAAATGGGGTTGCATTATTACCTTGCCGTTTTTATTCCCTAGGTAGACCCGCGATTCTGCATTGCGGCAAAACCGTTTTAACGAAGGAGGCCATCATGGCTCTGGACACGCAGACCGACGTTCTGTCCTACGAGGCGCCCGAGAAGGATCTCTATGAGATGGGCGAAATCCCTCCGATGGGTTACGTCCCCAAGAAGATGTACGCCTGGACCATCCGCAAGGAGCGCCACGGTGAGCCGAACACTGCCATGGTCGAGGAAGTGGTGGATGTGCCCGAGCTGGATAGCCACGAGGTGCTGGTCCTGGTGATGGCCGCCGGCGTCAACTACAACGGTGTCTGGGCCGCGCTGGGCAAGCCGATCTCGCCCTTCGACGGTCACAAGGCGCCCTATCACATCGCCGGCTCCGATGCCGCGGGTATCGTCTGGGCGGTTGGTTCCAAGGTGAAGCGCTGGAAAGTCGGCGACGAGGTCGTGGTGCACTGCAACCAGGACGACGGCGACGACGAGGAATGCAACGGCGGCGACCCGATGTATTCGCCGAGCCAGCGTATCTGGGGCTATGAAACTCCCGATGGCTCCTTTGCTCAGTTCACCAATGTGCAGGCCCAGCAGCTGATGCCGCGCCCCAAGCACCTGACCTGGGAAGAAAGCGCCTGCTACACGCTGACGCTGGCCACCGCCTACCGCATGCTGTTCGGCCACGAGCCGCACGACCTGAAGCCGGGCCAGAACGTTCTGGTCTGGGGCGCGTCGGGTGGTCTTGGCTCCTACGCGATCCAGCTGATCAACACCGCCGGCGCCAACGCCATCGGCGTGATCTCGGACGAGAGCAAGCGGGAGTTCGTCATGGGCCTGGGTGCCAAGGGCGTTCTGAACCGCAAGGACTTCAACTGCTGGGGCCAGATGCCGACGGTCAACACCCCGGAATATGCCGCCTGGTTCAAGGAAGCGCGCAAGTTCGGCGCCGCGATCTGGGAAATCACCGGCAAGGGCGTGAACGTCGACATGGTGTTCGAACACCCCGGTGAGGCGACCTTCCCGGTCTCCACCTTCGTCTGCAAAAAAGGCGGCATGGTGGTGATCTGTGCGGGCACCACCGGTTATAACCTGACGCTCGATGTGCGCTACATGTGGATGCACCAGAAGCGCCTGCAGGGCAGCCACTTTGCCCACCTGAAACAGGCGTCTTCCGCGAACAAGCTGATGCTGGAGCGTCGTCTTGATCCCTGCATGTCCGAAGTGTTCACCTGGAACGACCTGCCTGAGGCGCACATGAAGATGCTGCGCAACGAACATCTGCCCGGCAATATGTCGGTTCTGGTGCAGGCGCCCAAGACTGGTCTTCGCACCCTTGAGGACGTTCTCGAAGCGGGCAAATAATCCCGCCCTGCCGGGTTTCTATTGCTGAAAATCAGAAGAGCGAATCATTTCAAGTGGTTCGCTCTTTTTTGTTTTCTGAATCTTAAAATATAACAATTTCAGAATGTTACTCTGGGCTTTCCTCACCATTTCTGGGGAAGGAAAATCTGCGAATATACGAAAAATTCTCGCAAAATTAGGCTGTCCTTGGGTGACATAGGCTCAAGGGGGGGCCGATATGGCAAAAAATGAATGGATTCTGGACGTTCTCGTTGACCTCAGAGAGGTTGCCGCTGCAAAAGGTCTGGGGAGGCTAGGCGACCAGCTCGATATCGCGCTGGATATTGCTTATGCAGAGATCACGCCTCAGCTTGATGACAACGGTACGCGATCCTATGGGGAAAACGGTAGATCTGGACGGCATCCTGGAGGACTTGGATGCCACCACGACACTTGAGGGTCTGCAAAAGATCACCGAGCGCGTCCGGGATGCCTTTGAGATCGATCATATCGTCTATCACTGGGTCGATAGCGCAGGCGAGCAATACGGCTGTGGCACCTATGATGATGTCTGGGTCCAGCGCTATCTGGAGCAGGGCTATCTGCGGACCGATCCGGTCATTATTGGTTGTTATCAGCGGTTTCATCCGGTCGATTGGAAGCGGCTCGACTGGTCCACCAAATCGGCGCGTATTTTTCTGAAAGACGCGCTGGCGCATGGGGTCGGCAATCAGGGTTATTCAATTCCGATTCGCGGCCCCAACGGGCAATTTGCGCTCTTTACCGTCAATCACAATTGCTCAGATGAGGACTGGGAGGAATTCACCGAAGCCCACAGCCGCGAACTGATTCTGATGGCGCATTATTTCAACCGCAAAGCGCTGGAATTCGAACCTGATCGCGGCCCGGAACAGGCCCAAACCCTGTCGCCAAGGGAAATTGATGCACTGACCCTGCTGGCAATTGGTTACAGCCGTGCGCAGGTCGCACAAACGCTTTCAATTTCGGAACATACCTTGCGCGTTTACATTGAAAGTGCTCGATTTAAACTCGGCGCGCTGAATACGACTCATGCAATTGCCCGCGCATTAAGCTGCGGTTTTATCGTTGTCTGATCCGGGCGCGAAAATCTGCTCAAATCCAATCTTATGAATTCGTTAATGTCTTTGGCGCATCGCCTTCTGGGCGTAAGCTCCCCCTGCATTTCAAGCAAAAGGGGACGAAAAAATGCTTCGCTATATCTACGGACACGACCTGCATAAACATCCTGAACTGGCCCGCTCCATGTTTCAGGATCGCGCCGACCAATTCCGCACCCGTCTGGGCTGGGAGGTCAGCGTCGATGCCAACGGACAGGAACGCGATCAATACGATGCGCTGGATCCGCTTTATGTGATCTGGGAAATGCCGGATGGCAGCCATGGCGGCTCCATGCGGTTTTTGCCGACCACCGGGCGCGTGATGGTGAATGAAATTTTTGGCCATCTCACTGGCGGCAGTCCGATCACCAGCCCGCTGATTTGGGAATGCACCCGGTTCTGCCTGTCGCGCAATGCGCCGTCCAAGGTGGCAGGTGCGCTGATGTTGGGCGGGGGTGAGATCATGCGCAATTTCGGCATTCGCCATTTCGTCGGTGTCTTTGACCGTCGGATGATCCGGATCTATCGCGCCATCGGCTCCAGCCCCGAGGTTCTGGGCACCGAGGGAGAAGGCCGCGACCAGATCAACGTCGGTCTGTGGGAGTTCACTCCGGACAGCTATGACATGGTGGCCAGCCGCGCGGGCATCGCGCCCGAGCTGTCGCGGCTGTGGTTCGACCGCTCCTTTGGCGGTGCCGACCCGATGAAGCAGATGGCGCTGACTGGCTAGGACCCGGGTCTGTCTTGCGACCCCACATGCCACGGGGCCGGTTGCATCTGGTGCAGCCGACCCCGCAGCTGTAGGGTCGCGCCATGACAAAGCCGCTTATTCAATTCTCCGACGATCAGGCCGCCGCTTTTGACAGCGTGACTGCGCTTTTGCACCAGGCCGGGGTGGATCTGGACGATGGTCTGCTGCATCCGCCGCGCGGCGATGCCGGGGTGATGGCGGTGATCGGCAAGGCGGGATCGGGCAAGACCCTGCTGCTGGCCGAGCTTTACAAGGCGCTGGAAGATGCCGGCGTCGAAGTGGTGTCGGGCGATTACGAAAGCCGCAAGAAAAGCGGCAAGCGCACCCTTGCGATCCTGGCCCCCACCAACAAGGCAGCCAGCGTGCTGCGGCTGCGCGGGGTGCCCGCGACCACCATTCACCGGATTCTCTACACGCCGGTCTACGATCCCGAATACGAACGCATCGCCGAATGGTTGGCCGGAAACGGCGAAGAGCCTGATATCGAAGGTCTTACCGAAGAGGCGCTGGCCCGCGCGGCGGCCTTTTACGAGCGCAACAAATCGATCCCCGGGGCGCTGGCGGCGGCAGGGCTGCGCGGCTCCGATTTTATCACCGGCTGGAAACGCCGCGAGGATCCGCTGGACATCGGCTTTGTCGATGAAGCCTCGATGCTGGATGACCGCCAGTTCAGCGATCTCAAAGAGATTTTCCCGACCCTGCTGCTGTTTGGCGACCCGGCGCAGCTGGCACCGGTGAACCAATCCGGCGCCATGGTCTTTGACGGGCTGCCCGAGACGCGCAAACTGGTGCTGAGCCGCATTCACCGGCAGGAGGCCGATAACCCCATTCTGGATCTGGCGCATGCGCTGGCCGATCCACAGCTGGGGTTCGAGGATTTTGAGCGCATGGTCGAAGACACCGCCCGCCGCGACGAGCGCGTGGTCTGGGGGCAGCGGGTCGAGGTCGACCTGATGGCGCGCTCTCCGGTGCTGGTCTGGCGCAACAACACCCGCATCCGTCTGATCAACGCCTTCCGCAGCGTCCATGGCGCCCCCGAGGATGCGTTGATCGAAGGCGAACCTTTGATCTGCGATGGCATCGAACTGCCGCTGAAACACCGCAAGAAACGTCTTGATCTTGAAGCGCGCGGGCTGATCAAAGGGGCGCAGGTGATCTACCTTGGCCCCGGCCGCAAGCCCGGATTTTCCCGCCTGCACGTGATGGGCGCCGAGGATCCGCAGGTCTCGGCTGCCTCCATCGTGAAGATCGAGAAACCGGATGAGGAAGAGCCCTTCATCCCCTTTGCCGCGCGTATGGGGGCGACCTTTCTGCATGGGGCGGCGGTGACCATTCACAAGGCGCAGGGTTCGCAATGGGAGACCGCGCAGGTCTTTGCCCCCGATATCTATGCCGCTGCGCGCATGGGCCGGGTCGAGGCCGGTCAGCCGCTGTGGAAGCGGCTCGCGTATGTGGCGATTACCAGGGCGCAGGAACGGCTGATCTGGGTGGTGCGCAACCGGCTGGCAAAACCCACCGGTCCGCTCCGGGTGGACGATCTGCGCGCCGCACCGGTGGCGGCGCTGACACTCGAGGCAGAGGAGGAAACCGCGTTATGAGCAACAAGACCATCCTGATCACCGGCGCCAGCTCGGGCATTGGCCGGGCGGTGGCCGAACAGTTCCTGACCCAAGGCTGGACCGTGGGCCTGCTGGCCCGGCGCGCGGACAAGCTGGCGGATGTGGCGCTGGGGCACGACCGGGCCTATGTGCTGCCTGCGGACGTGACCGACGCCACTGCCGTGGATCATGCGGTCAACAGCTTTGCCATGCAGGCCGGACGGCTGGATGTGCTGTTCAACAACGCGGGTATCTTCACGCCGCCCGGTACCATCGATGAGATCGCGCTGGAGGACTGGCATGCCTCGGTCAATGTGAACCTCACGGGCATGTTCCTGGCGGCGCGGGCGGCCTTTCGGCAGATGCGCCATCAGGCACCGCAGGGCGGACGGATCATCAACAACGGCTCCATCGCTGCCCATGTGCCGCGTCCCGGCTCGGCGCCCTATGCTGCCACCAAATCGGCGATCACCGGGCTGACGCGCAGCATCTCGCTGGACGGTCGGCCCTTTGACATCGCCTGCGGGCAGATCGACATCGGCAATGCTCGCACCCCAATGGTGGAGGATCTGGCCCATCGCCATGCCGAGGCCAATCCCGAGGCGGCGCCGATGGACACTTTCGATGTGGCGGATGCGGCGCGGTCGGTGCTGCATATGGCTGAATTGCCGCTGGAGGCCAATGTGCAGTTCATGACGGTGATGGCCACCAAGATGCCCTATATCGGCCGCGGCTGATCAAGGCAGGGCAGGGGACATGGCGGGGGAGCGCTCCCGCCCGTCTTCGGTCTGCGGACGCAGCTCTCATCCCGTTGGGCCCGGCACCGCGCATGGCGCGCTGCCTGTTTCGAGTGGTCGTGATCCTGTCGCCCTTGAAGACCTGGGCTAACCGTCTCGTCCCGGCTCGTTCGGGTTGCTGGAAAACAATGCGATCTTGTTGCCTTGTGGATCGCGCAAGTAGCCGACAAAGAACCGGGGGCCATAGGTGTCACGAAATCCTGGCGGCCCTTCGTCAGAGCCACCTGCGGCCAGCGCGGCGGCGTGGAGGGCGCGCACCTGTTCCTGGCTGCGCGCCTCAAAGGCCACCATGGCGCCATTGCCAGCCGAGGCCGCCTCTCCATCGAAGGGCGGTTTGACGTAGAAATCAGGCAGAGCGGGAGACTGGCCCGGCTCCACTGGCAGGGCGTAGCTTAGACCTTCAGGCCCCTCCGATAGCCCATAGCCAAGGGCCGGTAGGAAGGCAGAATAGAACTGTTTGGCACGCGTGATATCGTCAGCTCCGACGGTGACATAGGCGATCATGCTTGCTGTCCCATTGCGCGATACATCTGATTGCCAAGGTGGCAATCCGACTGGCTGTTTAGACTGCGAAACGGCATGAATTGACGCTCCTACCGGTCGCGCAGCAGCTGGAAGGCTGCCGAGGCGCCCCAGCCGGCAAGGACGGCAATAACCAGTGACATGATCCCGTAAATGAAGGGCCGTTCGCGCGAGAGGGCGTAGAGGAACCGCTCCAGCCCGACCTTGCGCACGTCGATTGCGGTTTCATAGCTGGAGACCACCTCGCCGCCGCGGGTCAGCAGCACGCGGGTGGTATAGGCGCCCTCGGTCAGGTTCGCGGGCATGTCGATCGCGGTGCGGAACAGGGTTTGCTGGTCCACGGTGACGGTGCTGGGCCGTAGGGAGTAAAGCCCTTCCTCGCGGCGGATGCGCACCACGGCCTCGGCAAAATCCTGGGCGCCGCGGATGTTCATCGCGGCCCCGACCGATCGGATGGCGCGTTCGACCGATACCTTGTGGCGCAGGTCCTCGATATCCGTCAGCACCGCGCCGAAGGGGGCGCTGGTGGCTACGGCGTAAAAGCTAGGCGCGGAGTCGACCAGCACGCTGTCGACATTGACCCAGATGCCAAGCTTCTTTTCCTTGCGACGCACGGTGACCGGGGCGGAGGGGCCGGACACGGTGACGATCACTTCGAGCGGCGGCGCATCCGCCGGGATCGGAGTGTCGCGTTTCACCGCGCCAAAAACCAGAATTTCAGAGCCGTCAAAATCAGCAGTAATGGCGACGCGGTTCTGGCTGAGGCCAAGCACAACCGCTTCGCGCTCGTTAGCGCGACCCGGGGAAGCGAGAACCGCAGGAAGGCTGAGCAGGGCAATTAGCAACAGGCGGAAGAGCGGCGTCATCAGTGACCTCCTGCCACGCCGAGCGAGAACAGCTCGTCCGGCTGAATAAGAAGCTCAAGCCCCAGTTTACCGCAGACCAGCAGCACCATCAGTGCCAGCAGGATCCGCAGCTGTTCGGCCTTGAGATAGGTGCCGATGCGGGTGCCGATCTGCGCCCCGACGACGCCGCCAACCAATAGGAGCACGGCCAGCACGATGTCCACGGTAAAGTTGGTGGTGGCGTGCAGCATGGTGGTAAAGGCGGTGACGAGGATGATCTGGAACAGCGAGGTTCCGACCACCACCTTGGTCGGCATGCCGAGGATATAGATCATCGCGGGCACCATGATAAAACCGCCGCCCACGCCCATGATCGCGGCCAGAATGCCGACAGCGACGCCGACCAGAACCGGCGGGATCACCGAGATATAAAGACCGGAGGTGCGGAATCGCATCTTGAAGGGCAGGGCATGCACCCAGCTGCGCTGCCGCCGCGCTGAGGGCGCGCCGCCCGATTTGCGGGATTTGCGTAGGGCGCTGAGGCTTTCGATGAACATCAACCCGCCAACGACGCCAAGGAAGACAACGTAGCAGAGCTTCACCAGCAGATCGACCTGACCCATCTGTTTCAGATGGTTAAAGACCACCACGCCGAGCGCGGCACCAAGCAGACCACCGGCCTGCAGCACAAGGCCCATCTTGATGTCGACGGTGCGCCTTCGAAAATGGGCAAGGACGCCGGAAAAGGAGGAGGCGACGATCTGGTTGGCCTCGGTCGCGACCGCCACAGCAGGCGGAATGCCGATGAAGAACAACAGCGGCGTCATCAGAAATCCACCGCCGACGCCGAACATCCCGGAAAGGATACCCACCAGCCCACCCAGCCCCAGAAGAAGGAAGGCATTGACCGAAACCTCGGCGATGGGAAGGTAGATCTGCATACTCAATTTAGACCCCTTTGCCGGTGCAAAATCAACTGGCGATGCCGCCCCGCAGCATTCAGGACCGATAATCGGGATCAATCTGGACTTATCACCTCGGCTGAGGGGGAAGGGCACGTGCAAAACGCAAAACCGCCCGGCGCGGGGCCGGGCGGTTTGACTGGGTCATGCAGCTATGTGAGCGGTGCGCTCTTAGCGCTCCTTCACGTAAGGCTCGCCGCCGGCGCGGGGCGGAATGGCCTTGCCGACGAAACCGGCCAGGATCACCACGGTCAGGATATAGGGCAGGGCATCCATCACCTGCACCGGGATGGTAACGCTGCCCAGTTCGATATTCTGGAACCGCAACGCGACCGCCTGCAACAGGCCGAACAGCAGGCAGGCGCCCATTGCGTGCCAGGGGCGCCATTTGGCAAAGATCAGCGCCGCCAGCGCGATGAAGCCGCGCCCGGCGGTCATGTCTTTCACGAAACCAGCCTGCAGGGCCGTGGCCAGATAGGCGCCCGCGATGCCGCACAGAAGGCCGCAGATCGCAACGGCGGCAAACCGCAGCCCCACCACCGAAACACCGGCCGTGTCCACCGCTGCCGGGTTTTCCCCGACCGCGCGCAGACGTAGGCCGAAACGGGTGCGGAACAGAACCCACCAGGTGAGCGGCACCGCGAGGAAGGCGGCATAGACGAGGATGGAATGCCCCGACAGCAGCTCGGAATAGATCTGCTGGAACATGCCCGCTTCGGCGATCAGTTCGGACAGGGGGCGGCCCGCTGCCTCGGCGTCGCTGGGGCCGATGGCAAATGGCAGTTCAAGACCGCCAAAGCGTCCTTCGCGCAGCAGGGAGGGGGTGCGCCCGCCTTGCTGGAACCAATCCTGGGCGATCAGCACGGTCATGCCTGCGGCCAGAAAGTTGATGGCAACCCCGGAAATCAACTGGTTGCCCCGGAAGGTGATCGAAGCGACCCCGTGCAGCCCAGCCAGCACCAGCGAGGAGGCGATACCCGCGAGCAGTCCCAGCCAGACATTGCCGGTGACTGCGGCCACTGCAGCGGACAGAAAGGCGGCCATCAGCATCTTGCCTTCAAGGCCGATGTCAAAGATGCCCGCGCGCTCTGAGAACAGGCCGGCCAGACAGGCCAAAAGCAGCGGCGTCGCCAGACGGACGGTGCTGTCCAGCACCTGAATGATGGTCAGGAATTCCATCAGGCTTTCTCCTTCCGCAATGCAACGAAGATCTTTTCAAGCGGTATCCGCACCATATTGTCCAGCGCGCCGGTAAAGAGGATGACCAGCGCCTGAATGACGACGATCAATTCGCGCGGGATCGAGGTCCAGAGCGCCAGTTCCGCGCCGCCCTGATAGAGGAAGCCAAAGAGGATCGCGGCCAGAAAAACGCCAAAGGGATGGTTGCGCCCCATCAGCGCCACGGCGATGCCGATGAAACCAGCGCCCTCGGTAGAGTTCAAAACCAGACGCTCGGCCTCGCCCATGACGTTGTTGATCGCCATCATGCCCGCAAGCCCACCCGAGATCAGCATCGAGATCATGATGATCTTCACCGGAGAGATCCCGGCATAAAGAGCGCCGGGTTCGGAATGGCCATAGGCGCGGATTTCATACCCCAGCCGCGTACGCCAGATCAGCAGCCAGACCACCACGCAGGCGGCAACGGCCACCAGAAGGCTCACGTTGGCCGGTGCCGATTTGGAAAAGGCGATACCGAATGGGGCCAGAAGCTCGTGCAGGCTTGGCAGGTGAACAGCTTCGGCAAAGCGGGCTGTGGCTGGATCCATGGCCCCTGCGGGCTTCAGCACATTGACCAGCATATAGTTCAGAACCGCGGCTGCGATGAAGTTGAACATGATGGTTGTGATGACGATATGGCTGCCGCGCTTGGCCTGAAGATAGGCCGGTATGGCAGCCCAGGCGGCCCCAAAGAGGGCGGCGCCGAGGGAGGCAAAGATCAGCGCCAAAGACCAGTGAGGCCAGGGGATGTAAAGGCAGACAAGCGCAACGCCAAGCCCCCCCAGCATCGCCTGACCTTCGCCGCCAATGTTGAACATCCGGGCGTGGAAGGCGACGGCGACCGCAAGGCCGGTGAACAGGAAATTGGTCGCATAGTACAGCGTGTAGCCCCAGCCATAGGTGGAGCCGAGCGCGCCGGTTACCATCATCTTGACCGCAGCAATCGGATCCTCGCCGATGGCCAGGATTACGAGGGCAGAGAGGAGGGCCGCCAGTATCAGGCTGATCAGCGGGATCAGGACCACATCGGCCCATTTCGGCATCTTTTCCATTTACGCGGCCTCCCCCGCGACACCGGCCATCAGAAGGCCCAGTTCCTTTTCATCGGTCTGATCGGCGGCGCGTTCGCCCATGATCATACCGTCAAACATCACCGCCACCCTATCAGACAGGGACAGGATCTCTTCCAGCTCGACCGAGACCAGAAGGATCGCCTTGCCCTCATCGCGCAGGGCGACGATCTGCTTGTGAATGAATTCGATGGCGCCGATATCGACGCCGCGAGTGGGCTGGCCGATCAGCAAGAGGTCGGGATTGCGCTCGATTTCACGGGCGACGACGATCTTTTGCTGGTTGCCACCGGAAAAACTCTTGGCGGCCAGCCAGGGATCCGGCGGGCGCACGTCGAATTTCTCCATCTTCGCAGCGGTATCGGCGCGCAGGGCGGCGTTGTCCATCAGAAGGCCCCGCTGGTATTCCGGCGCGTGGTGATAGCCAAAGGCGACGTTTTCCCAGGCGTGGAAATCCATGATCAGCCCTTCGCGCTGTCGGTCTTCAGGGACATGGGCCACATGGGCGGCGCGGCGTGCCCGCCCGTCCGATCCGGGGCCAGACAGCGGCAGCGGTGTGCCATTGAGGCGGATCGTGCCGGTGCCGGGGCGCATACCGCCCAGCACCTCCAGCAGCTCGGACTGGCCATTGCCCGCCACACCGGCGATGCCGAGGATCTCTCCGGCGCGCACATTGAGGTCGATGCCCTTGACGCGCTCGACGCCTGCCTCGTCCACGACGCGCAGGTTCTCGACTTCCAGGATCGGCTTGCCGGGCTTCGCGGGGACCTTGTCCACGCGCAGCAGCACCTTGCGGCCCACCATCAGTTCGGCCAGATGTTCGGGGCTGGTCTCGGCGGTTTTTACCGTTGCGGTCATCTCGCCGCGGCGCATGACGCTGACCGTGTCGGTCGCCTCCATGATCTCGCGCAGCTTGTGGGTAATCAGGATGATCGTCTTGCCCTCGGCGCGCAGCCGGTCGAGGATGCGGAACAGCTGGTCGGCCTCTGCCGGGGTCAGAACGCCGGTGGGTTCGTCAAGGATCAGGATCTCGGCCTTGCGGTACAGCGCCTTCAGGATCTCCACACGCTGCTGCATGCCGACGCCGATCTCGTCGATGCGCTTGTCCGGGTCCACGAAGAGTTCGTATTCCTCTTCCAGCGCCTTCAGCTCCTTGCGGGCGCGGGTCAGCGAGGGCATCAACAGCCCGCTGTCCTCGGCGCCCAGAACGATGTTTTCCAGCACCGTGAAATTCTCGACCAGCTTGAAATGCTGGAACACCATGCCGATCCCGGCGGAAATGGCGGCCTGGCTGTCTGGGATCTCGGTCTTCTTGCCGTTGATCCAGACCTCGCCGCTGTCGGCCTTGTAAAAGCCGTAAAGGATGCTCATCAGGGTGGATTTTCCGGCGCCGTTTTCGCCGATGATCCCGTGGATCGTGCCGGGGGCGACGCTGATGGAGATGTCCTTGTTGGCCTGGACGGGGCCAAAGGCCTTGGAGATGCCTTTCAGTTCAATCGCTGGTGCCGTCATTCTGGCTCCTCAACATGCGGGGGCGCGGACCGGGGGGATGCCGGTGTGATGCGCAGGGGGCGGATACCGGTGCGGCGGCGCGTCCCTCGGATGGGGTGGAAAAACCAAACCCGGAGGCGGCGTTGCGGCAGCCTCCGGGTAAAGTGGGCTCTGGCTATGCCTTTTCAGGACGGGCCAGAGCGGTTGCCGATCAGAACGACAGCGCCGGGCAGCTGTCGTCGGACATGTAGTCATGCACCTTCAGCTCGCCCGAGGCGATCTTGGCTGCTGCAGCGTCCACCATGGCTTTCATCTCGTCCGAAACCAGCGGTGCGTTGTTGTCGTCCAGCGCGTAGCCGACGCCGCCATTGGCCAGCCCCATGACCGAGAAACCGGTTTCCATGTCAGCGCCATCGCTGAAGGCCTCGTAAACCGCGTTGTCCACGCGTTTCATCATCGAGGTCAGTACCTTACCCGGGTGCAGGTGGTTCTGGTTGCTGTCCACACCGATGGACAGGATGTCCTCATCCGCAGCGGTCTGCAGAACGCCCACGCCGGTGCCGCCTGCCGCAGCATAGACCACGTCAGCGCCCTGGCTGATCTGCGCCTTGGTCAGCTCGGAGCCTTTTACCGGGTCATTCCAGGCCGCCGGGGTGGTGCCGGTCATGTTGGCGATCACCTTGGCGTCGGGGTTGGCGGCCATCACGCCCTGTGCATAGCCACAGGCGAATTTGCGGATCAGCGGGATGTCCATGCCTCCGATGAAGCCGACGGTGCCGGATTTGGAGGCCTCAGCTGCCATCATGCCGACGAGGTAGGAGCCCTCGTGCTCGTTGAAGACAACCGAGCGCACGTTGGGCGCGTCCACAACCATGTCGATGATGGTGAATTTGGTGTCCGGGTAGTCCGCAGCAACCTGACCCAGAGCGTCAGCAAAGGCAAAGCCTGCCATCACGATCGGGTTGGAGCCCGCTTCGGCAAAGCGGCGCAGGGCCTGCTCGCGCTGGGCTTCGGATTGCAGTTCAATCTCGCGGAAGCTGCCGCCGGTCTCGTCTGCCCAGCGTTTTGCGCCCATGAACGCCGCTTCGTTGAAGGATTTGTCGAATTTGCCGCCAAGGTCAAAGATCAGCGCCGGATCCGCCAGGGCCGCGCCCGCAGTGACGGCCAGTGCGGCCGAGCCGCCCATCAGGGTTTTCATCAGGCTCATTAGAATACTCCCAGTTGTGTTTTATGATTGTCACAGCCGCCGTTGGGCTGCCCGGTGCGTTATGTGACCGGGACGAATAGAGGTGCGGCAATTTAGCCCGCAGCATCGCGGCAGGGTCAACCGCTTTTTGACCAAACGGTGGAATTCCATACGGGTGGCCTAACGTAAGCTGCACCGCATAAGCACCGCGTCCACAGGGGCGGCGCCTTTGCGGGCATAATAACCGGGCCGGGTGCCGCAAGTGGCGAATCCGCATGCGTCATACAGCGCCTGCGCCGGGGCATTGTCGGCGGCCACCTCCAGAAAGGCTTCGGTGGCGCCGCGTGTGCGGGCGAGATCCTGCCAGTCCTGCATCACTTGCCGGGCCAGACCCTGGCGCTGATGCTCCGGATGGGTGGCGATGGTCAGCAATTCGGCCTCATCCGCGATAACGCGGACAAGGGCGAAACAGCGGGCATCACCGATTGCAAAGGTCAGGGGGCTGTCCAGAAGGTCGGCGAATTCCGCAGCGCTCCAGGGGCGGGACTGGGTAAAGGCCGCCGCGTGTGTCCTAGCCATGTCGTCTGTGGCTGGGGCAGAGGCCACGGCGTCAGCCATCGATCAGCGCAGGCGGAGTATCGCGCGCGGGCGCGGCATCGGCAGCGCGCAGATAGAGGGGCGCGGGGGCGGCGGTGTCCTGATCCATCCGGGCGGCTGCCAGACGCGCGATCGCCTCGGCCAGCCCTGCGGGAGAGGCCTCGGGCGCAAAGGTCAGCCCGGCACCGCGCGCGGCCTCTTCAGCTTCCTCGCGGGGCATCAGACGCGGTGCCTGATCCGGCAGGGCGGCATAGACCTGATCACGCGGGGCGGGAATGCCGGGCAGGGTTCCTGTGGCGGCGCGGGCGTCAAAACCGTCGATGCCCACCGCCGGAACGCCAAGACCCAGCGCCAGACCTCGGGCGGCGGAAACGGCAATGCGGATACCGGTGAAATTGCCGGGGCCGACGCCAACACCGATGGCATCCAGATCCGCCCACGTGGCGCCGCCAGTCGCCAGCACCTCTTCCAGCAGCGGCATCAACCGTTCGGCCTGCCCGCGTGTCATCGGCTCCAGCGCCTCGGCAACAAGGGTGTCACCGCGCAGCAAAGCGGCCGCGCAATGCGCGGCCGATGTGTCAAAGCCCAGAACCAGTGGTTCGGTTGTCATCCTCTGTCCTTTCAGGTCGCCAGCATGGCGACGGGTCTGTCCTGCCGCTCAGACGGCGACCGGGCGGACCTCGGTGACTTCGGGGATGTAGTGGCGCAGCAGGTTCTCGATGCCCATTTTCAAGGTCAGCGTCGAAGAAGGGCAGCCCGCGCAGGCGCCTTGCATATGCAGGTAGACGACGCCGCGTTCAAAGCCGTGGAAAGTGATATCGCCGCCGTCCTGGGCCACGGCCGGGCGCACGCGGCTGTCCAGCAAATCCTTGATCTGGTTCACGACTTCGCCGTCCTCGCCGCTGTGTTCGGCATGGCCCGAGGCCTGCTCACCGCCTGCGCTGATCACCGGCTGACCGGATTGGTAATGCTCCATCACCGCGCCCAGGATGGCAGGTTTGATGTGATCCCATTCGACGTCGTCGGCCTTGGTGACGGTGACGAAATCATTGCCGAAGAACACGCCGGTGACGCCGCTGACGGCGAAGATGCGGCTGGCCATAGGAGAGCTCTCTGCCGCTTCGGGGCTGGCGAAATCGGCGGTGCCTGCCTCCAGAACGGTCTGTCCCGGAAGGAATTTCAGCGTCGCCGGGTTGGGCGTGGATTCGGTCTGAATGAACATTTCGGGTCTCCGTTGGTCTGCAGGAGATATGCGCGCCGTGGCCGCACAAGTCAAGGTTTGGAACCGTTCTAAATTGCCAGAGCCACCTGTGCATCAGGGAACAGCGGCAGCAATTGAGGGCTCAGGTAATCGCTTCCAGCCGGTCCTTGGACAGATCGCCCGGCACGATGGTGATCGGCACCGGCAGACTGCCCGAGGTCTTGCTAAGCTGGTTTACCAGCGGTCCCGGCCCCTTGCGGTCGGTGCCCGCGCCCAGCACCAGAACGCCGATGTCGGGATCGGCTTCGATCTGCGCCAGGATCTCGGGCACGGCCTCGCCTTCGCGGATGATCAGCTCCGGATCCACCCCCTGACGGTCGCGCATCCATTTGGCGAAAACCTCGAAATGGGCATGGATGCGTTCGCGGGCCTCTTCGCGCATGACCTCGCCCACGCCGATCCAGTGATTGAATTCATCGGGTGGGATCACCGACAGGATCGCCACCCCGCCACCGGTGCGGGCCGCCCGCATCGCGGCGAACCGCATGGCGTTCAGACATTCGCGGCTGTCATCCAGCACAACCAGAAATTTGCGCATCTGTAGCCTCCACAATCCTGATCAATCTGCCCGAGGGGCCGCGTCCTGTCCATTGCTTTTCAGTGCGGCGCTGTTTGCCACCCGGGTTGCGTAGAGCATCAGGACCACCGCCAGCACCATCAGGCGGAACAGATGCGCCGCCGCGACAAAGGTAGGATCGGCGCCAAGCGCGGCGCCGAGAATGATCATGGTTTCCAGCCCGCCGGGGGAAAATCCCAGCAGCACATCCAACAGCGGCAGGCCCGACAGATAGGCCGCCGGCAGGGCCGCTATCGCTGCCAGCCCGCAGGTCAGAAGGACGATCACGCCGCCCGCCAGCAGGCTGCCCTGCAATTCGCGCCAGCTCATGCCGGTAAAGCGTCCCCCGATAAGGCTGCCCATCAGGATCAGCGCGCCCTGCGCCCCCCAGCCGGGCAACCCGCCCGCAGTCCAGCCGCCAAGATGGGTCGTCGCAGCGACGGTTATCCCGGCAATCAGCGTCGGGGCGGGCAGTTTGATCCGGCGCAGCAGCGGCGCGATAGCAAGGGCGATGGCGATTTGGATCGCGATCCAGCCCAGTGGTGTCACCGCAGCGCTGCCCGGCAGGCCAAAACCGATCTCCATCCCCGCAATGGTTGCCCCCAGCGGCACCAGCAGGGTCAGCGACATCAACCGGATCGAGGCCAGCACCATCGGCCGCGTCAGGGACAGAGACAGGCTGTCCGCCAGCGCGATCACCAGCCCCAGATGCCCGGGCGCGGCGGCGAGAAAGGATTCGTGTCGTTCAAACGGCAGGATGCGGGGCACCAGGCTACGCCCGGCGAAGGGCGTGACAATGGTCAGGGCCGCCAGCAGGCCAAAGGCCACTGGCCAGCGCATCATGGCGGCAAAACTTTCGGGGCTGACCATCGAACCGATGCTGAGCCCCATCACCAGAAACGCCGCATCCCGCAGCCGGGGCGCGATATCCATCGGTGCGCCCCAGAGCCCGGCAAGGCTGACGCCGATGGCAGGCCCGGCCAGCAGGGCCATCGGCATATGGATCAGGGAGGCGATCAAAGCTCCGACCCCGCCGACGGCGATGGTCAGAAAGCTTTGCCGCCACTCACCCATGTGTGGCAGCCCAGTCCCAATACATCTCACGCACGCGGCGGGCCATGGGGCCGATCTGATACTGACGGTCGTCGAAAGCGGTGACCGGGGTGACCTTGCTCATGTTGCCGGACATGAAGACTTCGTCGGCCTCCTCAAAGTCCTTAAAGCTCAGCACGGTCTCATGCACGGTGACGCCGTCGGCTTTCAGGTTCTTGATGTGACGGGCGCGGGTGATGCCGGCCAGGAAGGT
This sequence comes from Pseudophaeobacter sp. A-200-2, assembly GCF_041008815.1. Classification (NCBI taxonomy): domain Bacteria; kingdom Pseudomonadati; phylum Pseudomonadota; class Alphaproteobacteria; order Rhodobacterales; family Roseobacteraceae; genus Pseudophaeobacter; species Pseudophaeobacter sp. A-200-2. The sequence continues at coordinate 309,289 of NZ_JAXGFU010000003.1, read as the reverse complement.
GCCGTTGGCGATGGGGGTAAAGACCTCGCCATCGCGCACCATAAAGATATTGGCGGTAGCGGTTTCGGCCACGTTGCCCATGGCATCCTGCACCAGCGCGTTGGCAAAGCCCTTGGCGCGGGCTTCGCGCAGCATGCGGGCGTTGTTGGGGTAAAGGCAGCCGGCCTTGGCGTTGACTACGGCGTTTTCCAGCACCGGGCGGCGGTACTGGGTGCGGGTCAGCGTGGCGCTGGCATCCGCCGGGGCCATCGGGATCTCTTCCAGGCAGAGCGCGAACTTGGTGGTCTCCGGCTCGGGCGCAATCATCGTCGCATCGCCATCGGTGGCCCAGTACATCGGGCGGATATAGACCGCAGCGCCGGGGGCAAAGCGTTTCAGCCCCTCGCGGGTGATCTCCACCATATCCTCGACCGAGACGGTTGGTTTCATCATCAGCGCCGAGGCCGAGGCATTGGCGCGGGCGCAGTGTAGATCCAGATCCGGCGTCACCCCGTCAAACAGCCGCGCCCCGTCAAAGATCGAAGAGCCAAGCCAGGCCGCGTGGTCGGCGGCGGACATGATTGGCACGTCCCCGTCGTGCCACTGACCGTTGAAGTAGGTGTGGATGGTGCTGCCAGCTGCCATGATCGGGGCCTTTCAAAATGTCTTGCGTCCCCGGGACACTAGGAGGCTCTTCGGGCAAGGTCCAGTGCCCGGTCGGCGCTTCTTTGCACATGGGTGTGTGGGGGCTGTGGAGGTGTTGCGTTGCCACTGCGCGCCGGGACAAGGAGCTGGCAAGCTGTTTCGCACGCGAAACAAATGGGAAAACACCGAGGATCGGGCGCTTTGCGCGCGCCGCCCGGCGCGCGCCCGGCCCAAGGGGACAAGGCGCATTTGTGATGCGCAGCGTCCGGGCGGGAGTGCCCCGCCTGCCTGCCCGCCTGACTATATGGGCGCTTTACTGGGAGACCGCGCAGGACCCTGTGTCGGGACCTGCGCCGGATTGGGGGACCGGAGCGGCTCAGTTGCCCGGTGTCAGGCCCAGCTTCCCAAGGATCGCACCCGCGTCTGCGGCCCAGCGGTCGTGCAGCTCGGCATTGGTGTCATGGCGCAGGCCCATCGCGCGCAGCCCGTCGAATTTCTCCGAGGTTTGCGAGCCGAAAGAGGCGGCAACGCGGGGCCACCAGTAGTCCACCGCTTCCTGCGCCTGCGCTGTCTCGCCGTTCTCTACCAGCTGGGTCAGCCCCTCTTCGGCCAGCTCCGCATGGCGCTGCTCGATCGGGGCGATGCTGCGGAAAGCCTCTGCCAGAGGCTGGTAGGACACCTGCGACAACTCCCCAAGCTGCACCGTGACAGCGCGGCCCATCAGAAGGTTCATCACCACCGCGTCAAGCCAGCCTTCCAGCGGGTAGTTGAACACCGCAAGGCGCATGTCGTGCTTGCTGCGGCTCTGGCCGATGTCGGCATCGCGGGTCAACCGCGCGGTCCAGGGATGGTGATCGGCGTAGGCCTCGGTATCGGCGCCGAATTCCCCCATGATCCGCAGCACCTTGTCGGCATTGTCGGATTTCTCCAGCACGATCTTGGCGGCGGCGATGCGGGCCTTGATGCCGGGACCTTCGTTGATGATATCGGCAAAGCCCGCCGCCCCGGCGAGCTCGCTGTCGACAAAGGTCGCCATCAGTTTCAAGAGTTCCGCACGATAGCGCGGCGGCACGTTGGATGGATTGGTGAGCTTGCCGCCCTGCGCAAGATAGCTGCTGAGGCTCATGTCCTCGGCCATATCTGATCCTCCCTGAATTCGGCCCTGTGAAACGGGCCCTTAAACACAGACGCGCCCGGAAGGGCGCGCCATGAAATGCATTACTGATCGTAATCCACGACCACCCTATCGGTGACAGGATAGGCCTGGCAGGACAAGACGTAGCCCTTTTCGACCTCGTAATCTTCGAGCGCGTGATTGGTGACCATTTCCACCTCGCCTTCCAGCACCTTGCAGCGGCAGGTGGAGCAGACCCCGGCCTTGCAGGCATAGGGCGCGTCCATGGCGTTCTCCAGCGCCGCATCCAGGATGGTGGTGTCCTTGCCCATCTCGATGGTCTGGGTGGCGCCATCAAGGGTGATCGCGGCAGAGGTCTGGTTCGCGTTGCTGGCCGCATCGGCGGCGCTTGCCTTGCGCTTGGCCCGGCCGGGCTGGGCGCTGGCGAAGAGTTCGAACTTGATCTGATCGTCCTTCAGGCCAGCCGTGCGCAGCGCTGCGGCGATGCCCAGCATCATCGGTTCCGGCCCGCAGATAAAGGCGGTGTCGACGTTGTCGATATCAATCCAGTGCTCGAACAGCTGGGCGCATTTCTCCTCGGTCACCAGACCGGTGAAGAGGTCGATCTCCTGCGCATCGCTTTCCAGAATGTGGATGACGTTGAAGCGCCCCATGTAGAGGTTCTTCAGGTCCTCCAGCTCCTCGCGGAACATGATCGTGTTGACGCCCTTGTTGGCGTAAACCAGCGTGAAGGTCGAATTTGGCTCGGCCGCCAGGGTGGTCTTCAGGATCGACAGTACCGGGGTGATGCCGGATCCGCCGGCAAAGCCGAGGTAGGATTTTTCGGCGCCAGCATCGAGCGGCGTGAAGAAGGTGCCCATCGGCGCCATCGCCTGTAGGGTGTCACCGGGTTTGAGATCGGTATTGGCCCAAGTCGAAAAGGCGCCGCCATCGACGCGCTTGATGCCGACCTGCAGGATGCCGTCCTCCTTGCCCGCGCAGATCGAGTAGCTGCGACGCAGCTCCTCGCCGTCGAAATCGCGGCGGAAGGTCAGGTACTGGCCTTGGGTGAAATCGAACTCCGCCGCCGCGCCATTGGCGGGCTTCAGGGAGACAACAACCGCATCGCGGATCGTCTTGCGGACATCGGTGACTTCTAGATCGTGAAAGCGCGCCATGGAGGTCTCCTCAGATGCACTTGAAATAATCAAAGGGTTCGAGGCAGTCCTGACAGCGCCAGTGTGCCTTGCACGGGGTGGAGCCGAACTGGCTCACACGGGTGACGTTCTTGCTGCCGCAATGGGGGCATTTTTCCGGGCCGCCTGCCGCTTGCGGCGGGGCGATGCCGTATTCTTCCAGCTTGGCGCGGCCTTTTTCCGACAACCAGTCGGTGGTCCAGGGCGGGGCGATCTGGGTTTTGAGGCGGATGTCCTCGACCCCGTGATCGCGCAGGGCGGTTTCGATATCCATGTTGATCACCGCCGTCGCAGGGCAGCCCGAATAGGTCGGGGTGACAGCCACCTCCAGCGTATCGCCGTCCCAGGCGACACCGCGGATGATGCCGAGATCGACCAGAGAGATCACCGGGATTTCCGGATCGGGCACGGCGTCCAGCCATTCCCAGATCTGCTCCACGCTTGGCTTGTCTACTGTTTGGCTCATGTGGCTCACTCCACTTTAGCTTTGCCCGGTCGATAGGCCGGGCAGCCCCCGACCTCCCCCACGGGAGGGGGCTTCACCCCCACCCGAGGCCGGGGGTGCCCTTACTGTGATGCGGTTGTCGTTACCACTTGGCGCCGGGATAGGCGCGCTGCAGCCACTGCATATGGGTCAGCAGGTGGCCCAGGTGCTCGGTGTGCATCTTGCCGGTGCGCCCGCCCTTGTGACCAAAGGAACTGTCCGGGATGGTCAGCGTTGCCTCGCCCATGATCCGGCCGATCAGCGCATCAAAATCATCCCGCAGGCTGGCCGGATCGGGCGCAATACCCGCCTTCACCATCTCCGCGTCCACATCGTCGGACTGGAACATCTCGCCCACATAGGGCCAGAGGTAGTCCAGCGCCTCTTGCATGCGGCGGTGGCTTTCCTCGGTGCCATCGCCCAGACCTACGACCGTATCGGCCGAGCGTTCCAGATGATAGGCGACTTCTTTGCTGGCCTTGGCGGCAATCGCGGCGACCCGTTCGTCACTGGATTTCATCAGGTGACCCAGCTGGATCGAGTGCCAGGCATCGAACAGGCACTGGCGCATCAGGGTGCGGCCAAAGTCGCCGTTCGGCACCTCGACCAGCAGCACATTGCGGAAATCCCAGACGTCGCGCAGGAAGGCGAGGTCATCGGCGCTCTTGCCTTCACCCTGCACTTCGCCCGCAAGGCCAAGCCACATCTGGGTCTGGCCGATGAGGTCGAGCGCGGTATTGGCCAGCGCGATATCCTCTTCCAGAACCGGCGCGTGGCCGCACCATTCGCTGACGCGATGGCCCAGGATCAGGGTGTTGTCACCCATCCGCAAAAGGAACTGAGTAAAGGCTTCCTCGCGGGTCATCACATCGCTCCCACTTCTTCGGGGATGTCAAAGAAGGTCGGGTGACGGTAGACCTTGGATTCCGACGGCTCGTACAGCGGGCCTTTGTCACCGGGCGAGGAAGCGGCGATATTTTTCGCCTCTACCACCCAGATCGACACGCCTTCGTTGCGGCGGGTGTAGACGTCGCGAGCGTTTTTGATCGCCATTTCGGCGTCCGGCGCGTGCAGCGATCCGACGTGGCGGTGGCTCATGCCATGCTGACCGCGGATAAAGACTTCCCAAAGGGGCCATTCATGTTTCATGGGGTGTTCCTCCTGGCTGAGGGGCCACCCTGCCGCAGGTCTATGATGGACTGGGCAGGGGGCAGATAAGGCTTGGGTCGGTTATTCGGCGGCGTGTTTGCGCGCGGCCTTTTTCTGGGCGTGGGCCAGCAGGCCGTCACGGACCCATTCGCCGTCTTTCCAGGCGTCATTGCGCGCGGCCAGACGGTCGGTATTGCAGGGGCCGTTGCCCTGGATCACGTCGAAGAACTCCGACCAGTCGGGATCGGTGTAATCATAGTGACCGCGTTCCTCGTTCCACTTGATGCCGGGATCGGGAAGCTCAAGACCCAGGAACTCGATCTGCGGCACGGTCTGGTCGACGAACTTCTGACGCAGTTCGTCATTGGTGTTCATCTTGATCTTCCAGGCCATCGATTGCGCCGAGTGCACCGAATCCTTGTCCGAGGGACCGAACATCATCAGCGACGGGAACCACAGACGGTTCAGCGCGTCCTGCGCCATCTTCTTCTGCTCAGGCGTACCTTCGGCCATCTTGCGGATGGCGTCATAGCCCTGGCGCTGGTGAAAGCTTTCTTCCTTGCAGACCCGGATCATGGCGCGGCTGTAAGGGCCGAACGAGGTCCGTTGCAGCGGCACCTGGTTCATGATCGCAGCGCCGTCCACCAGCCAGCCCACTGCGCCGATATCGGCCCAGTTCAGCGTCGGGTAGTTGAAGATCGAGGAATACTTCATGCGGCCATCCAGCAGCATTTCCGTCAGCTCGTCACGGGACACACCCAGCGTTTCCGCCGCGCAGTAAAGATACAGACCATGGCCCGCCTCGTCCTGCACCTTGGCCAGCAGGATCGCCTTGCGCTCCAGCGTCGGGGCACGGGTGATCCAGTTGCCTTCGGGCAGCTGGCCGACGATTTCCGAGTGGGCGTGCTGGCCGATCTGGCGGATCAGCGTCTTGCGATAGCCCTCGGGCATCCAGTCCTTGGGCTCGATCTTTTCGCCCCGGTCGATCCGCGCCTGAAAGGCGGCGAGTTTTTCGGGGTCGTCTTGCGTGGCCTCGGATTTCACCATCTGAGCATACATAGCGCGTTTCCTCCCTTACTGATTACACACGTTCAAGGATCAGGGCGGTGCCCTGTCCGACACCAACGCACATGGTGCACAGCGCGTAGCGCCCGCCAGTACGTTGCAGTTGATAGGCGGCGGTCAGCACCAGCCGGGCGCCGGACATGCCAAGCGGATGGCCGATGGCGATAGCACCGCCATTGGGATTAACATGGGGCGCATCGTCCGCCACGCCAAGGGCGCGAAGGGTCGCAAGCCCCTGCGAGGCGAAGGCCTCGTTGAGTTCGATCACGTCCATCTGGTCGATGGTGAGGCCGGTGCGGGCCAGAACCTTTTGCGTCGCGGGGACCGGGCCGATGCCCATCACGCGGGGTTCGACCCCGGCGGCGGCCATGCCGACGATGCGGGCCATCGGTTTCAGGCCGTTCTTGGCCGCGGCTGCCTCATTCGCCATCAGGATGGCAGCGGCGCCGTCGTTGACGCCCGAAGCATTGCCTGCGGTCACGCTCTTGTCCGGGCCGTTGACGCCCTTCAGCTTCGCCAGCTTGTCGGCGCCGGTGCCGGGGCGGGGGTGTTCGTCGGTGTCCACGACCAGGGCATCGCCCTTGCGTTGCGGGATGGTCACCGGGGTGATCTCTTCGGCAAAGACGCCTGCCTCATGTGCGCTGGCCCAGCGGGCCTGGCTGCGGGCGGCGAATGCGTCCTGATCCTCGCGCGAGATATCATAATCTTCTGCAACGTTATCAGCGGTCTGCGGCATCGAGTCGGTGCCATACATCTCGTGCATCTTCTTGTTCACGAAGCGCCAGCCGATGGTGGTGTCGTAAACCGCATTGGCGCGGGTAAAGGCGCTGGTTGCCTTGGGCATCACGAAGGGCGCGCGGCTCATGCTTTCGACGCCGCCTGCGATGGCCATGTCATAGTCTCCGGCGCGGATGCCGCGGCTGGCCATGCCCACTGCGTCCATGCCGGATGCGCATAGGCGGTTGATGGTGGTGCCGGGCACATCCACCGGCAGGCCTGCCAGCAGGGCCGCCATGCGGGCCACGTTGCGGTTGCTTTCCCCGGCCTGGTTGGCATCGCCAAAGATCACATCGTCAATGCTGGCCCAGTCCACGTCCGGGTTGCGCGCGACCAGCGCGGCAATCGGGGCAGCGGCCAGATCGTCGGTGCGGACCTGGCTGAGGGCGCCGCCGTAGCGGCCAATGGGGGTCCGGGTGGCATCGCAGATGAATGCATCCATGGGGTTCGCGTCTCCTGTTTGGCTCAAAAATTAGCCGACCGTGTAGTCGGTGTACATTAAAGCAGCGATTCGCGGCAAGCAAAATGTAACGTAAAAGGTAGATGATTGGAAAATCTGTAACACATTGTCGGAATCTGAATGACTTAACGTCCTTTTCCATCGGCGCGGATTTTCTGTTGCGGCCTGCCTGCGCTTTCAGGCAGGCTGAAACAGAACGATCGGTCTGTTGTGGTGCGGAGGACATCGCGACAGCTTTGCTAGGCCTGAAACAGGCGCATTGCGTCACGGGGGAGAGGACATGGCGGATATTCTGCGCATCGGCGGCGCCAGCGGCTTCTGGGGGGATGCTGCGCTGGCCACACCGCAACTGCTGGCAGCGCGCGGGCTGGATTTCATCGTCTATGACTACCTGGCCGAGATCACCATGGCGATCCTGGCCCGCGCGCGCGCCAAGGATCCGGGCGCAGGCTACGCCACGGATTTCGTCAGCGGCGCCATGGCGCCCAACCTGTCCCAGATCGCGGCGCAGGGTGTGCGGATCATCTCCAACGCGGGTGGGGTGAACCCCGGCGCCTGTGCTGCAGCCCTGCGCGAGGAAATCGCCCGGCAGGGGTTGTCGTTGAAAGTGGCCACCATCGAAGGCGACGATCTGACCGGGCAGGCTGAAGAGATCGCCGCAACAGGCCCGGTCGAGATGTTCTCGGGCGCGCCTTTCCCGCCCAAGGACAAGATCGCCAGCATCAACGCTTATCTTGGCGCCTTTCCCATTGCCGCCGCGCTGGACCGGGGCGCTGATATCGTCATTACAGGTCGTTGCGTCGACAGCGCCGTCACCCTTGGCGCCTGCATGCATCATTTCGGCTGGGCGCCGCAGGATCTGGACCGGCTCGCAGGCGGGTCACTGGCAGGGCATATCCTGGAATGCGGACCGCAGGCCACCGGTGGGAATTTCACCGATTGGCGCGATGTGGTGCAGGGGCTGGACCGCATTGGCTATCCCATTGCCGAAGTCTGTCCCGATGGCTCCTTTGATGTCGTGAAGCCCGAAGGCACCGGCGGGCTGGTCTCTTGCGGCACGGTGGGCGAGCAGATGCTCTATGAGATCGGCGATCCGCAATCCTACGTGCTGCCGGATGTGATCTGTGACTTCTCGAATGTGACACTGACAGAGACCGCTCCGAACCGGGTGCATGTGGCGGGGGCCAAGGGGCGCGGCGTCCCCGGCGACTACAAGACCTGCCTCACCCATGCCGATGGCTATCGCGGCGGGCATATCTTTACCTTCTACGGGCTGGAGGCCGAGGAAAAGGCCCAGGCCTTTGCCGATGCGGCGCTGGCGCGGACCCGCGCGTCTCTGACCCGCATGAACGCGCCGGATTTCACCGATGTCAGCGTGGAGCTGATCGGCACCGAAAGCCAGTTCGGCGCGATGCGCCAAAGTCCGCCTGCGCGCGAGGTCGCCGCCAAGATCGCCGTGCGCCACGTCGATGCCCGCGCCGTGGGGCTGTTCATGAAAGAGGCAACCGGCCTGGGTCTTGCCACTCCGCCGGGCCTTTCAGGATTTGCGGGCACACGGCCCCGGCCTAGCCCGGTGCTGGCGTTGTTTTCCTACCTCACGCCAAAGGATCAGGTGTCGGTCACCCTGCGTGACGGGGCGGGAGAGGTCGAGATCCCGGCGGCTGCGCCGCAGCCCGCCGATCCGCCCAGGCGCCCTGCGCTGCCGGTAGCTTCGGCAGCGAATAGGGTGGTCGAGGTGCCGCTCGTGCGCCTGGCCTATGGGCGCAGCGGTGACAAGGGTGACACCGCCAATATTGGCATTCTCGCCCGTCGCCCAGACTTCATGCCCTGGATCTGGTCCGCGCTGGACGCGGACCACCTGACCCGCGTCTTTGGTCATTTCACCAAAGGCCGGATTGAGCGGTTCTACCTGCCGGGGAGTGCGTCGATGAACATCCTGCTGCATGGCGCGCTGGGCGGGGGCGGCACCTCCTCGCTGCGCAATGACCCGCAGGCCAAGGGATACGCCCAGCTGCTGCTGGCCGCCCCGGTGCCGGTGGATGCGGATCTGCTGGGGGAGTGGGATGAATAACGAAGTGTCAGCCAGAAGGGCAGAGCTCGTCCGCGGGCGGAAGCGAAGCGCCCGCCCATGGGGGCGGACGGGCGCTGCCCGGCCTGTTGGCCGGGCGGGACAAGGCAAGATGATACAGGGAGCCGTGACATGACAGTCTTTCAAAGCCGGATCAGCCCGGCCAGCGATGCCTTTCAGCAGAACCGCGCCGAGATGCTGGCGCTGGTGGATCGGATGCGCGCGCTTGAGGCCCGCGCGGCCGCGAAATCCGATGAGCGCCGCCCGGTCTTTGACAAGCGTGGCCAGCTCTCCCCGCGTGAGCGGATCTCGGCGCTCTTGGATCCCGGCATGCCCTTTGTCGAACTCTACAACATGGCCTCATACCTCGTGGATGACCCGGATCCCGAGACCTCGATCCCCGGTGCCTCGATCATCACCGGGATCGGCTATGTCTCGGGTGTGCGCTGCATGGTCTTTGCCGATGATGCGGGGATCAACGCGGGCGCGATGACCGGCAAATCGGTGGACAAGGCGCTGGGCGCGCTGGAGATCGCGCATCGCCAGAAGCTGCCCTTTATTCATCTGGTCGAAAGCGCGGGCGCCGATTTGATGCGCTACACGGTGGAACTCTGGGCCCATGGCGGGGGCATGTTTGCTGGGCTTGCAAGGCTCTCGGCGGCAGGCATTCCGGTGATCACGGTGCTGCATGGCGCATCGACCGCCGGGGGCGCGTATCAGCCGGGCCTGTCGGACTATGTGATCGGGGTCAAGGGCAACGGCATGGCTATGCTGGCGGGTGCCGCGCTGGTGCAGGCCGCCACCGGAGAGGTCGCCAAGGACGTCGACCTTGGCGGTGCCGAGATGCACGCCGAGGTGACCGGACTGGTGGAGTACCTGGCCGAGGATGACGCCCACGGGATCGAAATCGCCCGCGATGTGGTCGCCGGGCTGGGCTGGCCTTCGGGGGCTGCGCAGGTTCCAGACTATGACGCGCCGCACCACGATCCCGATGAACTCGCAGGCGTTGTGCCGGTTGATTACCGCAAACCCTACGACATGCGCGAGGTCGCGGCGCGGATCGTGGATGGCTCGCGCCTTTTGGATTTCAAACCGGGCTACGGGCCTGCAACCCTGTGTCTGCAGGCGCGCATAATGGGGCAGCCGGTGGGGATCCTCGCCAACAACGGCCCCATCGACCCGGACGGCGCCACCAAGGCGACGCATTTCCTGCAGGCGATGGATCAGGCGGGCACGCCGGTTGTCTTTCTGGGTAACACCACCGGCTACATGGTCGGCACCGAATATGAACGCGGCGGTATGATCAAACACGGCTCCAAGATGATCCAGGCGGTCACAAACCTGCGGGTGCCCAAGATCTCGCTCTATGTGGGGGCCAGTTTCGGGGCCGGGAACTATGGCATGTGCGGCCATGCCTTTGGCGCCGACTTCCTGTTCACATGGCCCAATGCCATGACCGGCGTGATGGGCGGCGAACAAGCCGCGCTGACCATGGAGCAGGTCGCCCGCCGCACCGCCGAACGCAAGGGCTTCCCGGTGGATGAGGAACGACTTGCCGCCCAGCGGGCCAAGATCACAGCGCATTTCGACCGGCAATCGGATGCGTTTTACACCTCGGGCCATATGCTCGACATGGGGATGATCGATCCGCGTGACACACGCCGGGTGATCGGCTTTTGCCTTGCCACCTGCGCCGAAGGGCGCGCGCGCGATTTGCGGCCCAACGCCTTTGGCGTGGCGCGGGCATGACGGGGGAGACGGACATGACACAGATCACATCACTCCTTGTGGCCAACCGAGGCGAGATCGCCCTGCGCATCATGAAAACCGCCCGCGCCATGGGCATCACCTGCATCGCGGTCCACACCGAGGCGGACGCCGCCAGCCCGCATGTGGCTTTTGCCGACCGCGCCATTTGCATTGGCGCGGGGCCAGTGGGCGACAGCTATCTTGCGGCGGAAAAACTGATCGCGGCGGCACGGGAGGCGGGTGCGGATGCGGTGCATCCGGGCTATGGCTTCCTGTCGGAAAGCGCCGAATTCGCAAGCGCCTGCACAGGGGCGGGCCTCATCTTCATCGGCCCCGGTGCCGAGGCGATTGCGCTGATGGGGAACAAGGCCGCCGCCAAGCGCCGCATGATCGCGGCGGGGGTGCCTTGTGTGCCGGGATACGAGGGCGAGGATCAGTCGGCGGATGTCTTGGCGGCAGAGGCTGCGCGCATCGGCTATCCGGTGATGATCAAGGCAGCAGCAGGTGGCGGCGGGCGCGGCATGCGTCTGGTGGAGGCGCAAGCGGAGTTCGCAGGTGCATTGGGGCTGGCGCAAAGCGAGGCTTTGTCCGCCTTCGGATCAGACGAGGTGATCCTGGAAAAAGCGGTGATCCGCCCGCGCCATGTGGAAATACAGGTCTTTGCCGACAGGAATGGCAACACGATCCATCTGGGCGAACGCGATTGTTCCGTGCAGCGCCGCCATCAAAAGGTGGTGGAGGAAGCGCCAAGCCCGGCGCTTGATGCGGATCTGCGCGCCCGCATGGGCGCCGCCGCCGTGGAGGCCGCCCGCGCCATTGGCTATGTCGGCGCCGGCACGGTGGAGTTCCTGCTGGACGACAGCGGTGCCTTCTACTTCCTTGAGATGAACACGCGTCTGCAGGTGGAGCACCCGGTCACCGAAATGGTCACCGGTCTGGATCTGGTGGCGCTGCAGATCCGCGTGGCGGCGGGGCAGCCCCTTGGCATCGTGCAAGAGGATGTGACCCTGACCGGCCACGCCATTGAGGTGCGCCTTTATGCCGAGGACCCCGCACAGGATTTCCTGCCGCAGGCCGGGCGCATTGCCCAGTGGCAGCCCCCGGTTGGCACGGGCATCCGCGTCGATGCGGGGATTGCCAGCGGGCAGGAGGTCTCTCCTTATTACGATCCGATGCTGGCGAAACTGATCGCCCATGGCGCGACCCGGGCCGAGGCGTTGGAACGGCTGATCGGCGCACTGAAGGATCTGGCGCTGTTCGGCCCGGCGAGCAACCGCGATTTCCTGCTCAGGGTGCTGAACCATCCCGAGTTCGCCGAGGGGAAGGCCACCACCGGTTTCATTGCAGATCATCTGCCTGAGGATCTGACCGCACCGCTTGGTTCGGCAGAGGTCGCTCTGGCGGCGGCGCTGATCTATCGCAGTGATCAGGCGGCGATGGCCAAGACCAGCGGCGTTGCGCCCGAGCTTCTTGGCTGGTCCGCGCAAGGGGCTTTGCAAGCGCGGCTGAAGATCGCTGCCGGTGAGGCGGTCCATGATCTGAGGCTCAGCGAGATGGGCGGTGTCTTGACCGTCGCAGGGGGGGAGTGGTCGCATCAAGTGACCGGGCTGGACAGCGCGCTGCGCGTGGATGGCACCCGCGCGGATCTGCGGCACACTCATATGGAGGGCGATTGTCTTTTCCTGGCGACGGGCGCGCGCATTTTCGAGGTCACGCGCATCCGCGCCGGGGCCAGCGCGGCAGCAGGAGAGGCTGATGGCCAGATCACCGCGCCGATGCATGGCGCGCTCTTGGAGGTCTGCGTCGTGGTGGGCGACAATGTTGAACCGGGCAGCCGCCTCGCGGTGCTGGAGGCGATGAAGATGCAGCATGAAATCCTTGCCCCCGCTGCTGGCGTGGTGGTCGAGGTTCCGGTCGCCGCAGGCACGCAGGTCAAGGCAGGCGATCTGTTGGTTTCCATCGACGTGGCAGGCGGCGCGGCATGAAATCGGATCTGTGCAAGCAGCTTGGCATTGAATTTCCGCTTTTTGCCTTTTCCCATTGCCGCGATGTGGTGGCCGCCGTCACCAATGCGGGCGGCATGGGCGTCTTTGGCGCCGCGATGATGAGCCCCGAGCAATTGGAAGAGGAACTAAGCTGGATCGACGATCACGTGGACGGGCGACCCTATGGCGTCGATCTGATCGTGCCCAATAAGTTCGAGGCCAAGGGGCAGGACATTCCTGACGAACAGATCCTTGCCATGGTGCCCGAGGGGCATAAGGAATTCGCGGCCTCGGTGCTGCGCGACAAGGGCCTTGATCCCGGTGATCTGGACGCGCGGCGGCAGGAGCTGTTGGTCTTTCGCGACAATATCAGTGCGGATGGGGCACGACGCAGTCTGGAGGTCGCCTTTCGCCACCCCATCGCGCTGATTGCCAATGCGCTGGGCGTGCCGCCTGCCGACATGCTGGAGATGGGCAAGGCACAAGGCGTCGCCGTGGCGGCGCTGGTGGGCACGGCACAGCACGCCCGCGCGCAGGTCGCGGCCGGGGTGGATATCATCGTTGCCGCAGGCGGAGAGGCCGGCGGGCACACGGGTGAAATTTCCACCATGGTGCTGGTGCCCGAGGTGGTTCAGTCCATCGCCGATATGGGCGCTGATGTGCCCGTGCTGGCGGCGGGCGGCATCGCCAGCGGCGCGCAGATGGCGGGCGCCATGGCGATGGGGGCGGCGGGGGCCTGGTGCGGCTCGGTCTGGCTGACCACCACCGAGGCGGAGACCAACCCGGTGGTGAAGGAAAAGATGCTGGCGGCCAGCAGCGCCGATACGGTGCGGGCGCGGTCGCGCACCGGCAAGCCCTCGCGCCAGCTCATCAGCGGCTGGACCGAGGCCTGGGAAGGGAAAGGCGCGCCCAAACCGCTGCCGATGCCCTTGCAGACGCTGGTATCTGAACCGGCGCTGGCGCGGATCGACCAGCTGAGCCAGACAGGCGATGCAGGCGCACAGGAGCTGGCCACCTATTGGGTCGGGCAGGGCGTTGGTCTGATGACGCAGGCCATGTCCGCAGGCGCGGTGGTGCAGGCCTTCAAGGAGGATTTCCTGCGTGGCTACGAAAGGCTTCAGGCGGCGCTGGAGGGCTGAGGCAAAGGGCCGGAGCGGTCAATCGCCGGTGTAGTGCAGCACCGTGTTGGGATAGCCGGTGCCGTCGATCTCAAAGACGGTTTCGCCAACCGAGGCAAATCCGTGACGGTGATAAAACCCGATGGCGGGAGTGTTTTCGGAGTTCGTGGAGAGCCACGGCGCGCCCAATCCCTTGGCGCGGCAATGGTCCAGTCCAGCCCGTAACAGCGCCTGTCCGATGCCCCGCCCGTGGTGGCGCGGCTGCACGTAAAGGGTTGTGATCTCGGTGTTTGTGCCGCCGACTGGTGAGGGGCGATCTTCGGTGATCCGGATATAACCATCGATCCCGACCCGGTTCTGCGACACGATCAGCGTCTCACCCGGGTCCTGCAGCAGCGCGGCGAAATGGGCGGGGGTAAAGGCCTCCAGCACAAAGGTGGCAAAGGTGTCATTGACGCCCTCGCGCAGGTAGGTGCCGGTCCAGACCTCGATCGACAGCGCCGCCAGCGCGGCGCAATCGGTGGTTTTTGCCGGGCGCAGCTGCAGGAGGTGTTTGGTTTGGGGCTTTGCGGACATGGGGGTCTTTCCGTTTTCTGTCTGCGCATCCGTTGCGCCGCAACAGGGATCACATCCCGGCAGCGGTGGAAATGGCGCGCCTGCATTTCGCGCTGTGGTTGCGGTGTGGCGGCAACAGGCCGGGTGCGCTGATCTTAGGCTTTTGCGGCTGGCCTTCTTGCTTCACCTGTTTAATAGTTTGCGGACAAATCGCGGAGCAACGGGAGGGGAGCGCCGATGAATATTCTCTACATCATGTTTGACCAGCTGAGGTTCGATTACCTCAGCTGTGCGGGGCACCCTCATCTGCAGACGCCGCATATCGATGCGCTGGCAGCAAAGGGCGTGCGCTTTACCCGCGCCTATGTGCAGTCGCCGACCTGCGGCTCGTCGCGGATGTCCAGCTATACCGGGCGCTATCCTTCCAGCCACGGGGTGCAGTTCAACGGCTATCCCCTGCGGGTTGGGGAATGGACTATGGGCGATCACCTGCGCCGTGCCGGGATGGGCTGCCATTTGATCGGCAAGACCCATATGGTGGCCGATGCCGACGGGATGGAGCGTCTGGGGCTGGCGCCCGACAGTGTGATCGGCGTGCGGCAGAGCGAATGCGGCTTTGATCCATTCATTCGCGACGACGGGCTTTGGGCCGAGGGGCCGGACGGGTTCTACGATGCCAAGCGCAGCCCGTATAACGAATACCTGAAATCCAAGGGCTATCCTGGCGAAAACCCATGGAACGACTTTGCCAATGCCGGGGTCGAGGGTAATGACGTCGCCTCGGGCTGGTTCATGGTCAATGCCGACAAGCCTGCCAATATCGCCGAGGAGGACAGCGAAACCCCCTGGCTGACCACCCAGGCGATGGAGTTCATCACGCAGGCTGAGGCGAAGGGCGATCAGCCCTGGTGCGCGCATCTGAGTTATATCAAGCCACATTGGCCCTATATCGTTCCGGCGCCCTATCACGACATGTACGGCCCCGAACACGTGCTACCCGCCGTGCGTTCGGAAGCGGAGCGGGAAGATCCGCATCCGGTCTTTGGCGGCATGATGAACAACCGTATCGGCAAGACATTCTCGCGTGATGAAGTGCGCGAGCGGGTGATCCCCGCCTACATGGGGCTGATCAAGCAGGCCGACGACCAGATGGGCCGACTGTTCGCCTGGCTGGAAGAGACCGGGCGGATGAAGGACACGATGATCGTGGTGACCTCGGACCATGGCGATTATCTGGGCGATCACTGGATGGGCGAGAAGAACCTGTTTCACGAACCGTCGATCAAGGTGCCGCTGATCATCTACGATCCGCGCGCCGAGGCCGATGTCACCCGGGGCACTACCTGTGATGAGCTGGTGGAGGCGATCGACCTGTTGCCCACCTTCCTTGAGGTCGCGGGCGGCGCTCCGGCGCCGCATATCCTGGAGGGGCGCTCACTGATGCCGCTGCTGCGCGGGGAGGAAACCGAGTGGCGCGATCATGCGGTGGCCGAATTCGATTACGCCACCAACCCGATCTGCGAAACGCTGGGGCTGGCGCCAAAGGATGCGCGGCTGTTCATGGTGGTGGACCGGCGCTGGAAGTTCATGCATGCCGAAGGCGGCCTGCGCCCGATGCTGTTCGATCTGGAAACCGATCCGGACGAGCTGGTGGATCTGGGCGCCAGCGCCGAGCATGCCGAGGTGATCGACCTGATGTACGACCGGTTGCTGGCCTGGGGGCTGCGCATGTCCCAGCGCATCACCCTGTCGGATGAACAGATTGCCGCACGCCGTGGCAAGGCGCCGCGCAAGGGCATCCTGCTGGGCGTCTATGAACCGGATGAGCTGGCGCCCGAGCTGACAGCGAAATACAGGGGCGCTGTTCCGTCAGAATAGGGCAGGCAATACGGGGAGGCTCCCGCCCGGCCGGGTCCTTTTGAAAAAGGACGCAGGCCCGTTGGGCCGGGCGCCGCGCAGGGCGCGGCGCTGCACCGTGCAAAGCACGGTGCCATGCCCAAGGCCGCCAGGGACGACCCGGCCCCGCTGGTGGTCCTGCGGGCGCGGGAGCCTTCCGCCCCCTTCGTGAGGAGAGATCGGATGCGCACATTCTATGCCGTCTCAGCCATCATCGGCACGTTGGTGCCCTGGCTGTTCTTCGGCTCCTTCTTTGCCCTCAACGGGATTGATATCCCGGCCTTTCTGCGTGGGTTGTTTGCCAATGGCGCGGCGGCAGGGTTCTCTGCCGATGTTCTGCTGTCGATGCTGGTGTTCTGGGTCTGGAGCTGGCGGGACGCCCGCGATCTGGGCCTGCGCCGCTGGTGGTTGGTCCTACCTGCAGGCTGCACCGTTGGGCTATCCCTTGCACTGCCGCTGTATCTCTGGATGCGCGAAGGGCGGATGGGCCCGACCTGATCTTGTCAGACTGCCGGGGCCGGGCGCCGTTGCCTCTGGCCGGGGGGCACCCTATCCTGCGGCCAAAGCCAAAGAGGCGGGAGAACGGAACAGGCATGGCCGGGCAGAGCGAGCAGCTACTCAATGCGATCCTCAGCGATATCGACGCCGGGCGGCTGAGTCCGGGCGATGTGCTGGACGAAGCCGGTCTTGTGGCCCGGCACAACGTCTCGCGCACGCCAGTGCGGGAGGTGCTGATCCAGTTGGAAACCGCCGGGCTGATCCGCCGTCTGCCGAGGAAGGGCGCGGTGCTGTTCAAGCCGACGCTGGAGGAATTCCTCGCCATCCTCGAAGTGCACGCCAAGCTGGAAGGACAGGCCGCGGGCCTTGCCGCGCGCCGCATGACAAAGGCGCAGGGCAAAGAGCTGGAGCGCATCGTCTCTGCCTGCGAGGCGCACGCGGCCGAGAAGGGCGACGGCGATCCCGATGGTTACTATCAGCTAAACCTGCGCTTTCACGAGGTGATCGCGCTTGGCTCGGGTAATCCCTTCCTTGTGGAGATGATCAAAACGAACGCGCGCAAACTGATGGCCTATTACCGGGCGCGCTACCGCTATCCCGGTTCCATCGCGCAATCGGCCAAGGACCACCGCAGGCTGGCTGGGTTGATTGCGGCGCATGACAGCGCAGCAGCGGAGGCCGAGATGGCCGCTCATGTGCAATTTGATCAGGTCACGGTGATGGATCTGCTGGCGGCGCTGGGCTGAGCTGCCTCAGCCGATGCCCTGCTCGAAGAACCGCGCCAGCGCCTCGGCGAAGCGGGCCTGATCAGATGTCTCCGCAAGGCTTGCCACAGCCTGCGCATGCACATCTTCCGGCAACATGCCCTTCATTTCCTCGGTCAGGGCGGTGATGAAGCCATGGCTCATTTCCGGGTGATGCTGGGTGGTCCAGATGTGGCGGCCGATGGTGAACCCCGCGATCATGCCGTTGCTGGTGGCTGTCCGCACCGCGCCCTGCGGCATGGCGCAGACGCATTCCTTGTGAGACCCATAAAGGCGCAGGGGATCGGGTAGCTCCCGCGCCCAGGGCGGGGTGTCCTGCAAGGTGTTGAGCGTCAGCCCCTGCACCCAGCCGCAAGGGTTGCTACCAAGAGCACCGCCAAGGGCCTGCGCCACGGCCTGGTGGCCAAAACAGGCACCAAAGAGGGGCTGCTTGCGGGCGTTCATGTCCCGGATCAGATCCATCAGCGGCGGGGTCCAGGGCAGATCATCACGGACCGAGGCCGGACTGCCGGTGATCATCGCACCGTCAAAATCCGCGATGTCCTTGGGGAACACGCCATCCTTTACCGAAAAGACCGAAACGTCCCAGCCGGGGCGGGCCATATGGATGAGGTCCGTGAACTTCTCACCATCCTTGGGGTGATGCGCGGCAAAGTCGCTCTCGTCCGTGTTGGTCATCAGAATGGCCAAGTGCATGATATGCCTCGCAAGATTTTCGTTTACATATTTATGAGGTCTAATAATATACACAAAGCAACCATTCGGGAAGCCCCTCATGACGATCTGGACACCGCAGGACGACGGCTTTGCCGATCTCAGCAGCCACGACACCTTTGCCAATGGCGCGCCGCACAACACCTTTGCCCGGCTGCGCCGCGACGATCCCCTGCACTGGACGGACTATGCGGGCGGTGAAAACTACTGGTCCGTCACCCGCTATGAAGACATCACCGCGATGAACAAGAACACCGAGGTGTTTTCCTCGGCGCGCGGTATCCGGATGGAGGATCAGTCCTACGAGGAATACCTCGCCCGCCGCACCTTTCAGGAGACTGATCCGCCGGAGCATTCCAAGGTGCGCATGAAGCTGATCAAGGCCTTCTCCAAGACCACCATGGCGCAATACGAAGAGGATATTCGCACGCTTTGTGCCGAGATCCTGGATCAGGCGCTGGCGAAGGGCACATTTGACGCCACCAAGGAAATTGCCCGGCAATTGCCAATGAGGATGCTGGGGCGCGTGGTGGGCCTGCCGGAGGAAGACCTGCCCTGGCTGGTGGAAAAGGGCGATGCGCTGATTGCCAATACGGACCCGGATTTCACCACCCATGTTCTTGACAAGATGGACACGGATGAATTCCGGATGATGCCCTTCAACTCCCCCGCCGGGGCAGAGCTTTATGTCTATGCCAAGGAGCTGATGGAGGCGAAGGCGAAGAAGGGCGACACCTCTGGCGTTTTGAACCTGATCCTGGAACCGGCCAAGGATGGATCCACCATCACCGAGACCGAGTTCCGCAATTTCTTCTGCCTGCTTGTTGCAGCGGGCAACGATACCACGCGCTATTCCATCGCCGCTGGCATTCAGGCCATGTGCCATCAGCCCGAGCTGCTCGCGCAGATGCAGGCGGGCGGCGCGGTGTGGGAGACGGCGGCGGATGAGATCATCCGCTGGGCCACGCCCGCGCTTTACTTCCGCCGCACCGCGACCCGCGACGTTGAGATGCACGGCAAGACGATCCGCGCAGGCGACAAGGTGCTCTACTGGTTCATCTCGGCCAACCGGGACGAAAGCTATTTCGGTGATCCCTTCCGAGTCGACCTGATGCGCAGCCCCAACCGGCATGTGTCCTTTGGGCAGTTCGGCCCGCATGTCTGTCTTGGCATGTGGTTGGCCCGGCTGGAGGTCACGGTGCTGTTTCAGGAACTGGCCAAGCGGATTTCGCATATCGAGGCGGCGGGGCCGCATAAATTCCTGCGCTCCAACTTTGTCGGCGGCATCAAGGAATTGCCGGTGCGGGTTAAGGCGGCATAGGCTGGGATAAACCTTTGGTCCGGGGCAAAGGCCCGGACAGCGCCCGACCTCCCGCACGGGAGGGCGCTTACGCACCCACCCGAGGTCGGCCGCTGTCCTCTGGTGATTGGGTGAAATGATATGGGCATAACGGCACGCAAAAGATGCCGCAGCCCGTCCAACAGGAAGGACCTTGAGCTATGAAGACCCGCCTGCGCGCGATGTTCTGCGATCACCTCAGCATCATGCGGGGAAAATACCTCCCCAATTCCAAGATCGGTGACGATGCCACGCGGTTCTGCCGCTCGGTCTTTGGCACCCATTACGACAAGGACCTGCTGGATGCGCCCGGATCGCTGGTCAAACAGGGCTTGCCGGATATGGAGCTGAAATGGCTGCACGATGATATCCGCGACAGCTGGCATGCCTCGACCAAGGTGGTGCTGGGCGATCTCTACGACGATGCGGGGGAGCCGCTCTCCCTTTGCCCACGCGGGGCGCTGAAACGGGCAGTGGCGGCCTGGTCCGCCAAGGGGCTGCAGCCGAAAGTGGGGATCGAGCTTGAAGCCTTTGCCCTGCAGGCCGATGAGAACGGCCGCCTGATGCCATACGATGCGCCGGGTGGCGTGGTCTATGGCACCGGCCCTTTTGCTGACCCCCTGCGGTTCAACGACCGGATCTGGGCGATGGCGGATGAGATGGGCTTTAGCCTTGATATGATCACCGCTGAATTCGACAGCCCCCAGTTCGAATACACGCTGACCTTTGATGATGCGGTGAAGGCAGTGGACGATATCGTGCTGTTCCGCCTGATGGCGCGGGAGATCGCGCTGGAATACGGCATCGTGCTGACCTTCATGCCCAAACCCATCGCCGAGGCGGGCGGATCGGGCATGCATATCAACTATTCCTTCGTGGACGAGGCGGGCGGCAATGCTCTGTCCTCCGGCCCACGCGGCGGGCCCGAGCACATGAACGATCTGGCGCGCGGTTGCCTTGCTGGTGTGCTGCACCACCACAAGGGACTGGCCGGTCTGATTGCACCGACCGCCAACAGCTATATGCGGCTGCAGCCCGGCAGCTTGTCGGGGTACTGGCAGAACTGGGGCGGCGATCACCGCAACGTCACCACAAGGATCAGCTCCGAAGGCGGCGCCAAGGCGCGGCTGGAACACCGGATGGCCGATGCCTCGGCCAATCCCTACACGGCGGTGGCGGCGGTGCTGCAGGCGTCTCTCTTGGGGGTCGAGAAGGGTTACTCCCTGCCGCCGATGGAAACCGGCGACGGTTTTGACCGCACCGATGCGCGCGAAGGCACGGCGATCGACCTGAAAGGCGCGGTCAATGATCTGGAGCGCGACACGGTTCTGGCAAAGGCAGTCGGGGAGGAACTGGTGGCAAACCACGTCTTCATGAAACGCAAGGAAGTGCGCAAGACCCGCGATCTGGAAGGCGACGGGATGCGCGATTTCTATGTGCATTTTGTCTGATTGCGGCAGGCGGGACCGAGTGGGGGAGAGATGACAGTGAAAGTGACCTGGAAACTGCCGGATGGCACAGAGATCACCGGCGCAGCGGAAAACGGGCAGAACCTGATGCAGGCCGCGCTGGCTCATGATGTGCCGGGGATCATCGGTGAATGCGGCGGCACACTCAGCTGCGCCACCTGCCATGTCTATGTGGATCCGGCCTGGTCCGACAAGTGCGGTGCGCCCGAGGATTTCGAGGACGCGATGCTGGATATGGCCGAGGAACGGCGCGACAGCTCCCGCCTCAGCTGCCAGATCGAGGCGCATCCAGATCTGGACGGGCTGGTGCTGATCGTGCCCGAAGAGTAACGCGCCCGGCGAAACAGCGGTGCCCGGCGCGGCTGCTCTTGTTTTTGGTCCGGGCGCTGCGCAGGCTGCGCCAGACCAACAACGGGACGAGGGCAAGCGCGTGGCGGAGACGGGGCAGAGGGCAGACGATTTGGAATTGCAGCCCGATGTCGTGGCGGCCAATTGTCTTGGCGTTCTGGTGCCGCAATCACGCTTCCTCAATGAAAAGCGCATCGCACGGATCAACGCGGCCCGCTATGAGAGGCAGGAGATTGCCGGTGCGCTGCATGTGATCGAAAAGGGCGACCGGGTGCTGGAAATCGGCGCCGGGATCGGCGTCGTCGGTGGCGTGATGGCGCGCCACAGTGGGGCAGAGCGTATTCTATCGTTCGAGGCCAACCCGCAGCTGATCCCGGTGGCTCGCGCGCTTTATGCGATGAACGGGCTGGAAGAACGGATCGAGGTGCGCAACGAAGTGCTGGTGGCGGCGCCCGATGCGCCGGAGGCGATGGAATTCCATGTGCGCAGCAGCTACCTCGGCTCTTCCCTGCTGAACCCGGAGGGACGTCCGTCGGACCTGGTCCGGGTGCCGACGCGGTCCTTTGCCGAGGTTTGTGCCGAACTGCAGCCCAATGTTCTGATCATGGATATTGAGGGAGGCGAGCTGGAACTGCTGCGCCACATGGATCTGTCGGGTTTCCGGGGCGTGGTGCTGGAATTTCACCCAGAGGCCTATGGCATCGGCGGCATGCGGGAATGCAAGAATGTGCTACGGGATGCCGGATTTACCCGCATCGCGGAGAAGTCGACCCGTATCGTCTGGACCTGTCTGCGGATGGAGGCAAAGGTCGAGGGCGATGGGGCCTCTGTAGCGGAAACCACCTGAATTCTCGAAATAAAGTGCTCTGGCTGTACCCCGGTGCCGCGCCGCGTCAGCGGCGCCACCGAGAGGCGCGGTCCCGAAGCGGAGGCTTCGGGACCGCCATGGTATCTGGTGGCCTGTGCCGGGCCATTGGCCCGGCACAGGCGCCCGCGCACGAATGCAGAGCAGAGCGCAGATCAGCTGGCGGCAGCAAGGCCCGCATCAAGGGCCGAAAGGATGGTGCTGACATCGGCGGCCTCCAGCACCAGCGGCGGCGACAGGATGATATTTGGACCAGAGACCCGCACCATGGCGCCCGATTGATAGGCAACCTCCTGCACCATGCCGATGGTCTTCTTGTCGATCGGGGTCTTGCTGACGTGATCGCCAACCAGTTCCAGCGCGCACATCAGCCCGTGGCCACCACGCACATCACCGATGAGCCTGTATTTGTCCTTCAGCGCCAGAAGACCCTCGTGCAGTTCCGTTCCGCGCGCTGCGGCGTTTTCCGGCACGTTCAGACGCTTGGTTTCCGCAAGACACGCCAGCGCCGCCGCCGCCCCCACCGGGTGGCCGGAGTAGGTGTAACCGTGGCCAATGGCCGCCTTGCCGCTCTCGTCGCTTTCAAAGACGTCGGCCACCGCATCGGCGATCATCACCGCGCCAAAGGGGAAATACCCATTGGTGATCGCCTTGGCGGTGCACATCAGGTCGGGCTGCACCCCCCAGTGACGCGATCCGGTCCAGGATCCCGTGCGGCCAAAGGCGGTGATCACCTCATCCGCGATCAAGAGGATCCCGTGTTTCGAGCAGATCTGCCGCACGCCGGGCATGAAGCTTTCATGCGGCGGGATCACCCCGCCGGCGCCCAGTATCGGCTCCATGATGAAGGCGGCGATGGTGCCCGCGCCCTGAAAGGCGATCTCATCCTCTAGCGCCTGCAGGCAGAGCTGCGCCAGACGCTCAGGATCGCTCTCATTGAAGGGGTTGCGATAGGTATAGGGCGCCGGAATGTGATGGCAGCCGGGCAAAAGCGGTTCGTACTGGGTGCGGAAATTCGCGTTTCCGTTGACCGAGGCGCCGCCCATATGGGTGCCGTGATAGCCCTTCTTGAGGCTGAGGAACTTGGTGCGCCCCTCCTGCCCGCGGATCTTGTGGTATTGGCGCGCCAGCCGCAGGGCGGTTTCCACCGAATCCGAACCGCCTGAGGTGAAGAACGCGCGGCTGAGGCCATCGGGCGCGAAAAAGTCCTTCAGTTCTTCAGCGAGCTGGATCACCTGATCATTGGTGGTGCCCCGGAAGGTGGAATAATAGGGCAGCACGTCCAGTTGCGCGGCGATGGCATCCTTCACCGGCTGGCAGGAGAACCCGAGGTTCACGTTCCAGAGGCCCCCGACCGCATCCACGACCTCGTGCCCGTCAACATCGGTGATCGAAACGCCCCGGGCGCCGGTCACGATGGTGGGGGGATTGGCAAGGCTGTCGGCCGGATGCGCCATCGGGTGCCAGAGTGATTTGGCGTTATGTTCTTTGAGGAAATTGGAATCTTTCATGGAACGAGCTCCTGATTGCGGGGCCATCCGGCGGCGCCGGTGGGGGAAAGGCGGAAAAACGGGATCATATGCGGCATCATGCGGCGGCCTCTTGGGGGTAGTCGGCCGGGGCGGCGCCGCCGATACGATGGGTCAGGGTCTGACCGGCGCGGTGCAGGGCGGCGGGGATCAGAACGGCTTGTTCCGGCGTCATGCGGGACACCGGCGCGGCCACGGCAAGGGCGCCGATCACCTGACGGTCGGCGCCAAAGACCGGCACCGCATGGGAATGTACTTCGGCTTCGAAGCCGCCGACGGATTGCGCCATGCCGCTGCGGCGGACCTCTTCCAGCTGGCGGCGGATCGCCTCTGGATCGGTGACGGTGGCGGCGGTGTGGCTGTGCAGCGGCCCGGACAGAACCGCATCGACGAACTCGGGATCGGCATAGGCCAGCACGGCCAGGCCGGAGGCGGTGCCGTGATAGGTCAGCACCTCGGCGTCCTCCATCATCACGCGGGTGGCGTGGCGCGGGGAATAGGCGTGGCTGAGCGAGTTGAGGTGGGTGCCCTGCACCAGCGACAGATGGGTGGTTTCCCCGGTTTCCTCGCTCAGATCCTTCAGCACCCGGCGCGAGACGGACAGGATCGGAACCGCGGCTTCGCGTAGGGCGGCGAGGCGCAGAACCTGCGGACCCAGCCGGTAGGACCGGTCGCCATCGGCCTGTTCGACAAAGCCTGATTCCTGCATTTCACCCATCAGCCGATAAACAGTCGCCTTGTTCATGCCTGACAGGCGCGTGAGATCGCTGAGGCCGATCTCGGTGCGGCCATGATTGAAATATGTCAGCAATGACAAGGCTTTGGAGACTGTACCCATGTGGTTCGGCGATCCCGTAAGTGCTGTGTGATCAGGCAAAGTCCAGGAATTTCCGCCTCTGCCTTTCAAATTTGTTGACAGATAACCGGGGAGGCTGTCAATCTAAATTCAAACCAACGGTTCGAATAATGAACCAACATGACCCAACAGAGTCCAACTGACAGCAACCGGGAGACTTGCAATGAAACTGACCACCATCGTCAAAGGCGCAGCGGCGGCCACCGCCCTTGGCCTCAGCGCCGTTGCGGCGCAGGCCGAGTATCCGGAAAAGCCGGTGAACTTCATCGTGCCTTGGCCTCCGGGCGATCTGGAAGACGTGCTGACCCGGATGATTGCCGAGGATTTCCAGAACGAATACGGCGTTGCGGCGGCGGTGGTGAACAAGCCCGGTGGCGGTGGTGGACCCTTCCCCGGTGCGATCGAGGTCGCCAATGCGCCCGCTGATGGTTACACCATCGGCTCCTTCGTGATCGGCGTGCCGGTTGTTGGCCACCAGATCGACATCCCGCCGCTGACCCCGGCCAAGTTCGACCCGCTGGGCATCTTCCTGACCTATCCCTTCGTGATCGCCACCTCGGGCGATGCGCCCTATTCCTCGATGGAGGAACTGGCAGCATACGCCAAGGAAAACGACGTGGCGCTGGGCCATTTCGGCGACGTGCTGACCCCGACCCAAGTGACCAAGGCCTTTGCTAAGAACGCCGGTTTCGAATGGGGCTCTGACGCGGCCTTTGACGCGCTGGATTGCAACACCCTGGCCTCGGGCGATGCGGATGTGATCAACACCACGCTGCAGCTGATCCTGCCCTGCCTTGATGACGTGAAGGTGCTGGTCTCGATCACCGATGAACGCATTCCGCTGGTGCCCGATGCGCCTGCGATCGGCGAGCTGGACGACAGCCTCAACATCGCGCTGTGGAATGGTCTCTTCGTGACCAAGGACACGCCGCAGGACGTGCGCGACAAGATCATCGCGGTGGCCGAGAAAACCGTGATGAGCGAACGCGCCCAGAACGTGGCCAAGGAAACCGGCGCGCTGATCTACTGGCAGAACGCCGAGGACAGCGCTGCCCGTGTTGCCGCTGACATCGACACAATGGCGCGGATCGGTTCGATCCTCGAATAACCCACCCTCCCGGATCGGGGCGCCTCGCGGGCGCCCCGGACCCTTGTTTCCTGCGCGACAGAAGTTCCCCTCCATGACGACAGAACGCGAACGCCGTTTCCCCGGACCCCGGCGCGGACAGCTGGTTTTTGCCCTAGGGTTTCTTGGGCTCTCCGTGCTGCTGCTGGTGCTGATTGGTGATCAGACCGCTTGGGTGAAAAAGACCAAACTCTTTGCCCAGCCCCGGTTCTGGCCCGGCGTGGCCCTGGGCGGCATGGTTCTGATGGGGGGCTTGCATCTCTACCGGCTGCCCTGGCGGCGCACGACGCGTTTCGACCTGAACGAGGCCCGGCGCTGGGGGCAGGCGGTGGAATACGTCGCCTGGTTCATGGCCTACGTGCTGCTGGTGCCGCTTGTGGGTTATCTGCCGGTGACGCTGGTCTTCGTGCCGCTGCTGACCTGGCGCATGGGCTATCGCAGTCGCCTGATGCTGTGGACCAGCGCTGGTTTCGCCCTTGCCGTGGTGCTGGTGTTCAAGGGGCTGTTATCGGTGAAGATCCCCGGCGCGCTGCTCTATGAATATCTGCCGGGGTCCCTGCGCAGTTTTGCCATCCTCTACCTCTAGGCCTTCAGTTTAACGGGATCCCCGATGGACCTTATTCTTTCTGCAATCGAGATCCTGATGCGCTGGGACGTGGCGCTGGCGCTGCTGGCCGGGTCGGTGGGCGGCGTGCTGATCGGTGCCATCCCCGGCGTCGGTCCGGCGGTGGCGATTGCCATCCTGCTGCCCGCGACATTCTCGATGGATCCCATCGTGGGGCTGACCGTGCTGCTCGGCATCTACGGCTCCTCCATGTACGGTGGTGCCATTCCGGCGATCCTGATCAACACGCCCGGCACGGCGGTCAATGCGCTGACCACCTATGACGGCTACCCGATGACCGCGCGGGGCGAGCCCCGCCGTGCGCTCAGCCTTGCCTATTCTGCAAGTTTCTTTGGCGGTGTCTTCTCGGTCATCTGTCTGATCCTGTTCGCGCCGGTGCTGGCCAAGGTCGCGCCGATGTTCGGCAGTCGCGAGATCTTCCTCGCCGCGCTGCTGGGCCTCTTGCTGGTGGTGGTGGCCCATCGCGGGCAGGCGCTGATCGCAGGGGCGCTCGCTTGCTTTGGCATTTTCCTCAACACCATCGGCATGGAGCCGGTGAAATACACCCAGCGATACACCTTCGAGCAGGATTTCCTGGGCGGTGGCATCAACCTGATCGTCGTGGTTCTTGGGCTGTTTGCGATCTCTCAGGCTTTTGTGCTGCTGACGGATGAGGACGAGAAGATCCGTCTGACACGCCTGCGCGGCGGCATGTTCCAGGGCCTGCGAGAGCTGTGGCGCCATCCCCGTGTCGCGTCTGTTTCTGCCGGGTTTGGTGTTCTCATGGGGATGATCCCTGGCGTCGGCGAATTCACTGCGCAATTCATGTCCTACACCTATGCGCAGAAGACCTCGAAACGGCCGCAGGATTTCGGGCGCGGGTCGTCGGAAGGGCTGATCGCTGCCGAGACCGCCAATAACGCCGTGCCCGCCGCCGCCATGGTGCCGCTTCTGGCGCTGGGCATTCCGGGCGAGGCGCTAACGGCGATGATGCTGAGCGTCTTTTACGTCCATAACGTGGTGCCGGGGCCGGGGCTGTTCCAAAACGACATGGATTTCGTGGTGGCGCTCTATCTCGCACTCTTGATCCTCAACGTCTTGGTGCTGATCTTCCTGCTGTTTGCGACCCGCAGCCTGATCCAGGTGGTCAGGATCCCCAATCGCTTCCTTGGCGTCTGTATCCTGACGCTCAGCTTTGTCGGGGTCTATTCCCTGCGCAACTCTGCCACCGACTGTGTGATGGCGGCGGCATTTGGTCTGGTGGGCTATGTGTTGAAGCGCCTGTCGCTGCCTGCGGTGCCGATCATCCTTGGCATGGTTCTGGGCGGCATCATGGAGGTGAAGCTGCGCGCGGCCATGGCGCGGGTCAAAACCCCCTTTGATTTCATCGACCGCCCGGTGGCGTTCATCCTGTTTTCCATCATCATACTGGTCCTTGTGATGCATACCGTCCGCATTCTGCGCGACCGCAAGGAGCTGAAGGAGGCCGAATGGCAGACCAAAACCTCATCAACGAACTTCGGCGGGCTGATGTGGCGCCGCAAAAACTCTTTCTTGAAGGATCGTGGCAAGCAGGTTCGGGCACGCCATGCGAAGTTACTTCGCCGATTGACGGATCTGTTCTGACCACGCTTGAAGGCGCGTCAGCGGCGGATGTGGAGCGTGCGGTGGCTGCTGCCCGCGCCGCGTTTGAGGATGGCCGCTGGTCACGTCTGGCGCCTGCTACCCGCAAGAAGGTGCTGCATAAGATCGCTGACCGGATCGAGGCGGAGGCGCTACCCCTTGCCGTTCTGGGTGTGCGCGACAATGGCACCGAAATGGGCATGGCGCTGAAGGCCGAGCCGGGATCGGCGGCGGGCACCTTCCGTTATTATGCGGAGGCGCTGGACAAGGTCGCGGGAGAGGTCGCTCCCACCGCCCCCGATGTGCTGGGGCTGGTGCAGCGCGCGCCAGTGGGCGTTGTCGGCGCCATCGTGCCGTGGAATTTCCCGCTGATGATTGGCGCCTGGAAACTGGCGCCTGCACTGGCAATGGGCAATTCGGTGGTCTTGAAACCCGCCGAGACCGCCTCGCTGTCGCTGTTGCGTCTGGCCGAGATCTGCACCGAATGCGGCCTGCCGGATGGGGTGCTGAACGTGGTCACCGGCGCGGGCGCGGAAACCGGCGCGGCGCTGGCCGAATCCATGGGCGTCGATGTGCTGGCCTTTACCGGATCGGGCGGCACCGGACGCAAACTGCTGGAGGCCTCGGCGCGCTCCAACCTCAAACGCTGCTATCTGGAGCTGGGCGGCAAATCCCCCAATATCGTCTTTGCCGATGCCCCCGATCTGCGCCACGCGGCCAAGGTTTCGGCGGCGGGGATCTTTCGCAATTCGGGTCAGGTCTGCGTGGCTGGGTCGCGCCTTCTGGTCGAAGCCTCGGTGCATGATGAATTCGTTGCCATGCTGATCAACGAGGCCGAGGCGCTGCGGGTGGGAGACCCGCTGGATCTGGGCAATCACATCGGTGCGGTCAATTCCGAGGACCAGCTGCGGCGAAATCTGTCTTTCATGGATATGGCCCGCGCCGAGGGCGGTCAGGTGGTGACCGGCGGCAACCGGATTCTGCAGGAGAGCGGCGGCACCTATATGGCGCCCACCATCGTGACCCACGTTGCACGGGACCATGCCCTGTTCCAGCGCGAGGTCTTTGGCCCGGTGCTGTCAGTAACCAGGTTCGAAACCGAGGAACAGGCGCTGGCGCTGGCCAATGGCACCGATTTCGGCCTTGCCGCCGGGGTCTGGACCGCAAACCTGTCCCGTGCCCATCGCATGGTCGCGGGCATCCGCGCGGGGGTGGTCCATGTGAACACCTATGGCGGCGCAGATAATACGGTGCCGTTGGGCGGGGTCGGGCAGTCCGGCAATGGCCACGACAAATCGCTGCATGCGCTCGACAAATACGTCGATCTGAAAACCGCCTGGATCCAGCTTTAACCGGAGGCAATGACAAGATGCCCGATAAAACCATTCTGATCGCCGGGACCTATGACACCAAGGATGCCGAGCTGGCCTACCTGGCGGATGTGATCCGGGTGCAGGGCGGCGGTGTCCTGACCATGGATGTGAGCGTCTTGGGCGATCCGAGCCAGCCCACCGACATCAGCAAGCATCAGGTGGCCGAGGCAGGCGGCAGCTCCATCCAGGCCGCCATCGACAGCGGCGATGAAAACACCGCCATGCAGATCATGGCGAGAGGCTCCGCAGCCAAGGCGCTGGAGCTCTATCGTGCCGGTTCCATCGACGGGGTGATCGTGCTGGGCGGCACCATGGGCACCGATCTGGCGCTGGACCTTTGCGCGGCGCTGCCGCTGGGGGTGCCGAAATATATCGTTTCCACCGTGTCCTTTTCACCGCTGATGCCGCCGGAGCGTATCCCGGCCGATGTCCAGATGATCCTCTGGGCCGGGGGGCTTTATGGTCTGAACTCGGTCTGCAAAGCTTCGCTGAGCCAGGCGGCCGGCGCGGTTCTGGGCGCGGCCCGTGCGGTGGAGCCGCCAAAGCGGGAGCGGCCACTGATCGGCATGACCTCCTTTGGCAAGACGGTGCTGCGCTATATGGTGACGCTGAAACCGGCGCTGGAGGACCGCGGCTATGAGGTGGCCGTCTTCCACGCCACTGGCATGGGCGGGCGGGCGTTTGAAAGCCTCGCCAGCGAAGGCGCCTTTGCCGCGGTGATGGATTTCGCCCCGCAGGAGGTGACCAACCACCTGTTCGGCGGTCTGTCGGCAGGCGCGGACCGGATGACCAATGCAGGCGCTTCGGGCACCCCGCAGCTGGTGGCGCCGGGCTGTTATGATCTGGTGGATTTTGTCGGCTGGCAAGAGACCCCGCCGCAGCTGCAGGGGCGGCCCAGCCATGCCCACAACCGGCTGCTGACCTCGGCGGTTCTGGACGCCGACGAGCGCCGCCTTGTCGCCCGCACCATCAATGACAAGCTGCAAGGTGCCACCGCCCCGGTCGCGGTGCTGCTGCCCGAGCAGGGCTGCAACGAATGGGACCGCCCCGGCGGCGATCTGCACGATGCCGAGGGGTTGTCGGCCTTTTGCGATGAAATGCGCGCGGCCTGCCCGGGCAATGCGACGCTGCACGCGCTGGACTGCCATATCAACGACGCAGCCTTCGCTGAGAAGGCGCTTGAGATCTTCGACGGTTGGGTGGCTGAGGGACTGATTCCGCAAGGATAGACGTCTGCGCGCCTGCCGGATCACCAAATCTTGAAAGTGCAACAAGGGCGCCCGCGACAGTGGGCGCCCTTGTTGCGCGTTAGGGTGAATAGAATAGGTGTTCGGTGTTTTGCTGCCGAAAATACTTCCTGCGCGCAATGATATTACTTGCCAGGCGAAGGGACGCGGCCTAGGGTGCTGTCAAATTAATGGAACAATGTTCCACATAGTGGAATATGGGTTGACAGTCAGACCGCTGGCCTGAATTCTGCGGCTCCGCAGATGACGCCGGGTTCTGGCAAGGGCGGCAAAGACCGGCCTTGGCGCGCGGAGGAGGGCGTGGCTAGATCCCGACAGGAACAGGGGGCGTGTGCAAAAGGCCAGAGGCCCGCAGCCCCGCCAAGGAGAGGAAAATACGGATGACGGATGCCATTGGATATGAACGCGTTGGGGATATTGCGGTCCTCAAGGCGCAGAACCCGCCGGTAAATGCGCTGGGCCTGGACGTGCGCCAGGGCCTGGTGGACGGGATCGAGCGGGCCGAATCGGAAGGCGCCAAGGCGGTGCTGATCTACGGTGACGGTCGCACCTATTTCGCCGGCGCCGATATCCGCGAATTCGGCAAGCCGCCGCAGGGGCCGTTTCTGCCCGATGTCTGCACCCGCATCGAATCGTCGCCGCTCTTGGTGATTTCGGCGCTGCATGGCACCGCACTGGGCGGCGGTCTGGAAATCGCGCTTGGCTCGCACTATCGCATTGCCGTGCCTTCCGCGCGTATCGGTCTGCCGGAAGTGCTGATCGGCGTGATGCCGGGCGCCGGCGGCACCCAGCGTCTGCCGCGCCTCATCGGTATTGACGCCTCGGTTGACGTGATCACCTCGGGCCGTCAGGTCGGCGCCAAGGAAGCTTTGAGCCTCGGCATTCTGGACCGCGTCGAAGAAGGCGAGCCACGCGAGATCGGCCTTGCCTATGCGCAGGAGCTGCTGGATCAGGGCGCCCCGCGCCGCGCCATCAGCGAAATGCCCGCGCCCGAATCCGTCGATTTCGATGCGCTTTATGACTCTGTGCTGAAAAAAGGCCGCGGCCTTCTGGCGCCTGCGGTTGCGATCCGCGGCATTCAGGCCTGCTGCGAGCTGCCCTTTGACGAGGGCATGAAGCGTGAGCGGGAACTCTTCATGGAGCTGATGAGCACCGATCAGCGGCAGGGCATGATCCACGCCTTCTTCTCGGAACGCGCAGTCAGCAAGCTGCCGGAACTAAAAGGCGTTGAACCGCGCGCGCTGAACAGCCTCGGCGTTATCGGTGGCGGCACCATGGGGGCAGGTATCGCCACGGCGGCGCTGCTGGCCGGTCTGCCTGTCGTAATGCTGGAGATGACCGCCGAGGCCGCCGAAGCCGCCAAGGGCCGCATTTCGGGCAACCTACAGGGCGCGCTGAAGCGCGGCAAGATCAGCCAGGAGAAGTTCGACCATCTGACGGGTGAGGCGCTGACACTCGCCACCGATTATGACGCGCTGAGCGATGTCGATCTGGTGATCGAGGCCGTCTTCGAAGAAATGGGCGTCAAGAAAGAGGTCTTTGGCAAGCTGGATGCCGTCTGCAAGAAGGGCGCGATCCTGGCCTCCAACACCTCCTACCTGGATGTGAACGAAATCGCCGCCAGCACCTCGCGCCCCGAGGATGTCATCGGGTTGCACTTCTTCTCTCCGGCGCATGTGATGAAACTCTTGGAGATCGTCGTTGCCGACAAGACGGCGCTGGATGTGGTTGCCACGGGTTTCGAACTGGGCAAGCGGCTCAAGAAAATCTCGGTCCGCGCCGGGGTCTGCGATGGTTTCATCGGCAACCGGATCCTGGCGACCTATCGCAAGGCGGCCGATCACATGGTGCTGGACGGTGCCTCTCCCTATCAGATCGACAAGGCGCTGACCGATTTCGGTTTCGCGATGGGACCCTTCGCGGTGGCGGATCTGGCGGGGCTCGACATCGGCTGGGCCGTGCGCAAGCGCAAGCGCGCCGAGGGCATGGACCCGCGCGAGCGTGACAGCAGCTACATGGACAAGATCTGTGAGGCGGGCAACTTTGGCCAGAAGACTGGCAAGGGCTATTACGTCTACGAGGCAGGCAAACGCGGCGGCACCCCGAACCCCGAGGTGACCGAGTTGATCGAGGCAGAACGCGCCGAGAAGGGCATCACCCCGAAAGAGTTCACCGATGAGGAGATCGTGACCCGCTACATGGCGGCCATGGTCAATGAGGCCGCCAAGGTGGTGGGCGAAGGTATCGCGCGCCGTCCGCTGGACGTCGATATGACGCTGCTCTTCGGCTACGGCTTCCCGCGCTATCGTGGCGGGCCGCTGAAATGGGCCGACATGCAGGGGCTGGATACGCTTCTGGCGAACATCAAATCCTACGCCGAAGAAGACGATTATTTCTGGCAGCCCGCGCCGCTGCTGGAGCAGTTGGTTGCCGAGGGGCGCACATTCGACGATCTGAACAAGGAAAACAGCTGATATGAAAGAAGTCGTTATCGTCTCTGCCGCCCGTACCGGGCTGGCCAAATCCTTTAGGGGATCCTTTAACATGACCCACGGCGCCACCATGGGCGGTGCCGCGGTCGAGGCCGCGATGGCCCGCGCCGGGATCGAAGGCGCCGAGATCGAGGATTGCATCATGGGCTGCGGCGCTCCCGAAGGGGAAACCGGCGCCAATATCGCCCGCCAGATTGCTCTGCGCGCCGGGCTGCCGGTCACCGCATCGGGCATGACCGTGAACCGCTTCTGCTCCTCCGGTCTGCAGACCATCGCCTTGGCGGCGCAGCAGATCATCTGCGAAGGCGCAGGCCCGATGGTGGCAGGCGGGGTGGAAAGCATCTCGATGGTGCAGCCGAAACTGCGCCCCGTGCAGGAAGCCTGGCTGAAAGAGCACAAGCCCGCCGTCTATATGACCATGATCGAAACCGCCGATATCGTTGCCGATCGCTATGGCATCAGCCGCGAAGATCAGGACGCCTATGGTCTGCGCAGCCAGCAGCGTATCGCTGCGGCGCAGGAAGCCGGTCTGTTCAAGGATGAGATCATTCCCGTCTCCACCACCATGGCGGTGAAGGACAAGGAAACCGGTGAGATCTCGATGAAGGACGTTGTCGTGGACCGCGACGAATGCAACCGTCCCTCGACCACGCTCGACGGTCTCGCTGGTCTGGCGCCGGTGCGCGGCGACGGCAACTTCATCACCGCAGGCAACGCCAGCCAATTGTCCGATGGCGCCGCTGCCGTGGTGCTGATGGAAGCCAAGGAGGCCGAGAAGCGTGGGCTTGAGGCTATGGGCGCCTTCAAAGGCTTCTGCGTTGCAGGCTGCGAGCCGGACGAGATGGGCATCGGCCCGGTCTTTGCCGTGCCGCGGCTGCTGGAACGCCACGGGCTGACGGTGGATGACATCGATATCTGGGAGCTGAACGAAGCCTTCGCGAGCCAGGCGCTCTACTGCCGCGACCGTTTGGGTATCGATGACGAGAAATGCAACGTCAACGGCGGCTCAATCGCCATCGGTCACCCCTTTGGCATGACCGGCGCCCGTATGACCGGCCACATCCTGCGCGAAGGCAAGCGCCGCGGCGCCAAGCTGGGCGTCGTCACCATGTGTGTCGGCGGCGGCATGGGCGCAGCGGGCCTGTTCGAAATCTACTGAACCGCAATCAAAGACCACGCGGCACCCGGCGGGCAGTCATCGCCCGCCGGATGTCGCCCGGCCCGATTGGATCGTGCCAAAGGGCCATGAGGAGAATGAAATGGATCTGAGTTACACCCCCGAAGAACAGGCCTTCCGCGAGGAGGTGCAGCGTTTTCTGGACGAGAAACTGCCCAAGGAAATGTCGGATGCGGTCCGCGAGGGACGCAGCCTCGGCAAGGAAGGCCACGAACGCTGGCATGCCATCCTGAACGAACAGGGCTGGCTGGCGCCGAATTGGCCGCGCGAATTTGGCGGCTGTGAGTGGAATGCCGTGCAGCGCCATATCTTCGAAGAGGAATGCTGCCGCGCTCATGCACCGCGCATCGTGCCCTTTGGCCTGACCATGCTGGCGCCGGTGTTGCAGAAATTCGGATCCAAGGAACAGCAGGACTATTACCTGCCCAAGATCCTGAGTGGCGAACACTGGTGGTGCCAGGGCTATTCCGAGCCGGGCGCGGGGTCTGACCTTGCCAGCCTGAAAACCAAGGCGGTGCGCGAGGGCGACCACTATATCGTCAACGGCCAGAAGACCTGGACCACGCTGGGCCAGCACGCCAACTGGATCTTCTGCCTAGTACGCACTGACCCCGATGCCAAGCAGCAGGAAGGCATTTCCTTCCTTCTGATCGATATGGACACGCCGGGCATCGAAGTGCGCCCGATCATCCTGCTGGACGGCACCCACGAGGTGAACGAAGTCTGGTTCACCGATGTGAAAGTGCCGGTCGAAAACCTGGTGGGCGAGGAAAACAAGGGCTGGACCTACGCCAAGTACCTCCTGACCCATGAACGTACCAATATCGCGGGTGTCGGATTCAGCCAGGCCGGTCTGGATGCGGTGAAACGTCTGGCGCGGGTGCAGATGCACAAGGGCCGCCCGCTGATCGAAAACCCCTATTTCGCGGCCCGTATGGCGCAGGCGGAGATCGATCTGATGGCCATGTCTACCACCAACCTGCGCATCATCTCGGCGGCGGCCTCCGGTCAGGCGCCGGGTGTCGAAAGCTCGATGCTGAAGGTGAAAGGCACCGAAATCCGTCAGGAAATCAACGATATGGCGCGCCGCGCCGCGGGCGTTTACGCGATGCCCTTTGCCTCCGAAGCGGTGGAAGGCGGCAATGAACCGCCGGTCGGCCCCGAAGGCACGGCTGCCGTTGCCGCGCAGTATTTCAACAACCGCAAACTGTCGATCTTTGGCGGTTCCAACGAAATCCAGAAGAACATCATCGCAAAAGTGAAAATGGGAGGCCGGGCATGAACTTCGACCTGACCGAAGAGCGGCAGATGCTGCAGGACAGCCTGCGTCGCTTCCTGTCGGACCGCTACACGACATCCGTGCGCAACGACATCCTGGAAAGCGAGACCGGGTTTTCCGCTGACATCTGGGGCCAGCTGGCCGAACTGGGTGTCATCGGTGCGCTGTTTTCCGAGGAGGACGGCGGGTTTGGCGGCGCCGGTTTCGATATCTCCACCGTGTTCGAGGAACTGGGCCGCGCCGGCGTCGTTGAGCCGCTGCTGGACACCGCACTGCTGGGGGGCGGTCTGATCGCGGCACTGGGCAATGACGATCAGAAGGCTCTCGTGGAAGAGGTGATCGGCGGCGCCGTGCAGCTGGCCTTTGCGCACGGCGAGCCGAACAGCCGCTATGAGCTGTCGCGCGTGGAAACCACGGCTCAGGCCGAGGGTGATCAGATCGTTCTGAACGGGCGCAAGGCTGTTGTCGTCAACGCCGAGGCTGCCGATCACCTGGTGATCTCTGCGCGCGAAAGCGGCGCAGCGGATGCGACCGATGGGATCTCGTTGTTCCTGGTGCCCCGCGATGCCGAGGGCCTGTCGCTGCGCGGCTATGCGCTGCTGGCTGGCGGTCGCGCTGCCGAGGTCGAGCTGGATAACCTGCGCCTGCCTACCTCTGCCCGTCTGGGCGATGCTGGCGCCGCATGGTCTGCCATGGCCGGGGTCTTTGCCCGCGCCGAGGTGGCGCTGGCTGCCGAAACCCTGGGCGCGATGGAAACCGCGACCGAGCTTACCCGTCAGTACCTGCTGACCCGCAGCCAATTTGGCCGCCCGATCGGCACCTTCCAGGCGCTGCAGCACCGGGTGGCGGATCTGCTGATCGAGATCGAGCAGGCGCGCTCGGCGGTGATCAACGCGGCCGGCCATCTGGAAGGCGACGCGCGGATGCGCGATCTCAACGTGGCGGCGGCGCGCAACCTGATTGGCCGTGCAGGTCGTCTGGTGGCCGAGGATTCAATCCAGCTGCACGGCGGTATCGCCATGACACAGGAATACGAACTGGCCCATATCGCCAAACGGATCGTCATGGCGGAGCACCGCTTTGGTGATGCGGACACGCAGCTGGAGCGTTTTCTTGACCTCAGCGCCGCGTGATACCGGCGAGGTCCGCCTGATCGAGGAACCCGGTTGCCAGCAGATGGTTGGCTACCGGACCGAGGTCGATACCCGGGATGGCTCCTGCACCGTGACGCTGGAGCTGGAGCCCCGGCATATGAACCGCCATGGCATCGTCCATGGCGGCATGGTGGCCACGGTTCTGGATGTGGTCTGCGGCAATACTGCAATGCAGTTCTTCGATCCGGATGGAAACGCGGATCTGGTTACCGTTTCGCTGAACCTCTCCTATGTGGGGTCGACGCGGACCGGGGCCATTACGGCCCGCGCCCGGCCTACGGGGGGCGGCAAAAGCATCGCCTATATCTATGGCGAGCTGTTTGATGACACCGGCCGCCTGCTGGCCACGGCAAACGGAATTTTCAAGAGGATACGGAAATGACCCGACGTGCACGGATGGACGATCTTGGCGACCGCGCGGTTGTCGTGAATATGAACCCGGACCGCCGGGGCGCCCTGTCGCAGGATCTTTACGACGCCATTCAGGCGGCGCTGGATCTGGCGCAGGAGCCGCGCATCCGTGCTGTGCTGCTGACCTCGGAAGGTGGGTTTTTCTGCGCGGGCGGCGATCTCAACGTGCTGATCGAACGTCGCGGCCTCAGCGAGGACGAGCGCCGCGCCAAGGTCAACAACCTGCATGATCTGATGCGCGGGATCCGGGACTGCCCGGTGCCGGTGATCGCCGCCGTCGAGGGCGGCGCGGCCGGGGCCGGTCTGTCGCTGGCGCTGGCAGCGGATCTGATCGTGGCCTCTTATGGGGCGAAATTCACCGCCGCCTACGTCAAGGCGGGGCTGGTGCCCGATGGCGGGCTGACCGCCTCGCTGGCGCGGATGCTGCCGCGTCCGCTGGCGATGGAAATGTGCCTTTTGGGTCGGCCGGTGACAGCCGGACAGATGGCTGCGCTCGGCGCGGTCAATCAGGTGGTGGCGCCGCAGCGCGTTCTTGGCGCGGCGCACAGCCTTGCCGATGCGCTGGCCCAGGGCCCGCGCGCGGCGCAGGGCACCATCCGGCATCTGGTCTCCAGCGCCTATGAGGCGGCAGAAACTGCACAGCTTGATGCAGAATGCGCCGCCATGGCCCGTGCGGCTGGCGGCGAGGAGGCAGGCGAGGGCATCGCGGCCTTCCTGGAAAAACGCCCGCCGCAGTTCAGCGGCTAGGGTCCGGCCCGCACAGGGCCTGCACCCACGACATAACCGGCGCCGGATTTGGGAGGAGAGGGCAATGGAACGATGGCATGATTTACTGGCCGCTCAGGTGGCCGAGCGGCCGGCGGCTGCGGCCTTTTCCGACAGTGGCGGTACGGCCTGGAGCTACGCCGAGCTTTCGACAGCCGTAGAGGCGGTGGCAGACAATCTGCGCAAGGTTGGCGTGCAGCCGCGTGACCGGGTCATGGTCTTGTCGGAAAACTGCTGCGCGGCGGTGGCGGCGATGCTGGGCGCCTCGCGGATCGGGGCCATCGCGGTGCCGGTCAATGCAAGGATGAGCGCGGGGGAAGTGGACCGGATCCTGTCCCACGCGCGCCCGGCGGCGGTGCTGTGCACCTCCGCGATTTCCCCCGAGGCTGCGGCCCATGCCGCGCGGATTGAGGCGCGCGAGATCCGTGGCGCCTTTGGCACTCTGCATCTGGCCTGCCCCTATGCCTCAAACCCCGATGCGCCGGAAGAGGTGGCGGTTCTGCTTTACACCACAGGCACCACCGGCGCGCCAAAGGGGGTGATGCTGACCCATGCGAACCTTCTGTTTGGCGGCAAATCCTCGGCCGAGCTGCGCGATATGGGGCCGGGCGATGTGATCTATGGCGTTCTGCCGATGACCCATGTCTTTGGCCTGGCTTCAGTGATGACGGCGGCGATCCTGTCCGGGGCCGAGGTCTGGCTGGAGGCGCGTTTCTCGGCGGCGAAACTCTATGAGGCGCTGCGCCGGGGCGTAACGCGTCTGGCGGCGGTGCCGCAGATGCACGCGCTGGTGATGCAATACGCCAAGGAACAGGGGTTGGAGCGGCTTGGCAGCGAGGTCCTGCAATACGTTTCGTCCGGGGCGGCGCCGCTGGATCCTGAATGGAAGCGCAAGGCCGAAGGGTTTTACGGGGTGGCCCTGCAGAATGGCTATGGCATGACCGAGACCACCGCCGGCGTCTGCGCCACCAAGAACAGCCAGCTGGGGGATCCCGACATTTCCACCGGTCCGCCGATGCCCGGGGTCGAGGTGCGCATCGATGAGAGCGTTCCGGGCGGTGGCGATGGGTTGGGAGAGGTTCTGGCGCGTGGCCCGAACATCATGCTGGGCTATTATCGCAACCCCGAGGAAACCGCTAAGGTGCTGGACGCAGAAGGCTGGATGCACACCGGTGACATGGGCCGTCTGGACGCCCGCGGGTTCCTGCATATCGAGGGGCGCTCGAAGGAGTTGATCATCCACGGTGGTTTCAATGTCTTCCCGCCCGAGGTGGAGGCGGCGCTGAATGCCCATCCGCAGGTGGTGCAATCCGCTGTGGTCGGGCGCAGGGTCAGCAGCGATGAAGAGGTTCTGGCCTTTGTGCAGGTGGTGCCGGGGGATGCGCCGGATCCGGCAGAGCTGATGGCTTTCGTGCGCGGTCAGCTGGCCGGATACAAATGTCCGGCGCTGATCGTCCCGGTCGAAGCATTGCCTGCGGCGCCGACGGGCAAGATCCTGAAGCACAAATTGCTGGAGACTTTTGCGGACCGTCTGGAAAAAGCATGAGTGGGGTGCTCCCGTCCCCGGACGGGCGGCCTGCAGGGCAGGCCTTGTGCGGGGTTGGGCGTGGCGCCGCTGCGCGGCGCAGGGAAAGATCTGCTGAGAGGCGTTTCAGGGGCAGGCCTGCCCTGAAAGCGCGACGTTCAGTGTTGGGCCGGGAGAGCGCCGCCTCAAGGGTAAACCGCGCCTGTGGCGCGGCTGCAGAGGCAGCCCTTGACCCGCCGCTCTCCCTCAGATGCCGTCTCCGATGGAGACGGCGGCGGGAGGGGAGGTTCCCTCAGGTCCAGGTGCCTTCGGCGGCGGCGCGGATGGCGCGGATATTGTCGCCGTAGACGCTTGAGTTATCGACCGAGCCGCCGCGGAAGACCGCGGAGCCGGCCACCAGCACATCGGCGCCGGCCTTGGTCACCAGCGGTGCGGTGCTGGGATCAACACCGCCGTCGATTTCAATATGCACGGGACGGTCGCCGATCATCTGGCGCAGCGTCGCGATCTTGCCGGTCATGTCGATGAATTTCTGCCCCCCAAAGCCCGGATTTACCGTCATCACGCAGATGAGGTCGGTGAGGTCGAGAAGATGCGCCACAGCCTCGGCCGGGGTGCCGGGATTGAGTGCAACGCCTGCCTTCATGCCTGCCGCGCGAATGGCTTGCAGGGTGCGGTGAATATGCGGGCCTGCCTCGACATGGGCGGTCAGAACATCGGCTCCCGCATCGGCATAGGCGTCGATATAGGGATCCACCGGCGCGATCATCAGATGCACATCCATCACCGTTTTCACATGCGGGCGGAAGGCTTTGACCGCTGCGGGGCCAAAGGTGAGGTTCGGCACGAAATGCCCGTCCATCACATCCACATGCACCCAGTCTGCGCCTTCGGCCTCGATGGCCCGAATTTCCTGGCCGAAGTTGGCGAAATCGGCGGAGAGGATGGAGGGGGCGATTTTAACACTGCGGTCAAAGGACATGGGAGGGGTTCCTGCATACTGGGGCGCTGGTGGAGGGTCTTCTGCGCATATAGACCGGTGCGGGCGCGGTTTACAGGGGGCAGTTTGTCCTTGCCCGCTATTTACCCCCGTTGCCCTGTGGCCCGTGGCCCTTGGTGCGCTCTGTGACGCGGACATGACGGTTTTGGCACCGCGGGGCAGTCCGCGTTACAAATAATTCACCGCGATTACACAAATGATTTGAGGAGCACCGTTAGGCAGTCCCGGAAACGAACGGGGGCCGATTGTGCTGCGCATAGAAAAACTCACCAAACGCTTTGGCGACAAGACCGCGGTGGATACCGCGACTCTCGACATCGACAAGCCCTGCATGATCGGCATCATTGGCCGCTCCGGTGCGGGAAAATCGACCCTGCTGCGCATGATCAACCGTCTGGGCGATGCCAGTGAAGGGCAGATCCTGTTCGAAGGGCGCGATGTGACCCGGCTGAAAGGGCGCGAGAAGCGCGCCTGGCAGTCGGACTGCGCGATGATCTTTCAGCAGTTCAACCTGGTGCCGCGCATGGATGTGGTGTCGAACGTGCTGCATGGCACGCTCAACCGCCGCTCGGCGCTGGCGACCATGTTCAACCTATATCCGATGGAAGACATCCACCGGGCGATCGACATTCTGGACCGTCTGGGCATTGCCGAACACGCGGCCAAGCGGGCCGAGGCCTTGTCGGGCGGGCAGCAACAGCGCGTCGCCATCGCCCGCGCCCTGATGCAGGACCCGAAGATCATCCTGGCGGATGAACCCATTGCCTCACTCGATCCGATGAATGCCCAGACCGTGATGGAGG
This sequence comes from Pseudophaeobacter sp. A-200-2, assembly GCF_041008815.1. Classification (NCBI taxonomy): domain Bacteria; kingdom Pseudomonadati; phylum Pseudomonadota; class Alphaproteobacteria; order Rhodobacterales; family Roseobacteraceae; genus Pseudophaeobacter; species Pseudophaeobacter sp. A-200-2. The sequence continues at coordinate 268,088 of NZ_JAXGFU010000003.1, read as the reverse complement.
CGCTGCGCCGCATCCACGAAGAAGACGGGCGCACCGTCATCGCCAATCTGCACACGCTCGATACCGCGCGCCGCTATTGCGACCGGGTGGTGGGGATGCGGGACGGGCGCATCGTCTTTGACGGGCTACCCGAGCAGCTGACCACCGGCGTTGCCCGCGAGATCTACGGCGCCGGCGCCGATTTTTCTGAAGCCGCGACATCCACCGAGATCGAAACGCTGACGCGTACCGAAGGCCCCATCCGCGAGGCCGAGGCCGCCGCGCTCTGATCTTGACCCTCTTTCATCATCCCAAAGCACGAGGCTTTGGGCCCAAACCAAACCGGAGTGACCTAGAGATGAAAAAACTGATTGCTGCCGCCCTGATGACAACTGCCCTGACCACACCGGTCATGGCAGAGGACATTCAGGAATTCCGCATCGGCATCCTTGGCGGTGAAAACGCCCAGGACCGCATGAACAACAACGAGTGCCTGCGCGCCAAGACCGAAGATCTGCTGGGCGTCGAAACCAAGCTGTTCGCCCCCGCTGATTATAACGGCGTGATCCAGGGTCTGTTGGGCGGCACCATCGACATGGCCTGGCTGGGCGCCTCTGGCTATGCCAAGACCTTCCTGTCCGACCCCGAAGCGGTTGAGCCGATCCTGGTGAAAGTGAACAACGACGGTGGCTACGGCTACTACTCGGTTGGTTTTGCCCGCAAGGACAGCGGCATCACCGCGCTGGAAGACGTCAAAGGCAAGGTCTTCGGCTTTGGTGACCCGAACTCCACCTCCGGCTTCCTGATCCCCTCGATCGAGATCCCGCAGGCAACCGGCGCCAGCATGACCTCGGGCGACTACTTTGGTGAAGTGAAGTTCACCGGCGGTCACGAGCAGACCATCGTTGCGGTCAACAACGGCGATATCGACGCCGGTGTGACCTGGGCCGACGGCCTGGGCAACTGGGAAGACGGCTACAACTCCGGCGCCCTGCGCAAGGCGGTTGATGCCGGTCTCGTCGACATGAACGACCTGGTCAAAATCTGGCAGTCCAAGCCGATCCCGGAAGGCCCCGTTGTTCTGCGCAAGGACCTGCCCGAAAACGTCAAGGTCAAGATGACCGGGCTGATGGCAAGCCTCAAATCCATGGATGCAGATTGCTTCTACGGTGTGGCCGCGGGTGAAGCCAAAGGCTTCATGCCGATCACCCACGACGCCTACGAAGTGATCATCGAAGCACGCAAATTGAAGTCCAACTGATTTTAGGACCAACGCGGCGGGGTCCGGTCTTTGTGCCGGGCCCCGTATTCCTCTGACGCGCGCCCTTGCAGGGGCGTCCCTGCGATCAGAGGCCCATCCGAACACCAATATATCCCCAGGAAACCCCATGGCAGATCTGACAGCGGCCCCGCCTTCCGGTGCCTCCTCGACCGAGGCCATCCGCGCCGAATATGTCGACCTCACCCGGCGCAAGCGTCTTTACGGGACGATCCTCCTGATCGTCTTTGTTGCCATGATGGTGGCCGGGTTCCGCACCGCAGATGACCGCAATGCCGGGTCCTTTGCTGATGGGTTTACCCGAATTTTCGACTACCCGGCCGAGGTGCTGAGCGAAGCTGCCGAGAAGGTGACAGAGCTGCCCGGCCAGGTGGTGCATTTTTTCCCGGCGCTGGTAGAGACGCTGAATATCGCGGCGGCCTCTACCCTGATCGGTGCCATCTTCGGCACGCTTCTGTCGCTTTTGGCGACACGCGGCATGGCGCTCTGGCCGTCGCTGATCCCGGTTTTTCGCCGGGTGATGGATATCTGCCGGGCGATCCCGGAAATCGTCATCGCGCTGGTGCTGATCTTCCTTTTGGGCGGTGGCCCGGTGCCTGCCATGATCGCCATTGCCATCCACACGGCGGGGGCATTGGGCAAGCTGTTTTCCGAGGTGAACGAAAACGCCTCGCTGAAGCCGGTCGAAGGCCTGTCCTCGGTCGGGGCCACCTGGGCACAGCGCATGTGGCTGGGGGTGATCCCGCAGGTGGGGCCGAATTACGTCAGCTATGCGCTGCTGCGGTTTGAAATCAACATTCGCGCGTCGGCCATCCTCGGCTTCGTCGGCGCGGGCGGCATCGGCTACGAGCTGAAGAACGCCATGTCCTGGGGCAAGGGCCGCTACGACGAGGCCGCAGCCATCTTTATCCTCCTGTTCGTCACCATCGTCGTGGTCGATCAGATCTCTGGCAAGCTGCGTGACCGGCTGATCAATGGAGCCAAACAATGACGACTCTGGATGTGAACCCGGGTGCAGGCGCGCGCCGCGATGCCGCCGCGCTGAAGCAGGAGATGGCGGGGCTGTTCCGCACCAAGAAACTGATGGCCTTTGCGGTGCCGCTGGTGGTGCTGGTCTATATGGCCTACGTCTTTTTCGCCTTCGACGTGCCGGGCCTGTGGGAGCGTGCCAGTCTTGAAAACGCCCGCACGCTGGTCAGCGACAGCTACAGCTACAAGACACATGTGACCCGCGACAACCGCGATGCCTCCGTCTCGGTCGCTATCGAAGGTGAGCGTAAGGGCAGCTACCCCGAAGGCGAGGCGCCAGAATGGGTGAGCCTTGGCGAAACCACGGTGATCGATCTGGAAAACGGCCATACCGTGCGCTTTGGACCTGACACTGTGGAATATGACATTCCCGGCTACGGCACCGTGCGCGCCACCCCCAGCCGAAGCGCCGGGGTGCAGGCCGAGTTTCCCGCGGGCGATGTACCGGACTGGATCAGCTCCTCGAAGAACCGTCTGGCGATCAAGACCGACGCAGGCCGCCTGACAGTGACCCGCAACCGCTCCGAAGTGTTCCGCTATTTCACCGGCTGGGAGCTGTTCTTCTTCACCCTCGACAGCCCCTATCACGGGATGAGCGCTTCGGCGCTGCTGGGCCGTGCCGTCTCGGGAGAGGCCGGGGCGATCTTCAACGACTTCTGGACCAACAAGATGTGGCGCCATCAGGATGTGGCCTGGGCCATTGGGGAAACGCTGCTTATGGCCTTCCTTGGCACCATCGGTGCTGGCATCGTGGCGTTGCCGCTTGCCTTCCTTGCAACCCGCAACTTTATGCCGATCCGCACCCTGCGGTTCGCCACCCGCCGCCTGTTCGATTTCGTGCGCGGGGTGGACAGCCTGATCTGGACCGTGGTCCTGGCCCGTGCCTTTGGCCCTGGCCCGCTGACCGGTGCGCTGGCGATCCTGGTGACCGATACCGGCACCTTCGGCAAGATCTTCTCGGAGGCGCTGGAGAATGTCGATGAAAAGCAGATCGAAGGCGTGGCCTCGACCGGTGCCAAACCGGTGCAGCGCTATCGGTTCGGGGTGATCCCGCAGGTGACCCCGGTTCTGCTGTCGCAGCTTCTCTACTTTCTTGAATCCAACACTCGCAGCGCCACGATCATCGGCGCCATCACCGGCGGCGGTATCGGTCTGTTGCTGACCCAGGCGATCATCACCCAGAAGGACTGGGAAGAGGTGGCCTATTACATCGTGCTGATCATCGTGATGGTGATGCTGATGGACTGGTTCTCGGGCATGCTGCGCCGCCGCCTGATCCAGGGCGATCCCGGCAAGCCGCGCCGGGACAAGGCGAAGAAGGGCGAGAAGAAGAACATGCCCTTCGTGCTGCCCTGAGCATGCAAGAGACCGGAACAGGAAAACAGACCATGGCCCGCCTTCAGCCAGATCAGCCCTTCATCCATCCCGATTGCCAGATCACCGACAGTGCCTTTGGCGCCTATGTGGAGATCGGCGCAGGCAGCCGCATCGCAAACAGCCGCTTTGGGGATTACAGCTATTGCGACCGCACCTGCGACATCGCCAATGCTGAGGTGGGGAAGTTCGCCAATATCGCCAGCTTCACCCGCATCGGGGCGACGGATCACCCGATGGAGAAGGCGTCATTGCATCACTTCCTGTATCGGTCTGCCGACTATTGGGATGATGCCGGGGTCGATGAGGACTGGTTTGCCCATCGCGCCAGCCGCATGGCCCATATCGGCCATGACACCTGGATCGGCCACGGCGCGATGATCAAGCCCGAGGTCACCATCGGCCACGGCGCAGTTGTGGCGTCAGGTTCGGTCGTAACCAAGGATGTTGCGCCCTACACCATCGTCGGCGGTAACACTGCCCGCCTGATCCGCCGTCGCTACCCTGAACCAGTGGCCGAAGCGATGATGGATCTTGCCTGGTGGGACTGGAACAATACCACCCTGAGGGCCGCTTTGCCCGATTTCCGCGCACTGCGGGCCGAAGAGTTCCTTGAGAAATACGCCTGATTTCAGATGGGCAGGGGTGCTCCCGCCCGTGTCTGGCCCTTCTGTGAGAAGGGCCGGCCCGGTTGGGCCGGGCGCCGCTTGCGCGGCGCCGGGGCTATTAGGGTGGCGTTGTAGACGTTTGCAAAGTGTGTTGGGCGGGTTTGAGCACGGCGTAGATCACGATGCATACGGCACCGCTTTTCATGTGGACCGAAGAGACGCGATCAACGCGCTGACCATCTCGGATGCGTTGTGTTTCAAAGGATCTCTCACACTGTCGGCAAGTCCGAACATGAGCAGCAATCCCAGTACCGCCGAGTGTATCGCCAGGGCTTCCTGACGCACGCCTTTTGCATCGCTGTCCAGCCTATCCGCAAGGGCGCCATACATCCTGTCGGTCACAGGGTGAATCCTGTCTAGCAGCGCAGCATCGTGAGAGGCTTTGACGCTTTGCTTGATGGTCTGCGGCAACAGGTACATCATCCGAAATCGGTCGAGGTCCTCAAAATGAAATCCGGCGATGGCTCTGACAAATGCATCGACGGCCTCATCGCGCTTCGTGGTCCCGGACACCGACTGTATTGCGGTCTCCGCTTCAGCCTCAAGCCACGGAAGAAACATCGCGGCGAGCAGGTCATGCTTGCTTGGATACCAGTAGAGCACCGCTTGTTTCGTGCACCCCAGACGACGGGCTATCGCATCGAACGATACCGCTGCCAGACCTTCGGATGCCAACAGGTCGCGAGCGGTTTCCAAAATCTGATCACTTGTATTCTTGTGCGGCATCGACACGATCCTTGACTGCTTACCAATGGTAAGATACTTTGTTTACCAATGGTAAGGAAGGGTGAGAACCTTTGCCAACCAAAGGCGCCACACAGGGAGCCGAAAGATGACCGCACTCACTTTGGAAAATCCGGTCTTCGTCACCTATGTGATTGCCGCTGCGCTCCTGGTGCTCAAGGTCATGTCCCAGGGGTGGATGACAGTTTACCGAATGATGAAAGTCAGGGCGGGCTGGGCGAGTCCCGAAGACCTTCAAAAAGGGCTCCTCAATACAGCTCCCGATCCGTCGCAACTGGACGTCAATGAATATGTTGACCGATCCCGTCGGATGCACCGGAATGACCTGGAAAACATACCGGCCTTCTGGGCGGCAGGCCTTCTGTTTGTGGCAATCGGCCCTTCTGTCTGGCTGGCGCATGTCCTGATGTATGGTTTTGTTGCGGCGCGGCTGGCGCACTTCTGGGCCTACACGACGAAGCAATCCCATGAAATCCGAGCGACATTTTACACCGTCGGGTCCCTAATCGTCATTTACATGGCGTGCCATGTGCTCTGGGTTGCGATCACGTAGGTACACGCGTTCACCCGCGCCGCGTCAGCGGCGCCCGGCCCAATGGGAGCGGATCATGCACATGATCCGGCGACGGGCGGGAGTGCTTCGCCTCAGCCCTCGATATCGCCGTGGATGGCGAATTGTTCCAGGCCCGCCGATTGCGCCTCGATCATCCGGTAGCTTTCGCGCACGCCCGCATCGGTCAGCTCGCGCATCACCGTCAGGAGGGTGTTCGGGTCATGATCGGCGCAGAGGTCGGCCATGTGGGCGATCTCCTCGGCCGCCACGGGGCGGGCGGCGGCCACATCCGGCGCGCCGTAGTAGCTGACAAAATGATGCGCCAGAAGGTCGGTCAGGGTTTCCAACTCGGCCTCTTCGATCTTGGTCACCGCGACGAAGGTCACCCGCCCGCCGGTTTCCAGCCCCATCCAGCCATTGGAGAAGGCCTGGCGCTGCTTGCCGGTCAGATCCGCCTCGCCCCAGTTGGAAAATTCGAAACCGCCCGAGATGCACCATTCGCCGGTGCGGGCCGGGCTGGCAAAGACGTTTTGATCGCTCTCGTCGAAATGGATGGCGCGGGCCAGTTGCATCACGGGGTCTCCAGAAGCGTTGTCAGGGGTATGAGATGGGTGGTGTCGCCGTCGCGCAGCAGCATGCCGAAATCCTCGTCAATGCCAAGGAAGGTGCCGCTGAGGTCATTCTGCTGGGTCTCTTCGCCGATACCATGGGCGAGGCCGCGCCATTCTTCGTGCAGCGGTTTGGAGCCGTCCTCTTCCCAGCGGGTGATCCAGTGCAGGCAGTGGCGGGCCCAGCTTTCGACGAGCGCAGGCGCCTCCACATCGGCGCAGCCTTCGGCATAAAGCGCGGTGTCCTCGGGCGCGGCGCCGCCGTCCTCGTCTTTGGGCCAGAGCGGCAGCTCCAGCCCGATCACCAGCCAGTCGGGCTCTTCCGCCGGGTCGCTGGTGCTGGAGGCGGCGCGCAAGCGACCGCAGCGGGCACCGTTGATGCGGATCGCGCCGCCCCAGTCCAGATGCACCGCGACCTCGGGCGGGGCCAGCGCGCCCAAGGCGTTTTGAAAACCGACGCCGCAGGTGGGCAGCATCGCCATCGCGTGCGAAAGAGGTACCTCGGGGGCAAAGACCAGTGCTGCACGCAGGGTGTCATGCGCCAGATTATAGACCACCAGACCGGCATCACAGCCCAGGACCGCCCGTTTGCAGGCGGTCTCGAACGGGTCCTCAGGGCCGGTCACCGCCTCGCCGGACATCAGCGGTGGAAAGGACAGGGCAGGGGCGGCCTCGCTCATGCGGCGCCCCGTTGGATAAGACCGAGTGCCACCTCCTGGAATGCCTTGGCCTGCGGGCTGTCGGGTTTGCTGACCACCACCGGCGCGCCGCCATCCGCGGCAAGGCGCACGTCCAGATGCAGCGGGATTTCGGCCAAAAGCGGCACGTTCAGCTTCTTGGCTTCGGCGGCGACGCCCCCATGGCCAAAAATATGTTCCTCATGGCCGCAGTTGGAGCAGATATGGGTGGACATGTTTTCGATCAGCCCGACGATCGGCACGTGCAGCTGTTTGAACATGTCGATGCCCTTGCGCGCGTCGATCAGGGCAACGTCCTGCGGGGTGGAGACCACGATGGCGCCATCCACATGGGCCTTCTGCGCCAGGGTCATCTGCACATCGCCGGTGCCCGGCGGCAGGTCCACGATCAGCACATCCAGCGCGCCCCATTGCACCTGCATCATCATCTGCTGCAGCGCGCCCATCAGCATCGGACCGCGCCAGACCACTGCCTGATCCTCGTTTGTCATCAGGCCGATGGACATCATGGTGACGCCGTGGTTGCGCATCGGCAGGATGGTCTTGCCATCGGGGCTGGCGGGACGGCCGGACACGCCCAGCATGCGCGGCTGCGAGGGGCCATAGACATCCGCATCCAGCAGACCGACACGGCGGCCTTCGGCAGCCAGCGCGCAGGCGAGGTTCGCCGAGACGGTGGATTTGCCAACGCCGCCCTTGCCCGAAGCGACCGCGATGATGCGATCCACGCCGGGGATCTTCTGCGGTCCCTGGGGCTGGGCGGCTTTCTTCGGTTTCAGATCCGGCGGCGGCGCCTTGGTGGAATGGGCGGTCAGCAGGGCCGAGACCTTCTCGACCCCGGCAAGGGCGGTGACCTTGGCCTCTGCCGCGTCGCGCACGGGGGCGTAGGCCTCGGCGCGGGCCGGATCGACTTCCAGTACGAAACGCACGGCGCCGTCTTCGATATTCAGAGCCCGCACGATGCCGGCGGCGACGATGTCGCTGCCGCTGACGGGGTCGGTGATGGTCTTCAGTGCCTCGAGGACAGTTTCACGGGTGAGGGACACGCCGGTCTACTCCTTTGGTGGGTTCGTTTGCGTCTGTGTACGGAACACTTGACTGAAATGTAGGTTGATCCCTAGCATTTCGAATGGTCCGTTTGTCTTTTCTCTATCCGATCCGGCCAGAGCGTGCAGCGCTCAATTTTCCCGGGGTGCGTGCAGCGCTCAGTTTTGCAGGAGTGCCTGCATTGCTGCACTGGATCAGGACTGTGGCGGCGGGCCGGGCTGCGTTGATCCCGGTGCTTGTGCTCTGGCTGCTGACGGTCGGCAGTCCCGTTCAGGCCGAGGATCGGTTGGTCCGGCTGGCGGTGCCGCAGGGGCTGGTCGAAACCGGATTTCTGAAACATCTTCTGCCGCGGTTTTCCCTGAAAACGCAGGTGCGCATCGAACTCGTCACGCCCGGCGCGGCTGCCGAGGCCGCGTTTTCCGACGTGCCCAAGGGAACGCCGGTGTTTCAGGATGCGGCCGCGCTCTGGCACATGCAGGTGCTGGATGGCGCCCATCCGGGCACGGCGCGGTTTGTCGACTGGCTCGGCTCGGACGTGGGCGCGCGCACGATCACCGCCTATGCGCCGGATGGGGTGCAGATGTTCACCCTGCCGCAGATCACCGCCGAGGTGGAGGAAGAAATCGTCTTCGAAGGCGACGCGATGAAAGGACAGAACCTGTCGCGCAGCAAATGCGGGCGTTGCCACGCGGTGGCCGAGGACATGCGCATGACCGATATCGGATCGACGCCGTCCTTTTTCGTGCTGCGGGCGCTGCCGGACTGGGATTACAGGTTCCAGGCCTTTTATGCGCTGAACCCGCACCCCTCCTTTACCCAGGTCGCCGATGTGACCGAGCCCTTCCCCGCGGACCGCCCGTCGCCTATCGTGCCCGTGGCCATGACTCTGGACGAGCTGGAGGCGATCCTGGCCTATGTGTCCAGCCTCACCCCGGCAGATCTGGGAGCCCCCTTGCAACATCAGTGATCGCGGCGCTTGCTGAGGTAATCGGCCGTGGTGCGCACGCGCGGGCGTTCCTTGCCTTCGAAGGGATTGTTTTCCTGATGGAACTGCGCGTTGACCCGGCAATCGTCGCACATCTGGATCATCCGTGCCGCATCCGAGGTGGCGAACATCGCGTGTTTTCCGGCCAGTTTTTCGGTGATCCGTTCGATGGTGGATTTCACCCCGAACAGCGTGCCGCACTCGACGCAGGCAAAGGGTTCCTCTTCGTGCACCACCACCTGGCTTAGCGCTTCGGGCTGGAGGTTCAGGCGCGGTTCATAGCTGATCGCCTGTTCAGGGCAGACATTGGCGCATAGGCCGCATTGCAGGCAGGCGTCCTCTTGGAACCGCAGCTGCGGCAGATCCGGGTTGTCCCCCAGCGCGCCGGAGGGGCAAAGGGAGACGCAGGACAGGCACAGGGTGCAGCTGTCGGTATCGACCAGCACCGCGCCATAGGGCGCATCATCCGGCAGGGGCAGCATGTCGGCCTCAGGCGCCAGCGCGCGGGCGGCCTGCCGGGTGATCTGGCGGCGGGTGCCCATGGGGCGCAACGGCTCATTTATCGGCGCGGGCACTTTGGCGCCAAATAGCGCATCGCTCAGCGCGTCAGGGTCGTTCAGGTCCAGCAGGGTGGCCTTGTCGCCCGCGATGGCCTGGGCCAGGGTCAGCTCACGCTCCTGCACTGCGCGGTCCACCTTGGGCGACATCAGCAGCGACACATGGGCAAATCCGGCGGCCAGTGCCGCGAGGATCTCGGCATGACCAAAGGTATTCATCGCTTCCAGCTCCAGCGGCAGCACATCGGCAGGCAGCCCGCGTCCGAACCGGGCCGCAAGGCGGATCATCTCGGCGCCGTGTTCGTTCACCACCAAGAGGCGCGGGGCGCTGCCCCCGGCATCGAGATAGGCCTTTGCCAGCACCTGAATGCGGCGCATCAGCGTATCGGTGGGCGGCGCGTCATAGGTGATCGAGCCAGAGGGACAAAGCGAGGCACAGGCGCCGCAGCCGGCGCAGATCATCGGGTCGATGCTGACGTGATCGCCATTGGGGCTGATGGCGCCGGTAGGGCAGACATCAAGACAATTGGTGCAGCCGGTCTGGCCGGCACGTGAATGGGCGCAGAGCAGCGGTTCGCTGCGCACGTAGAGCGGTTTTTCGAAGGTGCCGACCAGTTGGCTGGCCTCCAGCACTGCATCGGCCACCGCCTGCACGCCCTTGGGATCGGCACGCAGGTATCCTTCGCGTTTTTCATGGGCCGGGAACAGCGGCGTGCCGCCGGTCAGGTCCAGAATGATATCGCATTCCGAGCGACCACCATCGCGGGGGGCTGTCCAGCTCCAGCTGCGGCCGGTGGTGTCGAGCTGCTGCAAGGCGTCGATGATGACCTGAAACTGGCCAAGCGCGCCAGAGGCCTGCCGCAGCTGTCCCCGCACCACGTCGAAGTCGCGGCTCATCGGCGGTTCGTCATCACCTGTCAGCAGCACCGTCACGGCCAGACTGTCCTGCAACCGTTTGGCGGCGGCCAGCGCCACATCGCCCGAACCGACGATCAGGCACAGGCCCTCGGACACCACATCGACGGTCTTGGCCGCCGAGGTATCTAGCGCCGCCTCGGCCACGAGGGCGGACATTTTGGGTAGCAAATCGCCCTCATCAGCGGTCCATCCGGCCCTGTCCCTGAGGTCAAGGAAGGCCGGAGAGGGGGCACCGATTTCGCCCGCGATCTCCTCGAAAAGGCGCTGTTCCTGAGTGCAGCAAATGACCGCGTCTCCGGCACCGATTGCAGCGGCAGCGCTGTCGGTCTGGCTGGTGCAAAGGGCCGAATGCATCTTTGAACATGACAATCCCGTGACGTCGGAAAGTCGCTCCGAATCGATCTCCTGAGATCCAGAACAATCGCATAGAATCAACTGCTTGGCCATTCTTTCCTCGCTTGCATCAGGGCTGGCGTGACGGGCGGATAACCGCCATCCGGGCCACAGATTAGGCATGATTCTGAAGCCACGTAAACCGGTTTGCACCCCGCAGTAGGCCCCGGATGGGGCGCAAAATACCGGGGTGATTCGCGCGGTTTTGTGTACAGCGGTATTCCGATTGTTTTTGTCGACATAGACAATTCGACCAAGGCGGAACTCTACCCCCCTGCGTCTGCCCCAATTTGTCCGGGTTGCGGGAAATTTGCAGATCGGGTGCAGAGCAGGCTTTCACGAAGGCGTGACCTTGCGGCACACTTGTCCGACGCAGGGAGATGTAGGGTGCGCAACCAGTGAGCCGTAGTTTGGACAAGACCGACGTGATGCCGCTTGGCATCGTACTTCGCCGGACCCCGGGGGTGACCCGCTGGGCACGATGGTCTTGGAAGGTGGCAGGCGTCTTGCCCGCAGCCCGGTCCGCAGATTGGCAATTGCTGCGCGAGGAAGACGGCGCCAGCGAGTTCCACGCCGCGACACTGCCGCTGGAACTGCACCGCGCCGATGCCGAAGCCTATATGCACGGGCTGACCGCAGAACCGCCCTGTGTCTACGTTGTGATGCGCGAAAGCGATGATGCCGACCGCCCGCTGGAAATGACGCTGGTCACCGCCTCTCCTTACGAGGCGCAGGACTATGCCGACAGCGGCGAGGAACTGGTGGAGAAGGTGCCGATGCCCTCTGGTCTTGTGGCCTGGGTGCGGGAATTCGCGCTGGCGCATTTCAAGGAAGAGGAATTCAAGAAACGCCGCCGTGACAAGCGCACCGTGGGGGAGGCCGAGGATGGCATTGGCGATCCGCGCATCGCGCAGCTGACCGACGTGTACCGCTCGCCCGCCCTGGTCAAGAAGGGGCGCCTGCAATGAGCCGCGATTTCTGGTCCCGCCGCAAGGCCGCCGTAGAGGCCGAAGCCGCAGCCGAAGCTCGCGCAGAGGCTGCTGTTGAGGCAGCAGAACGCGACGCGGCGCTGGAGGAAAAGAGCGACGCAGAGATCCTGGCCGAGCTGGAATTGCCCGATCCCGACACGCTGGAGGAAGGCGACGATTTCAAGGTCTTCCTGCGTGAGGTGGTTCCGGCCCGCATTCGCATCCGCGCCCTGCGCCGCCTGTGGCGTCTGAACCCGGTGCTGGCAAATATCGACGGGCTGGTCGATTACGGTGAGGATTTCACCGACAGCGCCATGGTCGTGGAGGGCATGCAGACCGCCTATCAGGTGGGCAAGGGCATGACCAAACACGTCGAGGAACTGGCCCGTCAGGCAGCAGAAAAGGCCGAGGCCGAAGCGGCAGTCGCCGCTGCACCCGCCGAAGGCGCACCCGAAGAGGGCGCAGAAAGCGAAGAGCAGGGCACAGACATCGCTGCGGAGACCTCTGAGGTCGTCGCTGCCGGGCCTGCACAGACCGCCGACGACTGGAACGCCACTCGGCAAGAGCAGCAGACCGAGGCTGACCCGAGCGGGGATTCCGGTGATACTGCCCCCGGGAACATGATGCCGCGCCGGATGCGCTTTTCCTTTGATGGAAGCCAGAGCCAGATCCGGGGCACGGCATGAACAAGGAGCAAGACATGACAGCCACCGCTGATGCCGCAGCGCCGTTGGTAAGCGAAGAGGACCGCCTGCGCGCGGATCTGTATAATTTCCTGGGTCTCATCCTGGCGTCGCCGCCGGATGAGTTCCTGCTGGGGCAGACCGCTGGTCTGCAGGGGGATGACACCGATCTGGGCGTGGCGATCAACGCGCTGGCCAAGATCGCCAAACTGTCAAAGCCGCCCGCGGTGGAGCGTGAGTTCAACAAGCTGTTCATCGGCCTCGGCCGGGGTGAGCTGCTGCCCTATGCCAGCTACTACCTGACCGGGTTCCTGAATGAAAAACCGCTGGCGCAGCTGCGCCGGGACATGGCGGCGCGGGGCATGACCCGGGCGCAGAACGTCTATGAGCCCGAAGACAATATCGCCTCGCTGATGGAAATGATGGGGGCGCTGATCGCGGGCCGCTTTGGCGAACCTGCCTCGCTGGCCGATCAGAAGACCTTCTTCAACACCCATATCGGCCCCTGGGCCGGTCACTTCTTTTCGGATCTCGAGAAGGCAAAGAACTCGGTTCTCTATGCCTCGGTCGGCGCTGTCGGCCGGGTGTTCATGGAGATCGAGGCCGAAGGGTTCCGGATGAGCGCGGAGAAATCCGCATGAGCCGGGGCGGCAAGGTCTGCCCCACAACCGTGAGCGATCACCAAGGAGGAGAGACTCACATGACCAAGAAAGCAGAGGCAGCATCGAGCCGCCGCGACTTTCTGAAGATCGCCGCAACCACGGCGCCGCTGGCAGCGGTGGCGGTTGCGACGACCGGGGGCGAGGCCGAGGCCGCCGCACCTGATCTTGCAAAGGAGACGATGCAGGATACCGCGCATACCCGCGCCTATTACGAAAGCGTCCGGTTCTAACGCGCCGCATGCATCCCATGACCGACGGCAACTGGTTGCGTGACGCCCGACCGCCAGAGGTTTTTCGTTAACCCAGCGCGCTTTCTGAGGAGGAAGCAAGCAAGGGAGGTTCTAAATGCTTAGGAAAAAGACCAACGGGGTTGCGAGACGCCCCCAGCGGACCAGTATCCTGTCCAACGTCGCGGAAACATCCGTCGACCGCCGCGCCTTTTTGCGCGGCTCCGGCTTGGCCATCGGCGGCCTGGCTGCCATCAGCGCCACCGGCGGGTCGGTGACCCAGGCCAATGCGGCCACCGCTGCGGCGGGCGCTGTTGAAACCGTAAAATCCGTCTGCACCCACTGCTCGGTCGGCTGTACCGTCGTGGCAGAAGTTCAGAACGGTGTCTGGGTCGGGCAGGAACCCGGCTGGGACAGCCCGTTCAACCTCGGCGCCCATTGCGCCAAGGGGGCATCGGTGCGCGAGCACGCCCATGGCGAGCGTCGTCTCAAGTACCCGATGAAGAAAGAGAACGGCGAGTGGAAACGCATCAGCTGGGATCAGGCCATCAACGAGATCGGCGACGGCATGATGCAGATCCGCGAGGAAAGCGGACCTGACAGCGTCTACTGGCTCGGCTCGGCCAAGCATAACAATGAACAGGCCTACCTGTTCCGCAAGTTCGCCGCCTATTGGGGCACGAACAACGTGGATCACCAGGCACGGATCTGTCACTCCACCACCGTTGCGGGTGTTGCGAACACATGGGGCTACGGCGCCATGACCAACAGCTACAACGATATCCATAACTCCAAGGCGATCTTCATCATCGGCGGCAACCCGGCCGAGGCGCACCCCGTCTCGCTGTTGCACGTGCTGAAGGCCAAGGAGCAGAACAACGCGCCGCTGATCGTCTGCGATCCGCGTTTCACCCGCACCGCGGCCCATGCCGACGAATATGTGCGCTTCCGTCCCGGCACCGATGTGGCGCTGGTCTGGGGCATCCTGTGGCACATCTTCGAAAACGGCTGGGAAGACAAAGAGTTCATCCGCACCCGTGTCTGGGGCATGGACCAGATCCGCGAAGAAGTGGCCAAGTGGACCCCCGAAGAGGTCGAGCGCGTCACCGGCACGCCCGGCAGCCAGCTGCGCCGGGTTGCGCGCACCATGGCCAACAACCGTCCCGGCACCGTGATCTGGTGTATGGGCGGCACCCAGCACACCACCGGTAACAACAACACCCGCGCATACTGCGTGCTTCAGCTGGCGCTGGGCAACATGGGTGCGTCGGGTGGCGGCACCAACATCTTCCGCGGCCATGACAACGTGCAGGGCGCAACCGACCTTGGTGTTCTGTCGCACACGCTGCCGGGCTACTATGGCCTGTCCAAAGGCGCCTGGGCGCATTGGGCGCGGGTCTGGGAAGAAGATCCCGAATGGCTGGCAGGCCAGTTCGACACGCTGAAAGGCGCGGACGGCAAAGACAAGAGCCTGCAGAACCTGACGGGTATTCCGGTCAGCCGCTGGATCGATGGTATCCTTGAAGACAAGGAAAACATGGATCAGCCGAACAACGTTCGGGCCATGGTTCTGTGGGGCCACGCGCCCAACTCGCAGACCCGGATGACGGAAATGAAGACGGCGATGGAAAAGCTGGACATGCTGGTCGTTGTCGACCCGTATCCCACCGTTTCCGCCGTGCTGCATGACCGCGAAGACGGTGTCTACCTACTGCCGGCCTGTACCCAGTTCGAAACCCGCGGTTCCGTGACCGCGTCGAACCGGTCGTTCCAGTGGCGCGACAAGGTGGTGGATCCGCTGTTCGAAAGCCTGCCCGATCACGTGATCATGGCGAAATTCGCCAACAAGTTCGGCTGGGCGGATCGGCTGTTCCGCAATATCGAGATGGAAGACGCGGAAACGCCGAACATCGAGAGCATCACCCGCGAGTTCAACAAGGGTCTGTGGACCATCGGCTATACCGGTCAAAGCCCGGAACGGCTGAAGAAGCACATGGCCAACCAGCACACCTTTGACCGCACCACGCTGCGCGCGGTGGGTGGCCCGGCCGATGGCGACTACTACGGTCTGCCATGGCCTTGCTGGGGAACGCCCGAGATGAACCACCCGGGCACGCCGAACCTTTATGACATGTCCAAACCGGTCTCCGAAGGTGGTCTCACCTTCCGCGCCCGTTTCGGCGTGGAGCGGGACGGTGACAACCTGCTGGCCGAAGGCGTCTATTCCGTGGGCTCTGAAATCCAGGACGGCTATCCTGAATTCACCATGCAGATGCTGATGGATCTAGGCTGGGACAGCGACCTGACCGACGAGGAACGCGCCGCGATCGATGCTGTGGCGGGTCCCAAGACCAACTGGAAAACCGACCTTTCCGGCGGCATCCAGCGGGTCGCGATCAAGCACGAATGCGCGCCTTTCGGCAACGCCAAGGCCCGTGCCGTCGTGTGGACCTTCCCAGATCCGGTGCCGGTTCACCGCGAACCGCTCTATACCAACCGCCGGGATCTGGTTGCGGATTATCCAACCTACGAGGATCGCAAATTCTATCGTCTGCCGACGATGTATGCCTCGATCCAGAAGAAGGATGTCTCGCAGGACTTCCCGATCATCCTCACATCCGGCCGTCTGGTCGAATACGAGGGTGGCGGCGACGAGACCCGCTCCAACCCCTGGCTGGCCGAGCTTCAGCAGGACATGTTCGTGGAAATCAACCCGCGCGATGCCAATAACCTTGGCGTGCGGGATGGCGAACAGTGCTGGGTCGAAGGTCCCGAGGGCGGCAAGGTCAAGGTCATGGCCATGGTCACCGAACGGGTCGGCGAGGGCGTTGCCTTCATGCCGTTCCACTTTGGCGGTCATTTCCAGGGCGAGGACCAGCGGCACAAATATCCGGACGGCGCTGATCCATATGTGCTGGGCGAAAGCACCAACACGGCTCAGACCTACGGGTATGACAGTGTGACCCAGATGCAGGAGACCAAGTGTACTCTCTGCAAAATCATGCCAGCGTAAGGAGATAGAGTAATGGCAAGAGCGAAGTTTCTCTGCGATGCCGAACGCTGCATCGAATGTAACGCCTGTGTCACCGCCTGTAAGAACGAGCATGAGGTGCCCTGGGGTATCAACCGCCGCCGCGTTGTGACCATCAATGATGGCAAGCCCGGCGAACGGTCGATCTCGGTCGCCTGTATGCATTGTTCGGACGCGCCCTGTATGGCCGTTTGCCCGGTGGACTGCTTCTACCAGAACGAGGAAGGGGTGGTTCTGCACTCCAAGGACCTCTGCATCGGTTGTGGCTACTGCTTCTACGCGTGCCCCTTTGGCGCGCCGCAGTACCCGCAGGCAGGCAACTTTGGCAGCCGTGGCAAGATGGACAAATGCACCTTCTGCGCCGGTGGCCCTGAGGAGAACCACTCCAACGCGGAGTTCTCCAAATACGGTCGCAACCGGATCGCCGAGGGCAAGCTGCCCATCTGCGCCGAAATGTGCTCGACCAAGGCGCTGCTCGCCGGTGATGGCGATGTGGTGTCTGCCGTCTACCGCGAACGCGTCGTGGCGCGTGGGTTCGGCTCGGGTGCTTGGGGCTGGGGCACGGCTTACGAGCAAAAGGGCGGCTAAACCCGTCTTTTCAGCGTAAAGCTGGGGATGGCCTGCCGTGCGCGGGCCATCCTGACCTATCTGTTATACATACGACAAACCCGAAGGAGTGTGGCACATGCTGCGCATGGCTTTCGCATTTGTTCTGCAACTTACGCTGCTGGTTGGCGCGGTGCAGGCCCAGGAGGCGGCTGTACCAGCGCCTGCGGACCGCAGCGCCACAGGTGGTGCGCAGACGCTTGAAGATATCCTCGCCCGGCAACGCGGCGAGAAACTGGATGACTCCTTCCGCCGCGACGCAACCGGAGACCCGGATGCGGCGGCAGGGATTTCCCAACAACTTGGCACCCTTGGAGGTGTCTCCGACCCCGAGGTCTGGCGCCAGGTGCGCTATGGTTCGGCCGAGGTTACCGTCTCTGCCGGGGGCGAGGTCGCCAGCGTCCTGATGCAGGATGGCGGCATGACCTGGCTTTCTTTCCGCGAGGGGCCGCTGCGCCAATACGGCGGCTGGCTGCTGCTGGGCACCCTTGGGGCGCTGGTGGTGTTCTACATGCTGCGCGGACGTATCCCCGTCGACGGAGAGCTGACCGGCCGCACCGTCACGCGATTCAAATTCATCGAACGGATGGCGCATTGGACATTGGCCGGATCCTTCATCCTGCTGGGGATCACCGGCCTTCTGACCCTGTTTGGCCGCGCCTTCATCGCGCCCTATCTGGGCAAGGATCTGAACTCCTTCCTGCTGATCTATGGCAAATGGCTGCACAACTCGGTCGCTTGGGCCTTCATGGTAGCTCTGGTATTGGTCTTCGTGATGTGGGTGATGCACAATATTCCCAACCGCACCGATCTGGTATGGATCCGTCAGTTCGGCGGCATCATCGGCAACAAGCACCCGCCCGCGAAGAAATTCAACGCAGGCCAAAAGGTGATCTTCTGGTCGGTGATCCTGTTCGGCGCCTCGATTTCGGTCTCGGGTCTGTCGCTGCTGTTCCCCTATGAGCTGCCGCTTTTTGCCAAGACATTTGCGGTGCTGAACGACATCGGTCTGCCGCAGTGGGTCGGGCTTGGCACCCTGCCGGAGCAGTTGTCTCCGCAAGAGGAAATGCAGTTCGCCCAAGCCTGGCACGCGATTATGGCCTTTGTGCTGATGGCGATCATCATCGCGCATATCTACATCGGCTCGGTCGGGATGGAAGGCGCCTATGATGCCATGGGATCGGGTGAGGTGGATGAAGCCTGGGCCCATCAGCACCATTCGATCTGGCTGGACGAGGTGCTGGAGGAAGAAAAGGCCAAGGATGCCGGACGCGCCAAGGGCGCCACACCGGCGGAATAGCCTCTGGGGACCTGCGGCACCATGCGTTTCCTTGCCAGCTTGAGCCTTGTTGCAAGTCTTTGCGCCGGAGCGGTTTCGGCGCAGGGCTTCACCACGCTCAAAGGCCACGGCGGCCCCGTGATGGGGCTGGCGACCGCGCCCTCGGGGCAGGTGGCCAGTGTCAGTTTCGACAATTCCGCGGCCCTGTGGCAGGACCGGCAGCCTCTGTGGCTCGAAGGTCATGATGCGGCAGTGACGGCGGTGGCCTTTGCCGGGGCAGGGCGTCTGGTGACGGGCAGCGATGATTTCACAGTCCGCCTGTGGGACCCGGATGGCGGTGTGCGCCTGTTAGGCACGCACAGGGGCAAGGTGCGCGGTCTGGCGATTTCGCCCGACGGGCAATCGGTTGCCTCGGCCAGCTGGGACGGCAGCGTCGGGATCTGGCCGCTGGCAGGCGGTGCGGGGCGCAACCTCAAGCTCGGCAGCGGCGTGAATGACGTGGCCTTTGGCCCCGAGGGCAGCCTCTTTGCCGCCACCATGGATGGCGGGGTGTTGCGGTTCGATGCAGAGCCGGGCACAGCGCCGCGCCCGCTGGTGCAGCAGGGGTTTGGTGTCAACCGGCTGATCGTCGACGCTCGGGCAGGCTGGCTGGCCTATGGCGCGGTGGACGGGGTGACCCGCATCATCGACATGGAGAGCGGCGCCCCGATTGCCGATTTCACCCTCGACCGTCGCCCGATCCTGGCGATGGCCTATCACGCATCCACCGGCCAATTGGCGGTGGGGGATGGTCATGGCTACATCATGATGATCGACACTGGCAGTGATGGGAACGGCTGGCGCATCGCCCGCGATTTCCGTGCCACGCGGCAGGGGCCGGTCTGGGCCCTTGCCTTTTCGCCGGATGGCAACACCATTTGGGCCGGAGGACTTGATGATGTGGTCTATGGCTGGCCGGTGGCGCTGATGAATGAATTCGACCCCGCGATGGGGCAAGAGCGTACATTCCTGCGTCCGGCCGACAGCATGCCCAACGGCGAGCGGCAGTTCATGCGCAAATGTTCGATCTGCCACGCGCTGACCGGCGGGGAGAGCCGCAAGGCCGGACCCAGCCTGCACGGGCTGTTCGGACGCCGCGCCGGAACGCTGCCGGGATACCGGTATTCGCCGGTGCTGCAGGGATCTGATATCATCTGGAACGACGACACGATCGATGCGCTGTTCGATCTGGGACCGGACCACTACATTCCGGGGTCGAAAATGCCGATGCAGCGCATCACCGCCGCCGAGGACCGCAAGGACCTGGTGGGTTTTCTGAAACACGCAACGCAACCGGAGAAGTGACAGGATGAAAGCGATGTTTGCAGGCTTTGCGGCGATTGCCGTGATCGCCGTAGGAGCGGATCTGGCTCTGGATCGCGCAGGATTTGCCGCGGATGAGAAATTCGCAGGCCAAGCGGTGCGCCTGGATTGAACCAGCCCGTCATCTCTGCCGTCCCGCGCGATGAATACGGCGAAAACCTTGCCGGTGCTTCGATCCTGGTGATCGATGACGAACCGGGTATGCGCAATTTCATGACCAAGATCCTCAGCCCGCGTTGCAAGCGGGTCGAGCAGGCGGCATCGGCGGCGGAAGCCTCCGCAATCCTCGATCAGTCGCATTTCGATCTGGTGATCCTCGACAATATCATGCCGGGCAAGACCGGGCTTGAATGGGTGCAGGAGCAGCGCCGGGTGGGGCTGTTTGCCGATACCATTCTGGTCACCGCCTATGCGGATCTGGAAACCGCGATCATGGCGCTTCGTGCCGGGGTGGCCGATTTCGTGCTGAAGCCGTTCCGGGCCAATCAGATCCTCAATTCGGTGGCGCGGGCGCTGGACCGCAAATACCTGCGCCGGGAAAACTACCTGCTGAAACACGAGTTGTCGGCCGAAGGGTCTGCGGCGCGGGGGCGGCTGCTGGGCAAATCGGCGGCCATCACCCAGGCACGCGAGATGCTGACCCGGCTGGCGCCACTGCCAACGCCGGTGCTGTTCACCGGCGCCAGCGGCACCGGCAAGGAAATCGCAGCGCGCACGATGCATTCGCTGTCGGATCGGGCGCAGAAGCCGTTTGTAGCTGTCAATTGCGCCGCCATCGCCCCGGACCGGATCGCGCATGAGCTGTTCGGCGTTCTGGACGAACAGGACCGGCGCCGAGACGGGTTGTTCCTGCACGCGGATGGCGGCACGCTGTTCCTCGATGAGGTGGCGCAGATGCCCGATCAGGTGCAGGCGGCGCTGTTGCGGGTGCTTGAGGACCAGCGGGTGCGCCCCGTCGGTGCCGAACGGGACATCCCGCTGAACCTGCGATTCCTTTTTGCCACCAATGCCGATCTCGAAGAGGCCGTGGCCGAGGGCCGGTTCCGCGCCGATCTGTATCATCGCATCAATGTGGTGAAGATCGAGATGCCCCCGCTGCGCGAGCGGATCGAGGATATCATCGAACTGGCAGCGCTGTTCATGGAGCAATTCTCGGCGACGCTTGGCATGCCCGCGCTCGAGCTGAACGAGGAAACCTTGCTGAAGTTTTCCCGCTATGACTGGCCCGGCAACGTGCGTGAGCTGCGCAACCTGATCGAACGCTCGGTCATTCTGGGGGAGTTCCCGGAAGAATTCTCTGGCAAGGGATCGGTCACCGGCCCGGCAGCAATTGAAACGCTGGATCTGGTGACCCAGCGCCACATCATGCACATGCTGGACGCCTGCGATGGCAACCGCGCCGAAGCCGCCCGTCGCCTGGGCGTATCGCGCAAGACCATCGACCGAAAATGCGCCTCCTGGGGGGTGTAAAGAGGTTTAAGGACTGGCCGGAAGCGCCGTTTCAGTCGCGGCGCTCCGGCAGCCAGATCGCAAAGGCGGCGCCGCCCTCCTCGCGGTTTCGCACCGTGATGATCCCGCCTGCATGCTGGATCAGGGTCTGGCTGATCGACAGGCCCAGCCCGGTGCCTTCGCCCGGTTTGGTGGTGTAAAACGGGTTGAACACCTCTGAAATGTGATCCTCGCTGATGCCCGGGCCGCTATCGGCCACTGTCAGGCAAGCCCCCGGCGTGCCATCGCGCTCTTCTGCCTTGAGTGTCAGGGTCAGCGTGCCGGTTTCCTTCATCGCCTGCGCCGCATTGATCACCAGATTGATGATCACCTGCTGCAACTCACCGGGATCAATACGTACCGCCGGGGCGACATCGAAATGACCATCGACCACGATGTTATGCTTGCTGAGCACGTGATCCACCAGCACCAGGCAATCGGTGACCACATTGGCGATATCGACGCTTTCCTTGAAGGTGCCGAATTCTGAAGGCCGGGCGAATTGCAAGAGCTTGCTGACGATGGCGCCGATCCGCATGACTTGATTGTCGATGAGATCCAGCTCGGTCTTCACCTCCGCTGCACCCGGTCCCAGCGTCATCCGCATCACGTCGACATTGCCCTGGATCACCGCGACCGGGTTGTTGATTTCATGCGCGACCCCGGCGGTGATTTCCCCGATCGAGGCCAGCTTTTCGCTCATCACCAGCTGTTTGTAGGTGTCTTCCAGTTTCTGGTTCGCGGCCCGCAGTTCCGCGGTGCGCTGATCGACGCGGGCGTTCAGCTCTCCGGCCCATTCGCGCAGCTTCTGATCGCGGTCCTGCAACTGGTCCAGCAGGGTATCAAGGTGCGATGCCACCTGTCCGATCTCGTCGCGGCTGCCCACATCGCCATTGCGCGCAGTGAGATCGCCACGCTCCACCCGTTTCATGGTCACGGTCATCCGCTCCAGCGGTGAAAAGATGCCCTTGGCCAGCCACAGGAACAGCGGCGCCGACAGGGCCAGAACCATCAGGAAGGCGCCGACAATGGTCCAGTACGCCTCGGATTTGGCCGCCATATAGGGCGCTTCGAGGAAGCCGACATACAGCATCCCGACCCGTTCTCCGAAACTGTCGGTCAGCGGCAGATAGCCCGAGATATACCAGTCGTTGACCACAAAGGCGCGGTTCAGCCAGGTGCGGCCCTCCTCCAGAACCACGCGGCGCACCACCGCCGAGACCCTTGTGCCAAGGGCGCGCACGTCTTCGAACAGGCGCACATTGGTCGACACCCGCGTGTCCTCAAGAAACAGGGTGGCGGTGCCCTGCCGGTTGCCGCCGTCCTCGTCGCTGAGATAGACCAGCGCGTTCAGCGTATCGATGAAATCGAGGTTGCGGTTCAGCAGGAGCCCGCCGCGCAGCACCCCGTTATGGCCGGGCATGATCACCGGGGCGGCGGTGTGCACCACCATGCCGCGATCCTCGACCTTGCGGGTGGTCGGCGCGGCGGCTTCTGTTTCGATCAGGGTGATATTGGCGCGTTCCTGCAGGGCAGGGGAGAGAAGGGACAGATCATCAGAGGAGAAAATGTCGATCTCCGAGGCCAGCTGTCCGGTGGCGGCCGTGCGGATCACTGGCCATTTCTGCTGTGGCCCTTCCAGTTCGGCAAGCGGCAGATATTCAAGGAAATCGAGCTGCAGTTGTTGTCTGCGACTTTCAAGAAGTCGGTTCACCGCCTCGGAGCCATCGTTCAGCGCGGCCTGAAAGGCGGTGGATTGCGCCAGGTTCAGCATGCTGTTGGCGGTGCCGGTCTGCAGGTGGCCCAGATATTGCTCGGCGATGCGCAGGTCGCTGTCGACCTTGGCAATCAGGACGGCATCATAATCGGCATTCCAGCGGGTCATTGCCAGAATAAGCATCAGCGGCATCAGCACGCTGAGCGGTAACAGCGCCAGCAGCAACAGGCGTAGCCGAACGGATTTCAAGTTGTGCCCCTCCCATGCCGGGCGATTGGTGTCCGGATCACGCCCGCATCACTGTGACACCTCACGGGGCAGTGGGGCAAGGGGGCGTGCCCGGGTCGTGGCGTGGCTCACGGTGCGGTGATCTGCCCTGTTCTTCGGTTTGTGTCTTACGCCGGAACGGGTTTTCCCGCCCAGTCAAAAACCATGCCGCTGTTCTCGGGTGACAGCCCCGCGATCACCCCGGCCAGACAATCCGCAGCATAGGCGGGCGTGAACAGCTTGCCTTCGGGCACGGCGCGGCTGAAGGGGCGGGACAGATCAGTGTCTACGGTGCCGGGATGCAGGCCTGCACAGACGAAATCGGGATTGAGCCGAGCCATTTCGATGGCGTAGTTGCGCAGCAGCATGTTCAGCGCCGCCTTGGAGGCGCGATAGGCGTGCCAGCCGCCTAGCCCGTTGTCCGAGATCGAGCCGACCCGCGCCGACAGCGCCGCAAAGATGGTGCGCCGGTCCCTTGGCATCCGTGGGATCAGGTGACGCGCTGCCATGGCCGGACCAAAGGTATTGACGGCAAAGACCTGTTCAAACGCAGACAGGCTTTGCTGTTTCAGGGATTTTTCGGGCTTTAGCGCGGTTCCGTCCGACAGGATTCCAGTGGCCAGGATGATCAGATCGGGCGCCTCCAGCGCGTCAGCCAGCGCGATCAGACTGGCCTCATTTGTGACATCGGCCGCATGGGGCTTCACCGGACCGGCGGCGGGTGTGTCCCCTCGACGGGATACGGCGTGCACGGTTTCGACATGGGGCTGGGCGGCGTAATGCTGCACCAGCGCCGCGCCGATACCGCCGCTGGCGCCGAGGATCACAACCTGTTTCGGGGGCGTGTGTGTGGGCATCAATCCCTCGCTACATCAGTTTCAGGAACAGGCGGCGCGGCAGCAGGCGGCCAAGGGTGAAGACCCAGGAAAACGGCGCTGGAAAACTGGTGCTGAAGCGCCGCCCCTGCATGGCGCGCAGGCAGCGTCGGGCGGCGTCTTCCGGCTCAAGGATCTGCGGCATCTTGAATTGGTTCTTCTGCGTCAGCCGGGTGCGGATAAAGCCGGGGTTGATCACCTGCACCCGCACATTGCTGCCGCGCAGATCAGCCTGCAGGTTTTCCCCCAGATGCATCAGCGCCGCCTTGGAGGCGCCATATCCGATGGCACCCGGCAGGCCGGTGAACCCGGCCAGCGAACCGATCAGCACGATATGGCCACTGTCCCGGCGGCAAAACTGCGGCACGATCTGCCCCAGTACCCGCAACGCGCCGGTGAAATTGACCGCGCACATGGTCTCGACTGCCTCCGGCTGCCAGTCCTGCGCGCTGAGCGGATCATAGGCCCCGGCGCAGTAGACCACACCGTCCACAGGCCCCAGATCTGCAATGGCGCGGATCACATCATCCGGGTCCGTCACATCCATAGGCAGCGCCCGGGCATTGGACAGGCCGTCGCAAAGGTGCTGCAGCCGCCCGGCATTGCGGGCGGACAGGATCAGCCGGGCGCCCGCGCCGCCCATCTCCTTGGCCAAGGCCCGGCCGAGCCCTTCGCTGGCGCCGACGATCCACCAGGTCTGCCCTTCGAACATCTCAGCCCTCCGCCGGGCGCATGGTGGCGATCAGCTCGGCGACCTTGATGCCGAACTTGCGCATTTCCGAGCGGTTCAGAATGGTGCCGTTGTCCATCAGGTACATCCAGTCGGTGACGTCCAGCACGTGGCCTCCGGCATCTTCGGGCAGACGGATGCGATAGGTGAGCCGCACGGTGGCGCCCATCTGCTGGCCCTTGCCCTCGCCGATGATATCGTCGGCGGTGGCGGTGAAATGCCCGTCCTCGCCAATGGTCAGATACCATTTGCGCGCCTGGGTGCTGCCATTGGCATAGGCGAAATTCTCGCTCAGCGTGCCGGTGGCGCCGTCCCATTCCCCGTTCATCCGCGCAACAAAGCGCGACACAACGCGTCCGCGCGGCCCGTAGATCATGCCTTCGGAGATCAGTGTGCCGGAAAGGCGCTCCTGAATGTCAAAGGCGGGGCCGGTGTCTGCGTAATGCGCCAGCCGCTGGGCGCGAAAGCCAAATCCGGGCCGCCAGAGGGCGAGCACAAGCACGGCAACAAGAAGCAGGAGAACCAGTTTCATGACAAGGAGACCTCTCGCGGCAGGCGCATCACCAGGGCGATCGCCAGCAGTTTGATAAGACAGGGCAAAACGGCATAGGCCAGGGTCAGCGCCATCAGGGCGCTGGTATCATTGGGGCCGCCGGGTTCAAATCCGCTCAGTTGCAGCGCGGGCAGCAGGATCACCGCCGCGGCGGCTAGGGACAGTTTGGCGGCGAATGTCCAAAGGCCAAAGGCCTGCCCGCCGCGTAGCCCGGCCCGCGCCAGCGCCGTCGAGAACAACACCGGCAGGATCACCATATCCGCGCCAAGGGCGGCCCCCGATCCGATGCAGATCGCGGCAAAAGCCCAAGCTGCGCCTGCGGGCAGGAGTGCTGCCCCGCTGAACGACAGGATGGCCAGCGCCATGGCCGGAACCAGTACCTGCCGGGCGCCATAGGCAGCGCTGGCCCGGGTCCAGATTGGCACCGATAGGCCCGCCGCCAGAAAGAACAGGATCAGGAACGGTCCGGCGAGGTCCGGCAGCGCAAGTTTCTCATCGACAAAGAACAGAAACAGGGTCGAAGTCATCGCCACAGGCAGGCTGTTGACCAGGGCAAGCACCAGAAGGCGCAGGCCCCCGGCGCGGCGCAGGGCGGCCCAAGTGACCGGCGCCTCGGGGCTGCTGGGAATCTGCCACAGCGGGCGGGTCAATGCCCAGACGCCAACGCAGATCAGGGCCAGCAGGATACCAAAGGCGGCATAGCCGCCACCATTGGCCCCGGCCTGCTGCAAAAGCGATGGCGCCAGCGCGGCGAGGATGATCCCGGCCAGCGTGCCGCCTTCGCGCCAGCCTGCCAGCCGGATCAGTGCCTCAGGCGATCCCGCCAGGCTGGTGCTGTGGCCATAAAACAGGATGGTCCCCAGGCTGTAGGCGCTGAACAGCAGCACCAGTGCGGCGATGAGCCAGACCAGCCCACCCGCGGCGGGTATCAGGGTGTAGAGCATCAGGAACCCCGCTGCCATGCCAAGGCAGGCGAGGGCGGCAAAGGCGCCGCGCGCATGCTCATACCGGTCAATCAGCCAACCAAGCGCTGGATCCTGCACGAAATCCACCACCCGGATCACCGCCAGAATGGCGCCAAGGGTGGCAAGGCTCATCCCCAGCTCTGCCGAGGCATAGCGCGGCAAATGGATATAGAGCGGCAACCCCGCTGCCGCCAGCATGAGCGCAAAAAGACTGATCCGGACTGCGTGCATCAATCGCCTCGCAGCCGCGCCGACAGACGCGCCGAGCGGCTGTTGTCCGAAAGCCAGATGCCAAGGAAGCGCTTGCGCAGGTCTGGGTGACGGATGGCGCAGGTCTGCTGCCCGTTGAGATGCAGAACCAGACTGTCTGGCTGGGTTGATACAGCCGTGAATACATCACCGCGCGCCACATCGCGGAAACAGCTGGCAAGTTTTTGCATCATCGCGGCCTGATCCGCGCGCGGCCCTTCGATCCGCTGGATCTCGACGCGGGTGGACTTGGTCAGATCGTCCTGCGAGATGCTGCGGAAATATTCGATCTGCAGGGCCAGCGGCTGGCGCCAGCCAAACCGGGACTCCCCCTCTGTGTGCAGGCTGGCGCGGTAGATCGGCAGACCCAGCCAGCGGACCATGACGGTGCCCAGCTCAACCGGCTGCGACAGGCCAAAGCCGCGCAGGTTTGCCGCTGCCGCGCCGGGCAGCAGCAGCGCCGCGATCAACAGCGCGGCGGCCAGAGGCGGGAACCGTTGCTCAGGCATGGGTCAGCTCAACCTGCACTACATCGGTCTGGCCCACGGCAAAGGAGCCGGCGCAGATCTCCAGATAATAGCGCCAGTTGCGCAGGAAGGCCGCGTCATAGCCCAGCTCCATGATCCGGGGCGCCCGTTTCGCCAGCTGCTCGGCCCATGTCCGGCAGGTGCGGGCATAATCTTGCCCAAAGGCGAAGGAGTTCGTCACCTGCAGCCCGGCCTGCCGCGCCTGATGGGCAATCACCGCATCCGACAGCAGCATGCCACCCGGAAAGGTGTACTGGCGGATATAATCCGAGGAGTTGCGGTAGATGTCGAAATAGCTGTCCTGCACGGTGATCGCCTGAATGACCGCCTTGCCGCCCTCTGCCAGACGTGCCTTGACGGTCTGGAAATAGCTGGGCCAGTAGCGCTCGCCCACGGCCTCGATCATCTCGATCGAAACGATATTGTCGTAGGTGCCGGTGGATTTGCGGTAATCGCACAGCTCGATCGAGGCGCGCCCGTCCAGCCGCGCGTCGGCATAGCCGTGCTGACTGGGCGAGATGGTCAGCCCAGTGACATCGCGCCCGGCATCGGCGGCGCGTTCGGCGAAACCGCCCCAGCCGCAGCCTATTTCCAGCACCCGCTCGCCCCGTGTCAGCCGGTTCAGCACCCGGTCGTATTTGCGGTTCTGCGCACGCTCCAGATCATTGTCGCCGGGGGCAAACAGCGCCGAGGAATAGGTCATGCCGCTATCGAGCCAAAGTTGGTAGAACTCGTTCCCGACGTCGTAATGCGCCTTGATGTTGCGGGCCGAACCACGGATCGAATTGGCGCGCAGGATCTTGTCGACGGCGCGGAACTTCAGCCCGCTCCAGAAGCTCGGGTAGGCGAAATCGCCAAAATAATCGAGGTTCAGGATCGCCACCTGGATCAAGGTTTCGATGCTGGAGGTCTCCCACATGCCTTCGATGTAGGTTTCGCCCAGCCCGATATCACCGCGCGCGGCCATGGCGGTGACGGCGGCCCAGTCGAACAGCACCATGTCTGCCGCCGGAGCGCCGCTGCCGAAATCATGCACTTCGCCTTCCGGGGTGGTCAGGCGCAGGCTGCCCTTGCGGATCTGGGCGCAGCTGTCGAGAAAATCGCGTTTTACGCGGTTGGTAATGAAAAGCATCAGCTGACCTCCTGCTTTGGGGGGAGGGGGCGTGATCTGTATGGCGCCCCTTTGAGTTTCAGTTTCAGGGCCTGCCAATGGATCAGGGCGATGGTGCGGAACGCGCCAAAGGGCCGCCGTAGGGCCGCCCGAAGGATCGAGCCGTTGCTGAGCTGTCGCCGCCGCCCGGTCAGGGTGGCAATCACGCCTTCAGCGCCATGTTCCAGCGCAATGCGGATGGCGATCCGGTCCGGGCGGATATCGTAGTGGAACCGGTAGTCCCCCGCGATCTGCTGGAAGGGCGAGACGTGAAAGATCTTGCTGGCGGTGATTTCGTCACCGGCCGCAATCGGCGCAAACCCGTCAAGATGGCACAGGTAGCTGTGACGGTCGCCAAAGGTGTTGGAGACCTCGGCAATCACCGCCCGCAGCGTGTCACCCTCCATCGCCAGCCAGAAGCTGACTGGGTTGAAAGTGTACCACAGGAATCCCGGTTGCGTCAGCAGCAGAATCTGAAGGCCGTCCAGCTCCAGACCGGCCCCGGCAAAGACCTCTTGCGCCCAAGGCAGGCCGCGCCCGGCGCCCGGCGCGCCGCCATGGTTGCGGTCATTGACCGAAGACAGGTTGAAGCCATTGCGTGAGAACAGCCCCGGCCGCGCCTCTGACAGCGGGTCGATCAGCACGTAATCGACACCATAGCGGAAGGCATTGCGGATGCCGCCGCGGCGCGCGTGGCTGGTGTGGCCCGCGATATGGTCGGGCCAGAGGGGAGCGGGGCTGTCGCTCATGCCAGCACCTGCGCCAGGCTGCGGGCGTCGATGCCGCGGGCGACGCGCACCGCGCTGGCAAATCCGTCCTCGTGGAACCCGTGGCGCAGATATGCGCCCGCGAACCAGGTGTTGTTGTCGCCCTGGATGTCGTGGATCTGTTTCTGGGCGCGGATGGCGGCCTGATCGAACACCGGATGGCGGAAGGTGTTGGTGTCATAGATCGTCTCGTCACGCACCGGACTGACTGGGTTCAGCGAGATGAACAGCGGATCACTCTCTGGAATGTTCTGTAGCCGGTTCATCCAGTAGGTCACGCCGATCGCCGGGCGGCTGTCCTGCGCCGCCGCCTTGTAGACCCAGGAGGACCAACAGGCGCGCCGTTTCGGCATTTGCCCGGCGTCGCGGTGCAGGATTACCTCGTTATCCTGATACCGCATATTGCCGAGGATCATCTCTTCCTGCGCGGTGGGAGAGGACAGCAGCCGCAGCGCATCGTCGGAATGGCAGGCCATGATGACCTGATCGAACTCCTGCGTTTCGCCATAGGGCAAGCGGATGGTGACGCCTGCCTCGGTGCGGTCCACCGCCTGCACCGGCGTGCCGGGGCGCAGGGTGCAGCCATTGGCCTTTAGATGCGCCTCCAGCCTGCGGACGTATTCGATGCTGCCACCCTTTACCGTCCACCACTGGTGCTGCCCCGTGGCGCTGAGCAAGGCATGATTGCGGAAGAACTGCACCAGCGACCGGGCCGGAAAGCCACGGATTTCCTCCATCGGGGTGGACCAGATCGCGCCGCAGATCGGCATCAGGTAATAGCGCTGGAACCAGTCGCCAAGGCGAAGCTCGTCCATCAGCTGACCGATGGTGACATCGTCACTGCGGGCGGTTTCGACCGCGCGGGCGTTAAAGCGCAGGATGTCGCGCACCATGCCGTGAAAGGCCGGGCGGGCCACGTTACGGCGCTGGCCGAACAGGGATGTGAGGCTTTTCAGCCCGTATTCGACGGCGCCGTCGTCAATGCTGGCGCCAAAGGTCATATCGCTTTTGATGATGGGCACATCCAGATCGCGGAACATCGCGGTCAGATGCGGATAGTTGACAAAGTTGAACACGATAAAGCCGGTATCGACCGGCTGGGTCCCATGCATCCCCGCCTGGACGGTGCGCGCGTGTCCGCCAAGGCGCGGCGCGGCTTCGAACAGGGTCACGTCATGGCCGGGTGCCAAACGATAGGCGGCGGCGAGACCAGAAATGCCACCGCCAACAATAGCAATGCGCTGGCGACGTAGGGGTGGGACATCAAATGACATGTGTTCTCCGTTTCTTTTCAGGGAGTACGCCGCCATTCCCGGGCCGGATCAAAAGTTTTCGCCTTCTTGGGATGAAATCGAAGCGATGCGTTCGCGCAGAAAAAATTCTGGTGGCTTTTGATCCAGTCGCAGCGGCGCCACGTAACACTGGCATGTTGGAACTTGATGCAGATCCCGCTCTTGATGCGCCCGAGCTACCGGTTACGGTAGGTGAGGTGACCGCCGATGCGCGGGAAAGGAAACAAGTGGATACCAACAGCTTTTCTGAGCAGACCCTCTGGATGCTTGCGGTGCGGGACCAGCGGGACCGGGCCGCCTTTGGCTTGCTGTTCGACCACTTTGCGCCGCGGCTCAAAGGGGTGATCTGCCGCTCGGGCATTTCGCAGGGTCAGGCCGAGGATATCGTGCAGGACGTGATGCTGACGGTCTGGCGCAAGGCACACCTGTTCGACCCGCAGCGGGCGCAGGTGTCGTCCTGGATTTACCAGATTGCGCGAAATCGTCAGATCGATGTGATCCGAAAGGAACGTCGCCCCGTACCTGAAGAGCTGAAGCAACCCGAAGAGGTGCAGGAAGACGCGGCGCAGATCGTTGCCCTGGAGCAAGAGACGTCGCGCCTGAGGGAGGCATTGAAGCGGCTGAAGCCCGCACAACGCGAGATGGTGGAAAAGGCTTACCTCGGGGAGCTGAGCCATTCGGACATCCGCGCTGAAACGGGGCTGCCGCTTGGCACGATAAAATCCCGCATCCGGCTTGGACTGGAACGGTTGCGGCACGAATTGAAGGGAACTGAAACCTCATGAGCAGCATCACCCATCATATCCCTGATGAGCTGCTGATCGCCTATGCCTCGGGGAGCCTGGAACAGGCTTTCTCGCTGGTGCTGGCGGCGCATATCTCCATGTGCGACGAGTGCCGCGCCCGGCTGGGCGCGCATGAGGCGGTTGGCGGCGCCATGCTTGAAAATGCCTGTGGCACCGAGGCCGGAGTGGCTGTGTCGGCGGATCTGAAGGCGCGGCTTCTGGATGCGCTGGATGACCCTGTTGAGCCCGCGCCCCCGGCCTATCACCGCTCGGGTGTGTTTCCCGGACCGGTGATGGAGGCGCTGGGCGGGCTGCCCCCGAAGTGGAAACCGCTCGGCATGGGGGTGCGCCAGTCGATCTTGTCTCATGGCAAGGGCGGCAGCGTGCGATTGCTATATATCCCCTCGGGGCAGGCGGTGCCGGACCATGGTCACAACGGGCTGGAGCTGACGCTGGTGCTGCAGGGCGCGTTCCACGATGAAACCGGACGTTTTGGCGTCGGCGATGTAGAGATTGCCGACAGCGATCTGGAGCATACCCCGGTGGCCGAAGAGGGCGCGGCCTGTATCTGCCTGGCTGCCACTGACGCGGCGCTGCGGTTCCGTTCCTTCATCCCGCGTCTGCTGCAACCGGTGTTCCGGATCTAGACGGGCAGATCAGATATCTCCGCTCGGTTGGGCGGATTGAGGCAAGGGCCGCGCATCGCGTGGCCCTTTTTGCGTGTACCAGTCAGGGCGACGCATATTGTTGTGAAGGTACACCTCTGGACTTTGATTTTGATATTTCATATATCACTATACTCATATGGAATCCCCATAGTGTAATTTCAGGTATGCTTCATGATTACCGGCCCCCAGATGCGCGCGGCGCGTGCCCTTCTTGGTATTGATCAGAAAACCCTCGCGGAACGCGCCGGGCTTTCGGTGCCGACGATCCAGCGCATGGAGGCCAGCGCGGGCAACGTCCGGGGCGTGGTCGACAGCCTGACCAAGGTGGTCACTGCGCTGGAGCAGGCGGGTATCGAGCTGATCGCCGAAGGCGTGCCCAGCACGGCTGGCGGGCGCGGTGTGCGCCTGCAATCTCCACCCCAGACCCCTTAAGATCCAAATCCGCGACGGCGACCGCCGACGTTATGCCGACGATCCCGCCGCACACCAACCAAAGGTGCGGCCCAGATGAAAGACCAGACCAGCAGTGCGCA
Organism: Pseudophaeobacter sp. A-200-2; assembly: GCF_041008815.1. NCBI lineage: Bacteria > Pseudomonadati > Pseudomonadota > Alphaproteobacteria > Rhodobacterales > Roseobacteraceae > Pseudophaeobacter > Pseudophaeobacter sp. A-200-2. The sequence continues at coordinate 235,872 of NZ_JAXGFU010000003.1, read as the reverse complement.
TGAAGCGCCAAGCTTTGCAGAGCTGTTTACCCCGAAACTGATTACCGTGCTGCGCGAAGGCTACGGTCTGGCGCGGCTGCGCGGCGATGCCATTGCCGGGCTGACGGTCGCCATCGTGGCGCTGCCCCTGTCGATGGCCATCGCCATCGCCTCCGGGGCGACCCCGGCGCAGGGGCTTTATACGGCGATTGTCGGCGGCTTTCTGGTCTCGCTGCTCGGAGGGTCGCGGTTCCAGATCGGCGGCCCGGCCGGCGCCTTTATCGTTCTGGTCGCCGCAACGGTGGCGCAGCACGGGATCGAGGGGCTGGTGCTGGCGACCTTCCTGTCGGGGTTGATGTTGCTGGCGGTGGGGTTCCTGCGGCTGGGCACCTTTATCAAGTTCATTCCCTTTCCGGTCACAGTGGGCTTCACGGCGGGGATCGCGGTGATCATCTTTGCCAGCCAGATCAAAGAGCTGTTCGGGCTGACCTTGCCTCATGAACCGGGAGAGCTGCTGGAAAAACTCCCGGCGCTTTGGGAGGTGAGGGGCAGCATCACCCCGGCGGCGCTGGGCCTGTCGATTGTAACCGTTGCGGTGATCCTTGGCCTCAAAAGCTGGCGGCCGCATTGGCCCGGCATGCTGATCGCAGTGGCGCTGGCGGCGACGGCCACGGCATTTCTGGCACTGCCGGTGCAGACCATCGGCACCAAATTCGGCGGCATTCCCGCCTCGTTGCCTGCGCCGCGCCTGCCGGATCTATCGCTAGCTCACATTCTGGCAGTGCTGCCCTCTGCGGTGTCCTTTACCCTGCTGGGGGCCATTGAATCGCTGCTGTCGGCAGTGGTGGCCGATGGCATGACCGGGCGCCGTCACCGCTCCAATTGCGAGCTGGTCGCGCAGGGGGCGGCCAATATAGGTTCCTCTCTGTTTGGTGGCTTTTGCGTCACCGGCACCATTGCCCGCACTGCGACCAACGTGCGCGCCGGGGCGCACGGTCCCATCGCTGGGATGTTGCATGCGGTGTTTTTGCTGCTGTTCATGCTGATCGCGGCGCCGCTGGCCTCCTACATTCCGCTGGCGGGGCTGGCCGGGGTGTTGGCCGTGGTGGCGTGGAACATGATCGAGCGGCCCGCCATCGCCATCCTGCTGCGCTCGGGCTGGGGCGAGGCGACGGTTCTGGTCGCGACCTTCTTCCTGACCATTTTCCGCGATCTGACCGAGGCCATCGTTGTCGGTCTTGCCCTGGGGTCGGTGCTGTTCATCCAGCGGATGAGCCGGGCAACGGCGGTGTCGCGGCATACGCCATTGGTCGGGCGGGACGAGGCCGATAGCGCGGATGGGCGCGGCGAATACCACGAAGAGCAGGCGGCGAACCCGGATGTCGTGGTCTACCGCATCACCGGGGCACTGTTCTTTGGTGCCACCGCCTCGATCGGGTCGGTGCTGGACCGCATTCAGGATAGCCACAAGGCGCTGATCGTTGATTTCTCGGCGGTGCCGTTTCTGGATTCAACCGGCGCCAATATGATCGAAGGACTGGCGCATAAGGCTGAAAAGCAAGGCGTCGCCCTGTGGCTGACAGGGGCGGGGCTGGATATCCGGCGCGTCTTTGCCACCCATGGGCTGAGCCACCCGCTGATCCATGACGCGGTCAGCGTGGAGGCGGCGCTGGCCACGATCACAGGCGCCGCCGACGAGGCCCGCAAGGCTGGGTGATCTGCGGTCTATACGGCACGAAAAAGGGGCCGCTGCGTGCGGCCCCCGTGCAATCCCACCCGCCATGATCTGCCGCGTGGGTCAGTGATTGCTTGGTCTTATGCGCTCAGCTGGCGAGCGCCATCTCTTCTGGCTTCATCAGGCGGCCCATGTGGCGGCCGGTGTCCAGCATGCGGTTGGAAAAGCCCCATTCGTTGTCATACCAGCTGACCACCCGCACCAGCCCTTCGCTGGTGACAGCGGTCTGCGCAGCGGCAAAACAGGAGGAATGCGGGTCGTGGTTGAAATCGACCGAGACCATCGGATCCTCTTCATAGGCCAGAATGCCCGCCAGCCCGTTCTCCGAGGCTGCGCGCAGGGCGTCATTGACCTCTTCGACCGTGGCAGCGCGCTCGGGCACAAAGCTGAGATCGACAACCGAGACGTTCGGCGTCGGCACCCGGATGGCGGAGCCTTCCAGCCGTCCTTTCAGATGCGGCAGCACCTCTGCGATGGCGCGGGCGGCGCCGGTGGAGGTCGGGATCATCGACAGGGCCGCGGCGCGGGCACGGTAGGGGTCCTTGTGCGGGCTGTCGTGGGTCGGCTGGTCGCCGGTATAGGCGTGAATGGTGGTCATGTAGCCGGTCTTGATGCCAAAAGCCTGATCCAGCACCTGCGCTACCGGCGCCAGGCAGTTGGTGGTGCAGGAGGCGTTGGAGACCACCAGATCGTCCGCGGTCAGATCCATGTGGTTGACGCCATAGACTACGGTGCGGTCGACCTCCTTGCCGGGGGCGGAGATCAGGACGCGTTTCGAACCATTGCCCAAATGCGCCGCCGCCGCATCGCGGCTGGTGAACAGGCCGGTGCATTCATAGGCGATGTCGACGCCTTCCCAAGGCAGATCCGCCGGGTTGCGCTCGGCGCTGAGCCGGATGGTGTGGCGACCCACTCGCAGGACTCCGTCCGCGAGAGAGACAGGTGCGCGCAGGCGACCATGCACGGAATCGTATTTCAGCAGATGCAGCAGGGTTTCGGCGGGTGCCAGATCGTTGATCGCCACCACGTCGATGTCGGTGTCGCCGCGTTCCAGCAGGGCGCGCAGGACGCCACGGCCGATGCGGCCAAATCCGTTGATTGCGATCTTGAGGGTCATGGCATCTGTCTCCGTGCAGTGGGCGTGTTCAGAATCGCCCTTTAGTTGCGGTAGCGATAGCGGTGGCGCTAACATTTGTGTATTCGTTATCGATAACGATCAAGTAAATCAACCCTGCCTGAAAACATCGGCCAATCCCGGCCCGCTGCCTCTTGCGGCTGGGCGCGAAGTGCTGGACCATGCGCGCATGACAAAGAAGCTGCTGCTCAAGGACGTCGCCCGTCTGGCCGGGGTCAGTGAAATGACCGCCTCCCGCGCGTTGCGCGGGACTACGGATGTGTCCAAGGCAACCCGCGCGCGGGTCGAGGAAATCGCCCGCGCCCACGGCTATGTGCCCAATCGCATCGCGGGATCGCTGTCCTCGCAATCGGTCAATCTGGTTGCGGTGGTGGTGCCATCGCTGAACAGTTTCGTCTTTCCCGAGGTGCTGTCGGGGATTTCCCACGTGCTGAAGGAAACGCCGCTGAAACCGGTGGTTGGCGTCTCGGGCTATGAACTCGATGAAGAAGAGGCCGTGATTCGCGAGATGCTCAGCTGGCGGCCCTCGGGGCTGATCGTGGCGGGGCTGGAACATACCGAAGCCACCCGGCGCATGCTGGAGCAGGCGGATTGCCCGGTGGTGGAGGTGATGGATGTGGATGGCACCCCGGTGCGCCACTGCGTCGGCATTTCCCATCTGCAGGCGGGACGCGACATGGCGGCGCAGATCCTGTCGCAGGGTTATCGGCAGATCGGTTTTATCGGCACCAAGATGCCGCAGGATTTCCGCGCCCGTAAACGTTTTGACGGCTTTGTCGAAGGATTGGCAGAGCAGGGTGTCACGCTGATGGACCGGGAACATTATGCTGGCGAAAGCTCGATCCAGACCGGGCGCCAGCTGACCGCGCAGATGCTGGAGCGCACGCCGGAACTGGAGTGTATCTATTATTCCAGCGACGTGATGAGCGTCGGCGGTCTGATGCATTGCCAGGCCGAGGGGCTGTCGGTGCCCGGCGACGTGGCGCTGGCGGGGTTCAATAACCTGCAGATCCTGCAGGGGCTGCCGCAGGAACTGGCCACCACTGATGCCTGCCGCCGCGAGATCGGTGAGCGCGCTGCGCGCATCGTGCTTGAGACGCGGGAGGCGGATCAGCCAACGCCGCCCGTTTGCGTGCAGTTGAGCCCGACCATCAGCCTGGGGCGGTCGCTCTAGCTCTGCCTATCAGCCTTGGGACTGGCCGGGGTCCGCTGTCAGGATCGCCTCCATTCCTGCGGTGCAAAAGGCGATCAGCTGGTCGACCTGCGCTTCGGCGGCGCCGGGGCTCAGCGCCTCGATCCGCCAGCCGGTGTTGAGAAAGGCGAGCATCGCAGCCACGGAATAAACCTGACCGGTGGCGGCGGCCTGACGTTCAGCCTGCGGATAAAGCGCCAGAATCTCCTCGATGAACCGGTTGGCCGTGGGGTCGAAACACTGCGCCGCCAGCGGCCGCCAACGCGGATCGGCGGACACATGCGCCACCAAGCGGCCATAGTGCTGCCAATGGGGGCCGCCGGTGCGTGCCAGCGTCACATAGGCCCGCATGAAGACATCCAACAGGCCGCGCAGCGACAGGGCATCCTCGGCCCTGAGGCGTTCCAGCCCTGCCAGACGCACGTCGGCCAGTTCATCGGCACGGCGGGTGACGGTCTGGTGAAACAGCTCTTCCTTGCCGCCACCGTGATGGTGCACCAGCCCGACCTGTACTCCGGCCAGCGCTGCGATATCGCGCAGCGAGGCGCCTTCGAATCCGCGCTCGGCAAAAAGCGCTTCGGCGGCGTCCAGGATCCGCGCCTTGGTCTGCAGTGACCGCGCCGAAGGGGCGCGTTTGCGTTGTTTTTCCACGAAAAACTCCCGTTGGTGAAAATATCTTGCCTTATTTTGAACGTTTGTTCAATCTAATCTCGGAGGACAGGGAGGAATTATGACGGAAACGCGCGGGCAGTATGCCCTCATCGGCGCCGGGCCGATGGGGCTGGCCATGGCCAAGGTATTGGTCGAACAGGGCATTCCCTTTCAGGGGTTTGAATTGCATTCGGATGTGGGCGGTTTGTGGGACATCGAGGGACCGAACTCCACGATGTACGAAAGCGCCCATTTGATCTCATCCAAGCGGATGACGGAATTTGCGGATTTTCCGATGAAGGACGAGGTGGCCGAATACCCCTCGCATCGGGAGCTGAAAAACTATTTTCACGATTTTGCAGAGCATTTCGGCCTGCGGGAGCGGTATCGCTTCAACGCCGAGGTCCTGAAGACCGAACCATTGGGCGGTCCGGGCGAGGGCTGGCGCGTCACCTGGCGCGATCAGGAGGGCGAGCACAGCGCCGAATTTGCCGGTGTGCTGATCGCCAATGGCACCCTGTCCGAGCCGAACATGCCGACATTCCCAGGCGACTTCACGGGCGAGCTGATCCATTCCAGCCAATACCGCAAGGCCGAGCAGTTCGGCGGCAAGCGCGTGCTGGTGGTGGGCGCGGGCAATTCGGGCTGCGACATCGCGGTGGATGCGATCCACCATGGCAACAGCTGCGATCTGTCGATGCGGCGCGGCTACTACTTCGTACCGAAATACGTCTTTGGCAAACCGGCAGACACCATGGGCGGGCTGATCCAGCTGCCGATGTGGCTGAAGCGGCGTATAGATGGCCTGATCCTGAAATGGTTCGTGGGTGATCCGCAGAAGTACGGGTTTCCGAAACCCGATTACCAGCTTTACGAAAGCCATCCTGTGGTGAATTCGCTGGTGCTCTATCACGCGGGCCATGGCGATTTGAAGATCCGCCCCGATATTGACCGGATAGACGGCAAGACGGTGCATTTCACCGATGGCAGCAGCAGCGACTATGACATGATTCTCGCTGCGACGGGCTACAAGCTGCACTATCCCTTTATCGACAAGGAATTGTTGAACTGGCAGGGCGATGCGCCGCACCTGTATCTCAACGCGATGCACCCTGGTCGCGACGATCTGTTCGTCCTCGGCATGGTTGAGGCCAGCGGTCTTGGCTGGCAGGGACGGCACGAGCAGGCCGAGATGGTCGCGCGCTATATCAAGGGGCTTGAGACCGGCAATGCCGGGGCCAAGGCCCTGAAGGCGGAAAAGGCCGCGGGGTTTGAACGCGCAACCGGCGGTATGGCCTATCTGAAACTGGCGCGGATGGCCTACTACGTGGACAAGGCGACCTATCGCAAGGCGGTCACGGGCTGGATCAAGCGGCTCTCCGGGGCGGGCGCATGAGCGGGATTGACGAGATCACGCTGAATTTCAGCCCCGCCTCACTGACGCTTCTGAACGGGATCCTCGCGGTGGTGATGTTCTCCATCGCCATCGATCTGAAACCTTCTGATTTTCACCAGTTGCGACGGGCGCCCAAACCGCTGATCGTTGGGCTGCTGTCGCAGTTCATCGTGCTGCCGGTGCTGACCTTTGCGCTGGTCTGGCTGACCGCGCCGCGTCCCTCGATTGCGCTCGGGCTCATTCTGGTGGCGGCCTGCCCGGGCGGTAATATCTCCAACTTCATCACCCATCGCGCGGGCGGCAATTCCGCCCTGTCTGTGTCGATGACGGGGTTTGCCACCGTGGGGGCGATCCTGTTGACACCGGTCAATATTGGACTCTGGGGTGGGCTTTACCCACCGACGCGGGCGATCCTGCAGCAGACCGAGATCGACCCGGTGCAGATCGCCATCACCGTCGGTCTGATGCTGATCCTGCCCCTTGTGTTGGGGGTGCAGCTCAATATGCGGGCGCCCGATCTGACGGCACGCATCCGGCGGCCACTGCAATGGCTGTCGATGGGGATCTTCGTTGCCTTTATCGTGCTGGCGCTGGCGGCCAACTGGGGCTTCTTCCTGCAATTCGCAGGCGCGGTCGCCGGGCTGGTGATCCTGCACAATACGGTGGCGCTTGGCGGGGGCTGGATCACCGCGACGCTGGCGCGGCTGTCGCCTTATGACCGGCGCGCGGTGACGATAGAGACCGGCATCCAGAACTCGGGTCTCGGTCTGGTGCTGATCTTTGCCTTCTTCGGGGGCTTGGGCGGCATGGCCGTCGCGGCAGCCTTCTGGGGGATCTGGCATGCCATATCGGGGTTGGCACTGGCCGCTCTGATGTCCCGGACGGAGGCGGCGCAATGACCGAGGATGCAAAGACCAAAACCGTTCTGATCACCGGCGCTGCTGGCATGGTGGGCCGTGCCCTGCTGTGGGAACTGCCCGCCTGCCGGGTGATCGCCTCGGATCTGGCGCCGCCTGCGGATCTGCCCAGGGGCGGAGAGTTCTGCCGCATGGATGTCACAACCGATGATCCCGCCCGGGTCATCGGCGAATATAAGCCCGACGTGATTGTGCATCTGGCCTCCATCGTGACCCCGCCCAAGGGCAGCAGCCGCGATTTCGCTTATGCCGTCGATGTCGCGGGCACGCGCAAGGTGTTGGAGGCCGCCGTGGCGCATGGGGTGGAACGTATCGTCGTGACCTCCTCTGGCGCGGCCTATGGCTATCACGCGGACAACCCGCAGCCGCTGCGCGAGAACGACAGCCTGCGCGGCAATCCGGAGTTCGCCTATTCCGACCACAAGCGTCAGGTCGAGGAAATGCTGGCCGAATACCGCCGTTCGGCGCCGCAGCTGCAGCAGGTGATCCTGCGCGTCGGCACGGTGCTGGGGGCGGGCACGGAAAACCAGATCACCGCCCTGTTCCGCCGTCCGCGCCTGCTGGCGGTGACGGGCAGCGAAAGCCCCTTTGTCTTTATCTGGACCCGCGATCTGGCCCGCATTCTGGCCCGCGCGGCAACCGATGGGCCAGAGGGAGTCTTCAACGTCGCCGGGGATGGGGCCATGGGCGTCACCGATCTGGCGCAGGCGCTGGGTAAACCGGTTCTGCGCCTGCCTGCTTGGGCGCTGAAGGCGGCGCTGGCGCTCGCGAAACCCCTTGGTTTCAGCCAATACGGGCCGGAACAGGTGCGGTTCCTGCAATATCGGCCGGTGCTGGACAACAGCGCCCTGAAACGGGACTTCGGCTATACGCCCGAGCTGACCAGCGCCGAGGTGTTCGATCTGTGGAGGCAGCAGGCAGGCCTATGACGAAGAAGAAAACAGCAGTCATTTCCGGCGGCGCCGGTGGGCTTGGCCGGGCCTTGTCCACGGCGCTGCAGGCGCGGGGCTGGCGGGTGATCCTGCTGGATCTGGATATCTCGGGGCTGGACAGTAGCGAGACCCAGATCCCGATCCGCTGCGATCTGACCGATGCGACCCAGTTGCGCAGCAAGGCCGAGCAAATCGAGCAGCAGTATCCGGTGATTGATTTGGTCATCTACAACGCCGGTATCACCCAGATCGGGGGCTTTGATACCATCGACGAGGCCAGTCACCGGCGGGTGTTCGACATCAACTATTTTGCCGCCGTCGCCATGGCCGGGCATTTTCTGGCGGCGGTCCGGCGGGCATCGGGGACGCATATCGCGGTGTCTTCGGTGGCGGGGTTTGCGCCGCTTTATCATCGTACCTCTTATGCGGCGTCAAAACACGCGCTGGAGGGGTTCTTCAAATCCCTGCGCTCGGAAGAGCGGCCCTATGGTGTCGATGTGCTGATCGCGGCGCCGTCTTTCGTGGCCACCAATATCGGCAACGACCAGCGCCAGATCGACGGCATCGCGCGGCCCGGCTCAGCCACAGACGGGATGGATTACATGACGCCCGAGGCTGCGGCCGAGGAGATCCTGCGCGGGCTTGGCCGACGGCAGCCGATGATCCCGGTGGGACGGGTGGCGCGGCTGGCCTGGTGGGTGAACAGCCTGGCGCCGCGCCTTTACCAGCGGCTGATGGAGCGGCAGATCGGCGGCCACGAGGGTTAGGCGCCGTCGCCCTCTGTGTCCGCGTCCGGCAGGATCGGCAGCGAGAAGCCTGTTTTCACCCGGTTCATCACCACGGAGGTACGGAACCGGGTGATATTTTCTTCGTCAAAGAAATGCCGCCGGGTGAAGGCTTCGAAATCGGGCATGTCGCGGGCGGTCAGGATGACGATGAAATCGGCATTGCCGGTCACATAATAGCACTGCATGACCTCGGGCGCCTCGACCATGCGGCGGCGGAAGCGATCGATATCCTCGGCGCGCTCGCTGTGTAGGGTGACCTCGACGATCAGCATCAGCCCACGGCCCAGTTTTTCAGGATTGAGCATCGTGATATCGGCATCGACATAGCCCTGCGCGCGCAGCCGGGTCAGTCGCTTGCGGCAGGCATCGGGGGAAAGCCCGGCGATATGCGACAGGGCCTCGGCTGTCAGCCGGTTGTTGTCCTGGATCGCGGCAAGGATGAGCTGGTCGAATCTGTCCATGTCACGCCTCCTTAGGGCTGCAAGTTTGTCCGTTTTTCCGTGACTTGCACAGCCGGAGTGCTGCCATTGTCCGGTATTCTGCATCAAATGTGAAAAGTCATCAGAAAATCGGCCTGCAGGGCGGCGAAATTTCCGAGAAACCGATGGCGGTGTAGATTAGGTTGGGCAAAAATCGAACAACAAAAAGAAGAGGAGGTCGATCCATGGATGGGGCGTTGAGCAAGACACTCGATAACATGTGGCGGGGCGGCGCGTTGCCGGTTGCGGGAACTGAGCCTCAGCTTTATCCCAGCGTTGCCGCCGATGCGGTGGCCAAGCTGCTGACACTATGTCCGCGTCATGCGATCACACCGCTGATCGAGGCGGATGAGCTGGCGAAAAAGGCCGGGGTGGCCAGGATCTGGATCAAGGACGAGCGCGCCCGCATGGGCCTTGGCAGTTTTAAGGCGCTGGGCGCGGCCTACTGCATTGCCAGCGCAGCGGCCGATGCATTGAAGGACAAGATCGGCGCCTCTCAGGTCTGGGAAACGGCCCTGCACGGACAAACCTATGCCACGGCAAGCGCTGGCAATCACGGGCTGTCCGTTGCGGCTGGGGCGCGGCTTTTCGGGGCCGAGGCGGTGATCTACCTGTCGCGGGCGGTGCCCGAGGCCTTTGCCCAGCGGCTGCGCGACAAGGGCGCCCGGGTGGTACGCGCCGGTGATAATTACGAGGCCAGCATGGCCGCTGCTGCGGCGGATGCCGAAGAGAACGGTTGGACGCTGCTCTCCGACAGCTCATGGCCCGGCTACAGCGCCCCGGCTATCGCGGTGATGGAGGGCTATCTGCAATTGGCCGCCGAGGCTGTCGCCCAGATCGACGGGGTGCCGACGCATATCTTCCTACAGGCGGGTGTCGGCGGGCTGGCGGCTGCGGTGGCCGCCTATGCGCGGCAGGTCTGGGGGAATGCGCCACAGATCATCGTGGTCGAACCGGACGCGGCGCCCGCGCTGATCGAGAGTATTCGCAGCGGCGAATTGCAGGACACGCAGGGGCCGGTGTCCTCCATGGGGCGGCTCGATTGCAAGACCCCGTCGATGGTGGCGCTGAACGGGCTGGCGCGCGATGCCGATGTCTTCGCCACCATATCCGAGGAAGAAGCTGCCGCAGGGGTCCGGACCCTTGCCGAATATGGCTATGCAACGACGCCATCGGGCGGCGCCGGTCTGGCAGCGCTTTTGGCGGGGCGTGTGAAGGATCTGGGACCCGATGCGCGGGTGCTGGCCATCCTCAGCGAAGGGCCGGAAGATGGCTGAGCCCGCCCGCGGCTTTGACCGGGGTGAGTTCCTGCGGCGGCGCGATGCCCTGCAGGCGGGCATGGCGGCAGCGGGCATGGAGGCGCTTCTGCTGACTGCGGCGGCGGATATCTTCTATGTCACTGGGTTCCTGACGCGGTTCTGGGAAAGCCCGGCGCGCCCCTGGTTTGTGGTGGTCCCGGCCAAAGGTGACCCGGTTGCGGTGATTCCCGCCATTGGCGTGGATCTGATGCGGCAAAGCTGGATTTCCGACATCCGCTGTTGGGATGCGCCGGATCCGAAGGATGATGGCGTCAGCCTGCTGGCGGCGACCCTTGGCGATCTGGTGCCGGAAACCGGGGCCATCGGCACGCCGATGGGGCTGGAGACGCAATTGCGCATGGCGCTTGGCGATTACATGGCGCTGACCGCGCGCCTGGCGCCGCGCCGCATGGTGGATGCCACGGATGTGGTGCAGCGGGTGCGCGAGATAAAGTCTGAGGCCGAGGTGGCCAAGATCCGCGCCGCCTGCGCGGTGGCGGATCGCAGTTTTGCCCGGGTGCCGGAGTTCGCAGGCCCCGGCAGGCCGCTTGATGCGGTGTTCCGTGATTTCCAGCGGGTGCTGCTGGAAGAGGGCGCCGATTGGGTCAGCTACACGGCTGGGGGTGCCGGGCCGGGGGGCTACGGTGATGTGATCTCTCCGGCGACGCCGCAGCCGCTGGCGGCAGGCGATGTGCTGATGCTGGACACCGGTGCGGTGCGCGATGGCTATTTCTGCGATTTCGACCGCAACTACGCCATCGGTCTGGTCGCGCCTGAGACCGCTCAGGCGCATGCAGCGCTTTATGCGGCCACGGATCTGGCGCTGGAGCAGCTGCGCCCCGGCATGACTGCCGCGGATGCGCACCGGATTCTCTGCGAGGGGCTGCGTGCCCATGGCGCCACGCCCGGCGGTGGGCGGCTTGGCCATGGACTGGGGGTGACGCTGACCGAATGGCCCTCGTTTACGCCCAAGGATCAGACGGTGCTGCGCGCCGGGATGGTGCTGACGCTCGAACCGGGCGCCGAGATCGCCCCGGGCCGCATTCTGGTGCACGAGGAAAACATCGTCCTGCGCGACAGCGGCCCCGAGCTTTTGTCCACCCGCGCACCGGCAGAGCTGCCGGTTCTGGAGTAGATCATGCAGACTTTTCCCTATGAGCTGACTGGCCCGATCGGCAGCCGCGCAACCTTTGGCCATATCGTGCTGCAGGTGGATGAGACGCTGGAGCAGGACATGCGCCGCCTGCTGCCGGGAGGCGAGGTCGCCCATCATGTCAGCCGTATTCCCAGCGGCGATGAGCTGACTCCGGATACCATTGCCACCATGAAAGAGACGCTGCCTGCGGCTGCCGCGCTGTTGCCCCCGGCGGCGGAATTCGACGTGATCGGCTATGGCTGTACCTCCGGGACGACCTTGATCGGCGCGGACCGGGTCGCGGATCTGGTACGGCAGGGCGCTGCCTCGACCCATGTCACCGATCCTCTGACTGCAGCTCTGGCAGCGCTTGCGGCGTTGGACGTCCGGTCGCTGGCCCTGGTGTCGCCTTATGTGGAAAGCGTCAGCGCCCCGGTCCGACAGGCTTTTGCGGCGCGGGGGTATGATGTCAGCGGCACCGTGTCGTTCGGGGAAGAATTGGAGGCGCGGGTGGCGCGGATTGACCCGGCCTCGATCCACGCGGCGGCCCTTTCCGTGGCCGGGGACGCCGATGCGGTGTTCCTGTCCTGCACCAACCTGCGCACGCTTGATATCATAGACGATCTTGAGGCGCGTCTAGGCAGGCCAGTGCTGAGCAGCAATCAGGTGCTTGCCTGGCATATGGCGCAGTTGGCGGGGGCGCCGAAACAGTGCAAGGGCCCGGGGCGCCTGCTCGGGATCTGAGCAGGGACCAGGGGGCGATGGGGGAGTGCGTTGGGGGCGTGTTGGCGAAACCAAGAGCTGCCCAAACGGATCCGATTCGTCTGACGGCAGCATCGGTCACTTAGGGTGTGATCCTGCCCGAACGTCTTGGCGGCGAGCTGGTGGCACAAGTCCCTTAGGTTGTGCCGAGGTCGTTAGATATGCCTCAGACGAGGCGCGGAATGGATCTTGTGAAGATGTCATCTGACCGTGAAATGAGCGGTGCGTATATCGTGGCAGAAGCCTTTCTGGAACAGGCGGGCGCGACTGGTGTTGGCTTAAGTAGTTTTTATATATCAGGTGCTTAGTTTGCTATTGTGACTGATCTAACGCGTTGTGCTGCTGCGTAAATCACGGGTCCTTCAACCGTGGCGTGCACCTCTTTTCGACTCCATGCTAAATTATGTTTTAGGGTTTAATATTTTAATCTTGAAACAAAACAGAGAAGCCGCCTAGAGTTTTGAGGTCAGCCACCAGGCGGTGGGCCTGCCGGATGCGGCAGCCTTGCCCCGGGCGGCGGATGAAACGTCAGGATGTGAAATCCACCACTGCACGGCAAACGGCAGAAGGTGTCCCCGTCAGAGGGAAAAGGCGATCAAGGACTGGCGCCACCCGCGCGAAGCGGAAATAGTGGGGTCACAGGAATAACCGCGGCCAACGCGGATCCGGTCAATAACTGCAATAGGGAGACTAGAGGAAATGAAAGCAATCAAAACACTGGCGCTGGCGACAGCGGTGTCCGCTCTGGCCGTCGCGGCGCAGGCCGAGACCAAGATCGGCATGATCACCACCCTGTCCGGCGGCGGCGCCAGCCTTGGCGTGGATACCCGCGACGGTTTCATGCTTGCGATGGAAAACGCCGGGCGCGATGATGTCGAAGTGGTGATCGAGGACGATCAGCGCAAACCTGCAACCGCGGTGCAGATCGCGGATCAGATGATCCAGTCCGAAAAGGTGGATATCCTGACCGGTATCGTCTGGTCGAACCTGGCCATGGCCGTGGTGCCCTCGGCGACCGGACAGGGGCTGTTCTACCTGTCGACCAATGCGGCGCCGGCGCAGCTGGCGGGCAAGGGCTGCAACCCGAACTATTTCTCGGTCTCCTACCAGAACGACAACCTGCACGAAGCGGCCGGTGCCTATGCCACCAGCGCCGATTTCAAGAAGACCTTCATCATGGCGCCGAACTATCCGGCCGGGAAGGATTCCCTCAACGGGTTCAAGCGCTTCTACAAGGGTGAACTGGCGGGTGAGATCTACACCAAGCTGGGTCAGACCGATTATGCTGCCGAACTGGCGCAGGTCCGTGCCAGCGGCGCCGACTCGGTCTTCTTTTTCCTGCCTGGCGGAATGGGGATCTCCTTCCTCAAGCAATACGCCGCCAGCGGTATCGATCTGCCCGTAGTGGGCCCGGCCTTCTCTTTTGATCAGGGCATCCTGCAGGCCGTGGGCGATGCGGCGCTGGGGGTGAAGAACACCTCGCAGTGGAACAAGGATCTGGACAATGCGGCCAACGCCGAATTCGTCTCTGGTTTCCAGGAAAAATACGGCCGCCTGCCGTCGCTTTATGCGGCGCAGGGCTATGACACCGCCAACCTGATCCTGAGCGCGCTGGACAAGGCCGACGTGTCGGACAAAGACGCCTTCCGCGCTGCCCTGAAAGAAGCCGATTTCGCATCGGTGCGGGGTAAGTTCAGCTTTGGTCCGAACCAGCACCCGATCCAGGACATCTACGTCCGGGAGGTCATCAAGGAAGGTGATATCTTCACCAATAAGATCATCGGCACCAGTCTGACAGATCATTCCGACGCCTACGCGGCCGAGTGCAAGATGTAATCTGATCCTCCCTGCGGGGGCGCCGCATTGGCGCCCCCGTCAGAACGGAAATCTCCCATGTCCATTGTTCTCATTCTTGAGCAGATCCTGAACGGATTGCAGTTCGGGGTCATGCTGTTTCTCATGGCTGCGGGCCTGACGCTGGTCTTTGGCGTCATGGGCCTGATCAACCTCGCCCATGGTGCGCTTTATATGGTCGGGGCCTTCGCGGCGGCTGCGGTGGCCGGGCTGACCGGTTCCTTCCTGCTGGCGCTGATTGCCAGTTTGGCTGCGGCGGCTGCGGCCGGGGCCGTGGTCGAGATCGCGGTGATCCGGCGGCTTTATGACCGGGATCACCTTGATCAGGTGCTGGCGACCTTTGCGCTGATCCTGATTTTCTCCGAAGGCACCCGCTGGATCTTCGGCTCCTTTCCGCTGTTTCTGGATGTGCCTGCCGCATTGGCCGGGCCGCTCAGCCTGCCGGGCGGCATCGAATACCCGGCCTACCGCCTTGCCATTATCGGCATCGGGCTGGTGGTGGCAGCGCTGCTGTTCTGGCTGATCGCCCGCACCCGTATCGGAATCCAGATCCGCGCCGGTGAAGCCGACCGCGAGATGATCGCAGCGCTGGGGGTGGATATTTCCCGGCTGTATACGCTGGTCTTTGCCCTTGGCGCCGCGCTGGCGGGGCTTGCCGGTGCCTTGGTCGGAGCCATCCAATCGGTTCAGGTCGGCATGGGAGAGCCGGTTCTGATCCTCGCCTTTGTGGTGATTGTCATCGGTGGCATCGGCTCGATCAAGGGCGCGCTGGTCGGCGCGCTGCTGGTGGGGCTAACGGATACGCTGGGCAAGGTCTTCCTGCCGCAATTCTTTGGTCTGTTCCTGGAACCGGCCAGTGCTGCCTCGGTCGGGGCCTCGCTGGCGTCGATGCTGATCTACATCCTGATGGCGGCGGTTCTGCTGGTGCGCCCCTCGGGACTTTATGGGGGGAGCGCATGAGCATGACCCGTGAAAACCTGTTCAACTGGGCGCTGGCGCTGGCGCTGCTGGCGGTGCCGCTCTGGGCCAATGCCATGGACGAGCCCTTTATCATTACCCTCGCTACCAAGGTCGCGATCCTGGCGCTGGCCGGTGTCGGCCTCAATATCGCGCTGGGCATCGGCGGGCTGGTGAGCCTTGGCCATGCGGCGTTCTTTGGGATCGGCGGCTATGCCATGGGCATTCTGGCCGCCCATGCCCAGAACTATGAGCCGCTGATGCAGGTGCCGTTTCTGATCGAGGGCACCAATCAGATGCCGGTGATCTGGCTGGTGGCCACCGTGGCCAGCGCGCTGGTGGCGCTGGTGATCGGGACGCTGTCGCTGCGCACCTCGGGCGTCTATTTCATCATGATCACGCTGGCCTTTGGTCAGATGCTTTACTATTTCGCGATCTCCTGGTCCGCCTATGGCGGTGAGGACGGGTTGTCGATCTGGGTGCGCAACGAATTTCCCGGCCTCAACACGCTGGACCCGATCCAGTTCTTCATGATCGCCTATGTCATCCTCTGCCTGGTGCTGGTTTTCTCTGCCCGGCTGGGTCGCTCGCCCTTTGGCCTAGCGCTGGCGGCTGCCCGCCAGACCGAAGAGCGGGTGATGACCGTGGGGCTGACGCCCTTTCATCTGCGGCTGGTGGCCTTTGTCATCTCGGGCGCGATCACCGGTCTTGCCGGCGCGCTTTATGCCGATCTCAACCGCTTCGTCAGCCCAACCATGCTGAGCTGGCACACCAGCGGTGAAATCATGGTCTTTGTCATCATCGGCGGGGTGGGGCGGCTGTTCGGCCCTGTTGTGGGCGCTGCCGTTTATATCCTGCTGGAACATCTTCTGGGCGGGATCAGTGAATACTGGCAGATCTTCCTCGGGCTATTGCTGCTCCTCATGGTGCTGTTTGCCCGCGGCGGCCTGATCGGTGCCTTGACAGGACGGGAGGTGGTCCATGACTGATCCGCGCACAAACCCGGTGCTGAAGGTCGAAGGCATCAGCAAAAGCTTTGGCGCGCTCAAGGCCAGCGACAATGTCAGCATCGACCTGCGCCCCGGTGAAATCCACGCCCTGATCGGCCCCAATGGCGCGGGCAAATCCACCCTGATCAAGCAGATCTCGGGCAGCCTGCGTCCCGACACCGGCCGGATCGAGGTTCTGGGCCGCGATGTCACCGACCTTGATACCGTGGCGCGGGCGCGGCTGGGGCTGGGGCGGACGTTCCAGATCTCCTCGCTCGCGATGGAGTTCACCGTGCTGCAGAACGTGGTGCTGGGCGCCCTTGGCGCGCAGGGCCGGGTGTTTTCCTTCTTCCGCAATGTGATGAAGGACAAGACCTTGTTGGAGCCTGCCCGCCGCGCCTTGGAACGCGTCGGTCTGCAGGATGAGGCGCAGCGGCGCACTGCCGATCTGTCGCATGGCCAGCGCCGTCAGCTGGAGGTCGCGGTGGCACTCACGCTCAACTCCAAATTGTTCCTGATGGATGAACCCATGGCCGGTCTTGGTGCCAGTGGCTCCAAGACCCTCACCGGGTTTCTGGATGAGCTGCGTCACGAGGCGCCGATCCTGCTGGTGGAACACGATATGGACGCGGTCTTTGCCCTTGCTGACCGGATCAGCGTGCTGGTCTATGGCGCGGTGATCGCCACCGGCACCGCCGATGAAATCCGCGCAAATCCCGAGGTGCGACGCGCTTACCTCGGAGAGGAGGACGCCGCATGAGCCTGTTGTCCCTGAACAAAGTTGAGGCCTCCTACGGCCCATCGCAGGCGCTGTTTGGCGTTTCGCTGGATCTGGCCGAAGGCGAGGTCGTCGCCCTGATGGGCCGCAATGGTATGGGCAAGACCACCACCATCAAATCGATCTGCGGCATGGTGCATCCCTCTGCGGGCGAGGTTCGCTTTGACGGGCACGACCTGCGGCAGCTGCCCTCGCACAAGATCGCGCGGCTGGGGATTGGTCTGGTGCCCGAGGGGCGCCGCTGCTTCGGCCCGCTGACGGTGGAGGAAAATCTGACCGCCGCCGCCCGCCCGGGCCCCTGGGATTTTGAGCGCGTCGCCGGGCTGTTTCCACGGCTCAAGGAGCGGCGCGACCAGACCGCAAGTTCCCTGTCGGGCGGCGAGCAGCAGATGCTGGCCATTGGCCGCGCCCTGATGACCAACCCGCGCCTTTTGATCCTGGATGAGGCAACCGAGGGGCTGGCCCCCGTGGTGCGACAGGAAATCTGGGCGGCGATTGCGCAGCTGAAGCGTGAGGCGGGCTTGTCGATCCTGGTGGTGGACAAGACGCTGAAGGAACTCGCCCAGATCGCCGACCACGCGGTGATCCTGAACCGGGGTCAAAGCGTCTGGACCGGAAGGATGGAAGACCTGACCCCGGATCTGACGGATCAGTATCTGGGGGTCTGAGGCGTCACTGAGGGCAGAGCACGTCCGCGGGCGTAAGAGAAGCGCCCGCCCCTTTACCGTAGGCAAACCTTCGGTTTGACGGGGCGGACGGGCGCTGGTCGGCCTTGCCGGGCGGCGCATGCTCTATTGACTTGTGGCTGTTAGAAAACCGTGTTGCTGGTACTGAGCTTTGTAGTGCTTGGGATGCGCGAGCCAGCGTTATGTATCTCGATTATCCCACCTCATGCCGCCGCCGCACAGTCTCGGGCCGTCCCGGCAGCATAAGGCGCGCGTCCCCACGGGCGCTGCGGGCAATCACTTTGCCCTTGGCGACCACTGCTAGGCGGGCGGGGCGCAGGCGGACGGCTTCGGTGGGGGTGCTGGCATCCAGAACCACGAGGGAGGCGTCGTTGCCCACCCTCAGGCCATAGTCCTGCAGCCCCATGATCTGGGCGTTGACCTCGGTCACCATGGTGAAACAGCGGGCCATCTCATCGGGGTGGCTCATCTGCGCCACGTGCAGACCCATGAAGGCGACGTCCAGCATGTCTCCGGTGCCCAATGAATACCAGGGATCCAGCACGCAGTCCTGACCCCAGCCGACGGGGATGCCCATCGCCTGCATCTCTTTCACCCGCGTCAGGCCGCGGCGTTTGGGGAAGGTATCGTGCCGCCCCTGCAGCATGATGTTGATCAGCGGGTTGGGGATCGCTGAAATACCTGCCTCGGCGATCAGCGGCAGCAGTTTGCTGACGTAGTAATTGTCCATCGAATGCATCGAGGTCAGGTGACTGCCCGCAACGCGGCCCTCTAGGCCGAGCCGCTGGGTCTCATAGGCCAGCGCCTCGATATGGCGGGACATGGGATCGTCGGTCTCATCGCAGTGGATGTCGACCATCAGGCCACGTTCGGCGGCGATCTCGCAGAGGTCGCGCATCGACTCGGCGCCATCTGCCATGGTGCGTTCGAAGTGGGGAATGCCGCCCACGACCTCGACCCCCATATCCAGCGCGCGGATCACGTTCTCGCGGCCCGTCTTGGTGCGGTATAGGCCATCCTGCGGGAAGGCGACCAGTTGCAGGTCGATGTAATCTTTGACCTTCTCCTTCACCTCCAGCATGGCGGTGACGGTGTTGAGGTGATCGGGCGTTGTATCTACGTGAGAGCGGATCGCCAGCGTCCCCATCGAGGCCGCCCAGTCGCAATAGGTGAGGGCGCGCTCGACCATCTCATCCACGGTGGCGATGTCGCGCAGCTCCCCCCAAAGGGAGATCCCTTCCAGCAGCGTGCCAGAGGCGTTGAGCCGCGGTTTGCCGTAGGACAGCGTCGCATCCATATGGAAATGCGGATCGACGAAAGGCGGCGCCACCAGATCGCCGCTTGCGTCGATGACCTCACCCGCTTCGGCATCGAGACGGGCCTCGATGGCGGTGATCTTGCCGCCTGTAATGCCGATATCGGCGGTTGTTCCATCGGGCAGGGTGCCGCCCTTGACGATCAGGTCGAACATCATCTTTCCCCCTTGTTGAAGGGCACCATCAGCGCCGCCGGGATCTCGGCGCGGCGGGACATCACCACCAGCGCCAGAATGGACAGGATATAGGGCATCATCAGGAAGACCTGATAGGGCACCACAGCGCCGATGCCGGTTTGTTGCAGTCGGATCTGCAGGGCGTCAAAGGCGGCAAACAGCACCGCGCCCAGCACCGCCTTGCCCGGTTTCCAGGCGCCAAAGACGACCAGCGCGATACAAATCCAGCCGCGCCCGTTCACCATGTCAAAGAAGAAACTGTCAAAGGCCGACAGCGTCAGGAAGGCGCCGCCAATGGCCATGAAGCCCGAGCCGACCACCACCGCGCCCATGCGGATCGCGGTGACCGACAGGCCCTGCGCCGCCACGGCTTGCGGGTTTTCCCCGGCCGCCCGCACCGCAAGGCCCAAGGGCGTCCGGTAAAGGACCAGCGCCGTTAGTCCGGCCAGCACAAAGGCGGCATAGGTCAGCGGCGTTTGCGAGAACAGCGCAGGGCCTACGAGGGGCAGATCTGACAGAAGCGGGATCTCATAGGGTTGAAAGGCGGTGATTTTCGGCGGCGAAGACACCTCGGGCAGGATCACCCGGTAGGTATAGAAGGTCAACGAGGTCGCCAACAGCGTCAGCCCGACCCCGACCACGTGCTGCGACAGGCCAAAGGGTACGGAAAACACCGAATGCACCAGCCCCAGCATCATGCCGGTCAGCATGGCCACCGCGACCCCGCCCCACAGCGGCAGGCCGCCCCAGACCGCGATCCAGCCTGCAAATGCGCCCGCGACCATGATGCCCTCGATGCCGAGGTTCAGAACCCCGGCGCGTTCGCAGATCAGCTCTCCGATGGTGGCAAAGATCAGCGGCGATGCGATGCGGATGGCTGCAGCCCAGAAACTGGCCGACAGCAGGATGTCGATGAGATCCATGTCAGTCCCTCCGCAGGCGGAATTTGGTGAGAAGGATCGCCAGCACCATGAACAACAGGGCCGAGGCGAGCATGATATCGGCAAGGTAACTGGGCACGCCTGCGGCGCGGCTCATGCTGTCGGCGCCGACGAAGATGGCGGCCACGAACAGCGCCGCGACAACCACGCCCAGCGGGTGCAGCAGCGCCAGCATGGCGACCACGATGCCGGTGTAGCCAAAGCCGGGGCTGAGGTCGAGCGTCAGCGATCCCTTGAGGCCCGAGACCTCGGAAAAGCCCGCAAGACCGGCAAGGCCGCCAGACAGCAGCGCGGTTTTGAGGATCACCTTGGTGACCGGGATACCGGCGAAACCGGCGGCCTCGGCATTCTGGCCGACGGCGCGCATTTCATAGCCTAAGGTGGTGCGGGTGTTGATCACCCAGACAGCAAGGGCCGCGATCAGGGCCAGCGCAAAACCCCAGTGCAGGCGCAGCCCATCTACGATGCGGGGCAGGCGGGCCTCGGGCAATAGTCGCGCGGATTTGGGCCAGCCCATGCCCATGGGATCCTTCAGCGGCCCTTCAAGCAGGTAGCTGACAAACAACAGGAAGATGAAATTGAACAGGAGCGTCGTCACCACCTCATCGACCCCCAGCCGGGTTTTCAGAAGGGCAGGGCCTAGAAGGATCAGCGCCCCGGCCAGCATCGCGGCTATGGCGCAGAGCGCCAGCATCAGCGGCGCGGGCAGGGACATCGCACCTGTCCCCAGAACCACCGTGATCACCGCACCCGCATAAAGCTGCGCCTCGGCACCGATGTTCCAAAGCTTGGCCCGGAAGGCTACCGCGATGGCCAGCCCGGTAAAGATCAGCGGCGTTGCGCTGTTCAGTGTCTCCAGAATGGCGAATTTCGATCCAAACGCGCCTTTCAGGATCAGGCCAAAGACCGCGAAAGGATTGCCGCCCGCGATCATCGCCAAGAGCACCGCCACCACGAAGGTCGCACCGATGGCCAGCGCAGGGGGCAGCACACGCCGCCCAAGGCTGGGCGCAGCAATGGGTTCAAGCCGCATCGGTCATGTCCTTGTCAAAGCCTTCGCCCGCCATCCAGCGGCCCAGATCCTCGGGGCGCATGGTGCCACGGGCAAATTCCGGGCTGAGCCGCCCTTCGGAGATCACGTGGATCACATCCGACAGGCGCATGATTTCATCAAGGTCCTCGGAGATCAGCAACACGGCGGCGCCGCGGTCGCGGGCCTTGGCCAGTTCTCCGTGTACGTAGTTCACCGCGCCAATGTCCAATCCCCGCACCGGCTGGTTCGCAAGGATGATATCCGGCGCGCCCTCCAGTACCCGACCGAGGATCAGTTTCTGCATATTGCCGCCCGACAACAGGCGAATGCGGATATCCGGCCCCGGGCAGCGGATGTCGTAGCCCTTGATCAGGCTCTCGGCAAAGGCACGCGCCTTTTTCCAGTTCATCCAGCCGCGTGTGCTGAAACGGGTGGCATAGGTTTCAAGGATCGCGTTCTCGGTCAGGTCGAAATCGGCGATGGTGCCGGTCTTGTGCCGGTCCTCGGGAATGCGGGCGACGCCATTTGCGATGGCGCTGCGCGGCGACCAGCCTTTAGGGGCTTGTCCATGCAGCTCCATGCTACCGCTGGACGGGGCGATGAGGCCGGAAATCAGATCGGACAGCGCCGCCTGCCCATTGCCGGACACCCCGGCAAGCCCGGTGATCTGGCCCGCACGCAGGTCCAGCGCTACCCGTGCCAGTCCCGGCGCCGATCCGGCGCCTGGCGTGGTGACATCGCGCAACGACAGCAGCGGTGCGCCGGGCGTGGCGGGGGAAATGCTGGGCGCGCTGACCTCTGCGCCGACCATCAGCGCGGCGAGTTCCTCGCCATTGGTGTCTGCGGTGGCGCGCTCGGCCACAAGGCGGCCATGGCGCAGCACCAGGACGCGGTCGGAAATCGCCATGACTTCGTGCAATTTATGGGAAATGAAGATCACAGACAGCCCCGAGGCAATCGCCTCGCGCAGAGTGGCGAACAGCGCGTCGGCCTCTTGCGGGGTCAGAACCGCGGTGGGCTCGTCCAGGATCAGGATCTTTGCATCGCGGTAAAGCGCCTTCAGGATCTCGACCCGCTGGCGCTCGCCCACGGTCAGGCGACCGACCTTGGCGTCGGGATCGACCTTCAGGTGGAAGCGTTCCGACAGGTCGCGGATGCGCGCCTTGGCGGCGGCGGGCCTCAGGCTGGCAGCGCTAAGGGCATCAACACCCAGCACGATGTTTTCCCAGACCGTCAGGTTCCCCGCGAGGGTGAAATGCTGGTGCACCATGCCGACACCCGCATCCAGCGCCGCGCGCGGATTGCCCGCGGGCAGGGGCTGGCCGAACAGCTCCACCGATCCTTCATCGGCGGTGTACTGGCCGAACAGGATGTTCATCAGCGTGGTCTTGCCCGCGCCGTTTTCCCCCAAAAGCGCGATCACCTCACCCCGGTGCAGGGAAAAGCTGACGTCTTCGTTGGCGGTGACGGGACCGAACCGTTTCGTAATGTTCTGAAGGCGCAGGACAACCTGCGCCTTGTCTGTTTCTGTCATAGCCGAAAGGCCCGTATCAGGAGGATTTGGGTTCTTCGTCGTTGATCGCAACGGTGAAGGAACCGTCCTTGATCGCGGCGGTGCGGGAGGCAACCAGATCCAGCGCCTCTTGCGGGATCTTGCCTTCGAAGGTGCCATAGGGCGCCAGCGAACAGCCGCCTTCCTTCATGAAGGAATACATGCCGTAGTCAGCGGCGGTAAAGCTGCCGCCCTTGACCGCTGCGATGGCCGCATCCAGCGTCGGTTCGAAATGCCAGATCGCCGAGGCAACCACGGTTTCGGGGTAATCCGACTGGGTGTCGATGACGTTGCCGATGGCCAGAAGGCCCTTTTCCTTGGCCGCGTCCGACACGCCAAAGCGTTCGGCATAAAGGATGTCGGCGCCGTTCTCGACCATGGCGAATGCGGTTTCCTTGGCCTTCGGCGGATCGAACCAGGAACCGATGAAGGAGACCTGGAACTTCATCTCGGGGTTCATTTCCCGCGCACCGGCCATGAAGGCGTGCATCAGGCGGTTCACTTCCGGAATCGGGAAGCCGCCGACCATGCCGATATTGCCGGATTTCGACATTGCGCCCGCGATAATGCCGGAAAGATAGGAGGCATCCTGAATATAGTTGTCAAAAACAGACAGGTTCGGGATTGCCGGGTCTTCTTTGAAGGAGGAGCCCATCAGGAAGGCCACATCGGGGTATTCGGCGGCAACTTCGCGCGCTTCGGCTTCGACACCGAAGATTTCACCGATGATCAGCTGGTAGCCCTGTTCGGCATATTCGCGCATCACGCGGGAATAGTCCGAGTTCGAGGTGTTCTCGGAATAGGTATAGCTGATGTCGCCGCGGTCCTGCGCGGTCAGGGCGGCCACATGGATACGGCTGACCCATTGCTGTTCGACCGGCACGGTATAGATGCCCGCGACCTTCAGCGGCTCAGAGGCCATCAGGCGGCCCGGCGCGGCAAAGGCGCCTGCAGTCAGGGCCGCAGCCGCGCTGGTGGCCAGGAACTGGCGGCGCGATACGGCGCCCTTGAATTCATTTGTCATGGAACAATCCCCCTGTTGAATAAGCCCCTGAAACACGGGACAATTGTCCAATCGGTAGAAACACCGCGCCGATCAGGCAAGCGGTCATATGTTGGACATGTATCCTTCTGAGCCTTCGCCTAATTTGTGGGCAAAGGCAAGAATTTTCGCCACTCAAAACGTCAGATGGAGGATGCGGATGGGGGGCGCCCCGCCCGTGGTTCGGGCGGGGTCTGGGGGCCTGGCTCTACCGGTCAGGCACTCTCTTCTTCAAAGACGCCCGCGTATGCGATGCGAAGGTCGCGCTTCAGGATCTTGCCGCTGGCGTTCTTGGGCAGCGCCTCGACCAGGGCGATATGCTTGGGGCTTTTGAAATGGGCCAGGTTTTCACGGCAATAGTCCATAAGCGCCTCTATGCTGGTGTCTTCGCCGGGTTTGGCCACCACCACGGCGGTTACCGCCTCGATCCATTTGGGGTGCGGAATACCAAAGACCGCGACCTCGGCCACGGCGGGGTGGTGAAAGATGCATTCCTCCACCTCACGGCTGGCGACGTTTTCTCCGCCGGTCTTGATCATGTCCTTCTTGCGGTCGACCACATAAAGGTATCCTTCCTCGTCAAAACGGCCCAGATCGCCGGAATGGAACCAGCCGCCCTGAAAGGCTTCGGCGGTCTTGGCGGGATCCTTGTAGTAACCAAGGATCAGATGCGGGCTGCGGTGCACGATTTCGCCGACTTCGCCAACGGGCAGGTCGTTGCCATCGTCATCGACCACGCGGGTTTCGACGTTCAGCGCGGGCCGACCGGCCGAGCCGAGCTTGCTCAGCTGTTCATGCGGCAGCAGGATGGTGGCGACAGGGGCCATTTCCGTCTGGCCGTAGAAATTGAACAGGCGCAGGTTCGGCAGGCGGCTGGTCAGCTCCTCGATGATTGCCGTGGGCATGATCGAGGCACCGTAATAGCCCTTGCGCAGGGAACTGAGGTCGGTCTTGTCGAAATCCGGGTGGCGCAGCAGCGCGATCCAGACGGTGGGGGGGCAGAACAGTTTGGTGACGCCCTCGGCGGCGATGGCTTCCAGCATCTTGCCCGGATCGGCGGCCTCCATCAGGATGCTGGTGGCACCCAGATACATGTCGGGTGTCAGGAAACAGTCCAACTGCGCGCAGTGGAACAGCGGCAGGCAGTGCAGCTCGATGTCGTCGGCAGCCATCTCTCCATCGCTGATGCAGCTGCCGTATTGCGCATAAAGCGCGTCCGAGGAAAGCAGCGCGCCCTTGGGCCGGGATTCCGTGCCGCTGGTATACATCATCTGGATCGGATCACCGCCTGCGATCTCCACATACGGCGCGCTGTCGTCGGTATGCTCCAGCACGGTCTCGGCGGCTTCCCAGCCTGCGGGAACCGCGTCGGCGGCATGGGCAATCGACAGGCGGAACAGCATCGGCTGTTCCAGCTGGGCGAGCGCCGCATCGGCAGTGGCACAGAGCGCGTCCTCGGCGATGATGGCCCGGGCGCCGGAGTGATCCAGGATATAGGCCACGTCTTCGGCGTTCAGCATGAAGTTGACGGGCGTCGTCACCGCCCCCAGCCGTGCCAGAGCCAGTCGGAACACCACGAAGGCGCGGTTGTTGTGGGACAGGAGCGCCACCCTGTCGCCCTTGGTGATGCCGCGCGCGGCCAGACCGTTGGCAGCGCGGTTCACCGCTGCATCGAGTTCGGCAAAGCTGTCGCGCTGCCCGCGGAACACCAGCGCGGTCTTCTGCGGCGTGCGGGCGGCGCTGCGGCGCAAGAGATCGCCCAGCTGCTGGCTGCGGGCACGGGCGATGGTGGCGGTAAGCTCCGCTTCGGTCTGTGTTGTCATTCTGTCCTCCCTGGTTCTGGCGAGATCCTGCCCGATGTCGCCGGGGCGTCAAGCCTTTGGACGGGCAGAACCCTCCGTCACGTTGCGTGCCTTTTGCAGGGCAAGGGGGGCGTTGTGGCTGCAACGGTAGGGGGCCCATCTGCCGGGGCTTTGTATTCGGGGTTGAGCCATGTCAAAGTTCAGGGCGCGCCGCGCCCCTATCGATGGGGGCCAAGAGGTGAACATGCCCGACGTCGTCTTCAGAACCAAGGACCTGACCAAGGTCTATGATACCGGCCAGCAAAAGGTGCATGCGCTGGCGGGGGTCGATCTTGAACTATACGCTGGTGAGCTGGTGGTGCTGCTGGGGCCGTCGGGCAGTGGCAAATCCACGCTGCTGAACATTCTTGGCGGGCTGGATCACGCCACCGACGGCCGCGTCTGGTTCCGCGATCAGGAGCTGACGGGCATGGGCGACCGGGGGCTGACCCGGTTCCGGCGCGATCACGTCGGTTTTGTCTTTCAGTTCTACAATCTGGTGCCCAGTCTGACCGCCTGGGAAAACGTGCAGCTGGTGACGGACGTGGCGCGCGACCCGATGTCGCCAGAAGAGGCGCTGAAAGAGGTCGGTTTGGGCAGCCGCATGGATCACTTCCCGGCGGAAATGTCCGGCGGCGAGCAGCAGCGCGTCGCCATTGCCCGCGCCATCGCCAAACGCCCCGAGATCCTGTTGTGCGATGAACCCACAGGGGCGCTCGACAGCAAGACCGGGGTGCAGGTGCTGGAGGCGCTGCGCCGCATCAACGAGAGCACCGGAACCACCACCGTGGTGATCACCCACAATGCCGCGATCCGGCAGATGGCGCATCGGGTGATCTGGTTCCAGGATGGCAAGATCCGTCTGGTGGAGGAAAACGCCACCCGGCTCGCCCCTGCCGAGATCGAGTGGTAGGGCGATGCAGGCGCTGGATCTCAAACTCTTGCGCAGTTTCCGCCGTCTTTGGGCGCAGGCGCTGGCCATTGCACTGGTGCTGGCCTGCGGGGTTTCAATCCTGCTGATGGCCTTTGGCATGGAGCGGGCTCTGGATGACACCCGCGCCGCCTATTACGAGCGAAACCGCTTTGCCGATGTCTTTGCCCGCGCAACGCGGGTGCCGGATCACGAGATGGGGCGGGTGCAGGCCATCGACGGTGTGCGCGCTGCCGAGGCGCGGGTCGAACACTACGCCATCCTCGATCTGCCGGAGAAGGTCGAGACGGTGACGGGGCTGGTGCTGTCGCTGCCCGGCAACGGCGGGCCGTTGCTCAACGTGCCACTCCTGCGGAGTGGGCGCCTGCCGGATGCGGATGCCTCGGACGAGGTGGCGATCAATGATCCCTTTGCCCGCGCCAACGGGCTGCGTCCCGGCGACCGGTTCAGCGCCAACCTGAACGGCCAGCGGCGCGACCTGCGGGTGACTGGCACGGTGCTGTCGCCGGAATTCATCTATACTCTGGGGCCCGGTGCGCTGCTGCCGGACAATGAAACCTTTGGCATTATCTGGCTGCCGGAACGGGTGGCCGAAGCGGCGTTTGATATGAAGGGCGCCTTCAACAGCCTGTCGGTCAAGCTCAACCCCGCCGCCCGGCAGGATGAGGTGATTGACCGGATCGACGATATTCTGGCGCCCTATGGCGGGCTTGGCGCGCATGGCCGCGATCTGCAGCTGTCGGATCAGTTCATCGACGCCGAGCTGAGCGAACTGCGCAATACCGCGCTGATCCTGCCGCCGATCTTCTTTGGGATCACCGCCTTTCTGGTCAATATGGTGGTGGGGCGGATCGTGCTGCTGGAGCGCAGTGAGATCGGTCTTCTGAAGGCGCTGGGCTATTCCAACTATGAGGTCTGCCTGCATTATCTGCTGCTGGCTGGTCTGATCGCCTGCCTTGGGGTGCTCATTGGCTGGGCTGCGGGCACCTGGCTGTCGCGGTCGCTGGCGCAGATCTATGCGCAGTTCTTCGAATTTCCCTATCTGATCTTTCACACGCGGCTTGATGCCTATGCGCTGTCCGGGGTGCTGGCGCTGCTGACCGCGGGTCTTGGCGCGGCGCAAAGCGCGCTGCATGTGGCCCGTATGGCGCCCGCGGTGGCGATGTCGCCGCCCGCGCCGCCCCGGTTCAAACGCAATCTTCTGGACCGGATGCTGACCCGGCTGCGTCCCTCGCAGGCGGTGATGATGATCCTGCGCAGTCTGGTGCGCTGGCCGGTGCGCTCGGGGCTCAGCATTCTGGGGCTGTCGCTGGCGGTGTCGGTGCTGGTGGCCTCGGGCTTTTTCCAGGACGCGCTGGACGAGATCATGGAGACCTCTTTCTATCAAGCGAACCGGCAGGATGCGGCGCTGATCTTTACGCCCGAGATCCCGGAAACGGCCCTGCCTGAGGTGGCAAACCTGCCCGGCGTGCTGCAGGCCGAGGGGCAGTTCTATCAGGCGGCGGTGCTGCGCCATGGTCATCTCAGTAAGGATATCTCGATCGAGGCCCGCCGCCCCGGCGCCGACCTGGCCCGCATTCTGGATGGCGACGGCCGGGTGGTGGAGCCGCCTGCAGGTGGCATCCTGCTGTCCGAACGTTTGGCCGGGCAGCTGGAGGCGCGCGCGGGCGATGTGATCGAGGTCGAGTTCAAGGGCGGGCGCAACGAAACGCACATGGTGCGGGTCTCGGGCACTGTGACACAGTACTTCGGCATCGGTGCCTATATGGACCTCGACACGTTGAGCGCACTGCTGCGGCAGGCGCCGCGCATCACCGTGGCGCATCTGCGGCTGGATCAGAACGCGGTGCCAGAGCTGCACGCCCTGCTGAAGGAAACGCCCTCGCTCAGCGGGCTCAGCATGATGAGCGAGATCCGCCAATCGTTCCGCGAAACCATCCGTGAGAATGTTATCGTGATGACCACGGTCTATGGCGTGATCGCAGTGCTGATCACGGTCGGGGTGGCCTATAACGGCGCCCGCATCCAGATGTCCGAACGCGCCCGCGAATTGGCCAGCCTGCGCATCCTGGGCTTCACCCGGGCCGAGGTTTCTTTCATTCTGGTGGGGGAGACCATGCTGCTGGCGCTGCTGGCCCAGCCGGCCGGATGGCTTCTGGGCGCGGGGATTGCGGCGCTGCTGGCACATGGATCGTCCAGTGACCTCTATTCGATTCCACTGGTACTGAAACCGGCGGGCTTTGCCACGGCCAGCCTTGTGGTGCTGGGGGCGGCGCTGGTGTCGGTGCTGTTGGTGCGGCGGCGTCTGGACCGGCTGGATCTGGTCCAGGTCATGAAAACGCGGGAGTAGAAAGACGATGCTGAGAACACGAACCGTTGTCATGGCCGCAGGGGCGGCGCTGGTTGCCGGAACCTTGGCCTTTGTCGCCATGCGGACCGATCCCGTGGCGGTGGATCTGCACCAGATCGGCACCGGGCCTTTGCAGGTGACGGTCAATGCCGATGGCAAGACCCGCATCCGCGAAATCTACGATGTCGCGGCGCCGATCACTGGCACCGCGCAGCGCGCGCCGGTGCGGGTAGGGGATAGCGTGGTGGCCGGGGAAACCGTGGTGGCCGTGCTGACGCCCGCCGCCGCAAATCTGCTCGATGCGCGCAGTCAGGCCGAGGCCGAGGCCGCCGTGCGCGAGGCCGAGGCAGGACTGGCGGTGGCGCGCAGCAAGATGCGCCAGGCCTCGGAAACATTGACCCTGTCGGAAAGCGAATTCCGCCGCGCCGATACGCTAGTGCAGCGCGGCGTGGTTTCCCGCACCCGGCTGGAGGAGCTCGAACAGAAGCTGCATATCGACCGGGCGGCGATGACGGCGGCAGTGTCGGCGCTGGAAATGGCCAAGGGCACGCTGGACCGCGCCCGCGCCGCGCTGATCGAACCCGGCGCCGCTGAGGCGGGACAGACCTGTTGCCTGACCGTGACCGCGCCGATGTCGGGGCAGGTGCTGACCGTCGATGTGCTGAGCGAACAGACCGTGCTGGCCGGAACCCGGCTGATCTCCATCGGGGACCCCGAGGATCTGGAGATCGTTGCCGATCTTCTGTCCACCGATGCGGTGCGGCTGAAGGAAGGCGACCGGGCCATCGTGGAACGCTGGGGCCGCGATGCGCTGCTGGAAGCGCGGGTGCGGCGCATCGAACCGGCGGCCTATACCAAGGTCTCCGCCCTCGGGATCGAGGAACAGCGGGTCGATGTGATCCTCGACCTGACCTCTGCGCCCGAAGACTACGCGGGCATGGGCGACGGCTATGCCGTCTTCCTGCGCATCGTCGAATGGGAAGGCATGGATGTCCTGTCGGTGCCGCTGAGCGCGGTATTCCGTCAGGGCGCAGGTTGGGCGGTCTTTGTCGATGAGGCGGGCATCGCCCGGCGCAAAGCTGTGAGGCTGGGCCGCCGCAACGACCGCAGCGCCGAGGTGTTGGAAGGGCTCTCCCCCGGTGATCAGGTCATCCTGCACCCTTCGGACCTGATTTCGGACGGCAGCGCAATCGCGCCGCGCCCGGATCAGAGTTGAACCATGCTGGGCTGACCGCAGTGGCGGCTCAGTTCAGATCCGCTGCGAAGGTTTCGATCAACTTGTGCTTCAGGATCTTGCCCGTCGGGGCAGCAGGCAGCTGCAGGGTCAGAACCACCCGCGAGGGGCGTTTGTAGCCCGACAGCCGCTCGGCCACATGCGCCTTCAGCGTGGCCTCATCGGTGGCAGCAAGATCGGCCACCTGCACAAAGGCCAGCACTTCTTCATTGCCATCCGCCGCGCGGCCCACCACGGCGCTTTGTACCACGGCGGGGTGATCGTTCAGGGCTGCCTCGACCTCTTGCGGGTAGACGTTAAAGCCTGAGCGGATGATGATTTCCTTGCTGCGCCCGACGATATGCAACCGGCCCTGTTCATCGAACCGGCCGATGTCACCTGTGCTGAGCCAGCCATCCGCGTCGATGGTGGCGCGGGTGGCCTCGGGGTTGCGGTAATAGCCGACCATGACATGCGGGCCACGGGCCTCGATCTCGCCGGTTTCGGCGCCGTCCTTGATGCGGGCCTCGGTACCGGGCAGGGCGGTGCCGACGCTGGTGTCGGGATCGCCGATCAAATTGGTGGTGGCCGACAAGCCGGCGGTGCATTCGGTCATGCCATAACCGTTCTGCAGCGCCAGACCGTAAAAGGCCTCGGCGTTGCGTTTCCAGGCCGGGTCCAGCGGCGCCGCCCCGGAGGAGACATAGCGCAGCTTGCTGCCTTCGAGTTTGCTGACGCCCTGCTCGCGGGCGTATTGCATCAGCAGCGCGTGCATCTGAGGCACGGCGGGCAGCACGGTGACGCCATCCTGCAGCGCCTCATAAAGGGCGGCGGGCGTGAACCGGGCCTGCAGCCGCACTGCAGCCCCGGCGCGGGCCGAGGCAACGATCATCGAGGCCAGGCCAAAGACATGGGCGACAGGCAGTCCGCCATAGACTTGATCGCCGGGCTTGATCCCGCGCAGATTGGCCGAGGCTTGTCCCGCAAACAGCAGGTTCGCATGGCTCAGCATCACGCCCTTGGGATCGCCGGTGGTGCCGGTGGTATAGAGCATGACCGCGATCTGCTCCGGCCCGTCCTGAACCGGTTCCGGCGCGCTGGGACCAGCCACGGCAATGGCCACCTGACCATAAAGTCCATAACGGCTTTGTGCCTCCAGCCGGAGCGCATGGGCGGCGGCGTCCTTTGACGAGGCGGTGGTCAGGACGATCACGCGCGGTGTGGCATGGGAGGTGACGCGGGTGATCTCATCCGCGCTCATCCTTGCATTGACCGGCACCGCCCAGGCGCCGATCCGGCTGCAGGCAAACAGGAAAGCCACAGTCGCCGCCGCGTTTTCCGACACGATCAAAACCCGGTCCCCTGGCGCCACGCCTTCGGTGCGCAGATCCGCCTCGGCGTCCTTGCTGGCCTGCTGCAATTCGGCATAGCTCAGCGGGCGCCCGTCGAAATCAATGAGAGCCAGCGCCTCGGGAGAGGTCACGGCCCAATGCTCAACGATTTCGTGGATGCGGGTATAGTTGGTCATGGGCTGGGTCCGGGGTCAAAAGTGAGTGTCAGGAGCGGTGCGTGCGGGTCAGTCTTTGGCAGCAGAGCCGCCGTTCAGCCGGTCGGTGGGAACCCGGCGGAAGACCCCGTTCGAGGTGGCGATCAGGGTGCCGTCCTCGGCCTCCAGCCGCCCGGAAATGAACAGGGTGCTGCGCCCGCCGCCGGTGATCTGCCCGGTTGCGGTAACCCGTCCGGCATAGGCGGGGGCGATGAACTGGGTGGTCAGGGAGATGGTCAGAAACGGCGCGCGTCCCGTGGGATCGACGCTCATTGAGCCGGTGGCGCCGCTGGCGCTGTCCAGCAGCGTGGTGGCGATGCCGCCGTGCAGAACTCCGTGGCGGTTCAGGTGTGTTTCGTTGAGGTCCAGCCAGCAGCGCGCGCCGCCATCACCTGCGCTGTTGCTGACGTCCAGAACATAGCCGATCAGGCGCTGCGGGCCGGTTTCGGAATGGATGATCAGGTCGTCAGTGGACATTGAAGGCTCCTTGGTCTGCGGGGGCTGGACTGCGCCGGTCGCGGGCATGATGCGGGCACAACACGGGCGCGCGCAGCCGATTTTGCGGCACCTTAGCAGGGCCGTCGATCATTTCAATAAATAAAATACAATTCTGATATGCG
This sequence comes from Pseudophaeobacter sp. A-200-2, assembly GCF_041008815.1. Classification (NCBI taxonomy): domain Bacteria; kingdom Pseudomonadati; phylum Pseudomonadota; class Alphaproteobacteria; order Rhodobacterales; family Roseobacteraceae; genus Pseudophaeobacter; species Pseudophaeobacter sp. A-200-2. The sequence goes on along the minus strand of NZ_JAXGFU010000003.1, from coordinate 203,648 downwards.
GAATTACCCGCGTTGGACAAGCGCCGGACTTTTGCCTGTCATTCGCTCTAGCGTACGCACGGCGGCCTGCAGTTTTGGTCCCACTTCGTTCTCCATCCGCTCGACCGTCAGCATCTCGGGGGTGGCGCCGCAGGTAAAGACTACGGGCTCGTCGAATTCATGGCTGCGGAAGGGCACGGAGACCGCGTTGACCGTACTGGCATAGCGCAGCCCGTGCCCGGCGATCACGAAGCCCCGGGCGACCAGCTGCGAATAGGCATCCTCGCGCAGGCTGGCTACGGTGACGTCGGAATCCTCGACCATTTCGCCATAGGTGTCGACGTAGCTGGCGAATTCCCGGTCCGACTGGGCCGCAAGCTGGGCCTGCCCCGAGGAGGAATGCGTCAGCGGGATACGGTGACCGACCTCCAGCCAGATCGATGACGCCTGATGCGGGCGCCAGGTCTTGGTCAGCAGGATCTTCTGATCGTCTCGCACCCCGATCAGAACCAGGGTGCCGGTTTCATCCGCCAGCGGCTGCATGATGTCGGTGGCGGTATCGACGAAGGACACCGAGGCCGCCGCCACATTGCCAAGGGCCAGCAGGGCAGGGCCGGGGCGATACCGGTCATGCCGGTGCCCATGCGACAGGTAGCCAAGCGCCTGCAGGGTGAAGGTCAGCCGCGACACGGTGGATTTCGGCAGACCGGTGCGCTCGGACAGTTCCTGATTGCTGAGCCCGTCATCGCTGGGCCTGAAGGCGCGCAGAACACTCATCCCGCGCGCCAGGGTGGTTGCAAACCGGCGATCCGTCGGAGCTTCCTTGGCCATATGTGTCAATCCCGTCATGTTTTGCTTCAGACCGGATTACATCATCGAGTTCGGTAGAAGCAACGAAATCGCGGGAAAGGCCATCAGAAGGATCAGGACAATGACGTCGACGGACAGAAACCGTGCGATTCCGGCAAAGATCCGGTCGATCGGCGCGTCCTTGCCCACCACATTGGCGATGACAAAGACGTTGAGACCCACCGGCGGGGTGATCAGGCCGATTTCCAACAGCTTGATGATCACGACGCCGAACCAGATCAGGTCCATCCCGTAGGTTTCCACCAGCGGCACCACCAGCGGCAGGGTAAGAACCATGATCCCGATGGGATCGAGGAACATGCCCAGCAAAAGGTAGATCAGCGCAATCGACAGCAGCAGCCAGAACACCGACAGTTCGGCCTGGGTCACCACATCGACAATCGCCGGGGCGACGCCGGTCAGCGCCACGAAGGCGACAAAGATCTTGGCCCCAGCGGCGATGAAGAAGATCGACGCGGTCTGCAGGCAGGTTTCGCGGAAGGCTTCCCAGATCGAGGTCAGGGTCAGCTTGCGCTGCAGCACACCGATCAGTACTGCAAGGCTGAGACAGACAGCCGCTGCTTCGGTCGCGGTGAAGATGCCGCCGTAGATGCCGCCGATGATGACGATGAACAGCACGAAGGCAGGCCAGGCCAGCGCTGCGGCGCGGAACCTGTCGGCGTAGGAAATTTCGGCCGTGTCCACCGGGGCGGCTGCCGGGTCGCGTTTGACCCAGATAAAGATCACCAGAACGAAACCGGCGAGGGTCAGAAGACCGGGCAGGATGCCAGCGACGAACAGCCGGTTGATCGAGGTTTCGGTGAAGATGCCGTAGATGATGAACAGAACGCTGGGCGGGATCAGGGATCCCAGGGTGCCGCCCGCTGCGACCGATGCGGTGGCCAGGCGGTTGTCATAGCCCATGCGCAGCATTTCCGGCGTGCAGATCCGGCCCATGGTCGAAGCGCAGGCAATCGACGATCCGGTGATCGCGGAAAAGCCGCCGCAGCCCATGACCGAGGCCATGGCAACGCCGCCGGGCACCGCCGACAGCCAGACCCGCGCTGCGTGGTAGATCCGCGTGGTGATATCGGCCTTATAGGCGATATGCCCCAGAGCGATAAACAACGGTATCATCGACAGATCGTAGGAGTGAATAAGGTCGAAGGAGTTGGAGAACACCATCGAGGTGGTCGCTCGGATTGCGCGTTCCGGCATGAAGGTGCCGGTGCGGAAGGCGAAGATGCAGAAGGTGCCGACGGCCGCAACAGCGGCAAGGGTGAAGCTGATCGGCACCCGTAGCGCCAGCAGGATCAGAACGGCGGCAAAGGCAATCAGCCCAATCGTAGAGGCGTCCATCAGTCCAGTCCCTCGGCATGTGTGTCGGCAAAGCTGTAATCGCCCGCGCGGATGGCGCGGATGTCCTGCACCACCAGCACCAGAAGGCGCAGCCAGCACAGGGAAATCCCGATCAGGAAAATCAGGCGGCCGGGCCATTTCGGCAGTTCCAGATCGCCGTAGAAAAACCCGCCCGAGGTAAAGTTATGGGCAAATTCGCGCCCGCCGGCATAGATCAGCGGCATCAGGGCAAAGAGACCTACGATTGAGCCGAAGACCGCCAGCCAGGCCTGTGCCCGGGGCGGTAGGCGGTTGGCGAGGAATTCGACCGCTACGTGGCTGCGCGCCAGGGTGGCAGCGGCCAGCGGCAGCACGATGGCGGCGACCATCAGTTCGCGCACGATGACGATCGTGTCGGGCAGGGCCACGTTGAAGATGGCCCGCGAAAATACGCTGGCGGTGATCATCAGCCCCAGGGCGATGACGGCTGCCACCGCAAGGTTCAGCAGGAAAGTTTCCAGTGCTTTCAGCATCAGAGCCTCGTGTGGGTCAGGCATTGCAGGAGAAAAAGCGGGGGCGGCAAGAGGCCCGCCCCCGCAGTCGTTGGTCCCGGTGTGGTGTTGCCACCAGTCATGAGGAGGCGGGACCTACGGTTTAGCGGGTCCAGGGGTAACCCTTGCTGTCACGCTCTTCGGTGTATTTGGCGATCAGGCCGCGGTATTCCTCCAAGAGGGCCGCACCGTCCATGCCGGATGCGTTCATCTGCTCAACCCAGGCGTCGATGTGCTTGGTACCGGCGGCGACCAGCTTGGCACGCTCTTCCTCGGGCAGGGTGAAGACCTCGATACCCTTTTCCTTCATGGTATCGATGGCAGCATCGTTCGCGGTGGTGATCAGACGACCGAATTCATCCGCCATGCCGCGACCGGCATCCAGCAGGACCTGCTGCTGGTCTTCGGAAAGGCTGTCAAAGACGTCCTTGTTCATCAGGATACCAAGACCGCCGACCTGACCCCAGTTCAGCAGGGTGTAGTTGTCCATGACTTCCTGCTGTTTGAGGGCGGTGACAGCGTAGGAATAGCCCTGCGAGCATTCCAGCAGACCGGTGTCCAGACCCTGATAGGCCTTGTAGATGCTCATGTTGACCATGTTGCCGCCCAGCTCGCCAAAGACCTTGCCGTAGGCGCCGGTGCCGCGGATCTTGCGGTCCTTGATGTCTTCGACCGAACGGATCGCATCGCCGGTGCAGCCGATGTGCACGGCTGAGGTGGTGAAGGTGCCGATGTAAACGAGGTTCTTCTTGGCCAGATCCTCGGCAATCACCGGGGAAGAGCGCATCAGCTCATCCGTGGCGCGCATGCCGACCCAGGCGTCCGGGTTGTCGAGCGGCAGATCCGCGATGCCATAGGACTGCATTTCCTGCGGATAGTAGACCGCGATCACGGTGCCGAGGTCGGCAACGCCGTCACCGATGGATTGCACGGCGGCATTGGCCTTGAACAGGGCGCCGCCCCATTGCACGTCCACCTTCAGATCGCCGCCCGAGGTCTCGCCGACGGTATCGGCGAACCATTGCAGCGCGGCGGCACGGGCGCCGCGATTCGGGCCGGCCTCGCCGTGGATCAGGGTGGTCTGCGCCGAAGCAACGCCGGCAAAGGCCATCAGCGCAGCGGGCAGCAGGGCGGATTTCAGGCGTGATTTAAACGGGGTATTCATGACGGTCTCCTCCCAGAGATATTCCACTATGTAGAATTAAGTTCCGATATAGGGAAATTCTTGGCTGATCATGGGGAGAAAGGCAACAGGATTCTTGTGTCGATTGGCGCAGGCGGCTGACGCAAGGTCAGTTGCTGCATCGCAGCACTGAGGGTGCAGGCGGAAGGCCTCAGCCTCAAACCTGCAGAAATCCAATGGAAAACGGGAAAGGGGTGGAAATTCAGCCGAGAAAGTCGCGGGCGCGAGCGTTCTTCAGCGTTTCCTGTGGGGTACACCCATAGCGTGTCTTGTAGTATTGTGAGAACCGCCCGAGATGGGTCATGCCCCAGCGTTCGGCCACTTCGGTGACGCTGGCCTCGCGCCGCCCCTGCAGCAGATCCTCGTGTGCCCGCTGCAGACGGATGTCACGCAGATAGGCCATGGGCGCCATCGACAGGAAGCGTTTGAACCCCAGTTGCAGGTTGCGCGCGCTGACCCCGGCATAGGCGGCGATCTCGTCGATATCCAGCGGGCGGTCGAGGTTGGCCAGCATATAGGCCTGCGCCCGGCGCACATGGCCGGGAATGACCGAAGAGGTCACCCGCCGCAGCTGGCCGGAATAGTTGTGCCGATGCGCCTCCAGCAGGCCGGTCATCACCGTGTTTTCCATGTAATGCGTCAGCAGCGGGCTGGGATTTGCCGAAACGGCGGACGGGGCAGGGAATGGGGCGCTGGGGGGCAGGGCAGGATCCCGCGCCTGTTCCGCATCCGCCACCAGAAGATGCACCAAGCGCAGCAGCCGGGTCCCGGCGGGGCTGGTCAGATCCAGCGCCCCTTCGAATGCGATGGGTTGATCGGTGGCGAGGCCGAGATTGGCATTGGCGTGGGCGGTCAGCGCCCGGCGGCTGATCTGCAGCAGCAGCTGTTTGCAGCCTTCCTCCCAGATCATCGTGGTTTCCCGGTGTGGGTTCAGCACCGCTGCCCGCCCCGCATCGCTGGTATAGCGATCGGCGCCATTGACGATGGCGGCGCTGCCGCTGACCGGGATCTGCACCAGATAGAACTGATCCAGACATCCCGGTGCGATCTGCGTCTTGGCGCCATATTCGATATAGTTCAGCGACACGCGCTCCCCTGGCACATGGTGATGCCGCGCCTGGAATGGCGCCTTGCCGATGGTATTGAGCTGATGCGGACAGAAAATGCGGCCGACGGCCTCCCGGGCCTCGTCCAGATCGTGGGTGCGGAACCGCGCAAACCGCGCAAGCGGTACTGCCGGTTCCCGGAATGTCTCCTGCGGGCCTGGCATCTGTCGTCCTGTTGAACCTGCCCCTGCATAGCACGGGTTCCGCCATTCCACCTAGGGCGACGCAGATTTCTTCGTTTTTTGGATAATGGCTGCGCCTATCGGATAGCCGGAGACCGATGCGGCGGGAAACCTGTCTTTCACAACTGCACAAGAACCACAACAGCACGACAGGGATATGACAGATGAAGGGACTGGACGGCAAGGTTGCCATCATTCCAGGCGGCGCCACCAAGATCGGCGCAGCCATCGCACAGGCGTTTCGCGCCGCGGGCACAAAGGTAATGATCGCCGACATCAATGAAGAGGCAGGTCAGGCGCTGGTCGCGGATGGCATCGCCTTTTGCAAGACCAACCTGCGCGAGGACGATGACATCGCGGCGCTGGTCGCGGCCACCAAGAAAGAATTCGGGCGCATCGACTTTCTGGTCAACGTGGCCTGTTCCTACCTCGACAACGGCGCGGAATCGACCCGCGCCGAGTGGCTGGAAAGCCTTGATGTGAACATCGTCGGCTCGGTCATGCTAATGCAAGCCGCGCGCGAAGAACTGGCCAAGAACCGCGGCGCCATCGTCAATTTCGGCTCGATCTCGGCGCGTGTCGCGCAAAAGGGTCGCTGGCTCTATCCGGTGTCCAAGGCGGCAATCCTGCAGCTGACGCGCAATCAGGCGATGGATCTGGCCCCCGATGGCATCCGCGTCAACGCGGTCAGCCCCGGCTGGACCTGGTCCAACATCATGGATGAGCTGACCGGCGGCGACCGGGAGAAAACCGACAGCGTGGCCAAGCCGTTCCACCTGCTGGGGCGCACCGGCAACCCCGAGGAAGTCGCCAATTCGGTGCTGTTCCTCTGCTCGGATGAGGCGGGCTTCATCACCGGCACCGATATCCGCGTCGACGGCGGCTATACCGCGATGGGTCCGGAACGCGACGAAGAAGCCATCGCCCAGCTGATGGCCTGAGCCTGCGCATAAAAACAAACCGACAGGGAGTAACAACCATGAGAAAGATCACCATCATCGGTGGCGGCCAGTCCGGACTGCAACTGGGGCTTGGCCTGTTGAAACAGGGCTACAAGGTCCGCATCGTGCAGAACCGCACCGCCGAAGACATCAAGACCGGCCGCGTCATGTCCAGCCAGTGCATGTTTGGCGAATCGGTACAGAACGAGCGCGATCTCGGTATCGATTTCTGGACCGAGGACCAGTGCCCCCCGGTCGAAGGCATTTCCTTTGCCGTGCCGCACCCCGAAGAGGCAGGCGCCAAGGCGATCGATTGGACCGGGCGGCTGGACCGCTTTGCCTATTCGGTGGACCAGCGGGTCAAGATCCCGGTCTGGCTGGAGGAATTCGAACGCCTCGGCGGCCAGCTGGTCATCAAGGAAGCCGGCATCAGCGATCTGGAGCTTTATGCGCGTGAAGACGATCTGGTGCTGGTCGCCTCGGGTAAGGGCGACGTGGGCCGGCTGTTCGAACGCGACGCGGAAAAATCCCCCTATGACAAACCGATGCGGGCGCTGGCGCTGACCTATGTCACCGGCATGACCCCGCGCCCCGATCATTCGGCGGTCTGTTTCAACCTGATCCCGGGCGTTGGCGAATATTTCGTCTTCCCGGCGCTGACCACCACCGGTCCGTGCGAGATCATGGTGTTTGAAGGCGTGCCGGGTGGTCCGATGGATTGCTGGGGCGATGTGAAATCCCCCGAGCAGCATCTGGCGAAATCCAAGGAAATCCTGTCGACCTTCCTGCCGTGGGAGGCCGAGCGGTGCACTGATATCGAACTGACCGACGACAACGGCATCCTCGCGGGCCGCTTCCCGCCGACGGTGCGCAAACCGGTGGCGACGCTGCCCTCGGGCGCCAAGGTTCTGGGCATCGGCGATGCGGTCTGCCTCAACGATCCGATCACCGGGCAGGGCTCCAACAACGCCTCCAAGGCGGCCAAGGTCTATATGGACCGGATCCTGGCGCGGGATGATCTGCCCTTTGACGAGGCCTGGATGCAGGGCACCTTCAACGCCTATTGGGACTATGCGCAATGGGTGGTGAACTGGACCAACATGATGCTGCTGCCGCCGCCGCCGCATGTGCTCAACATCATGGGCACCGCCTGCGCAGAGCCGCGTCTGGCCAACCGGATCACCAACGGGTTCGACGATCCGCGCGACTTCTTCCCGTGGTTCGCCGATCCGCAGGCGGCAGAGGCCTATCTGTCGCAATTGCAGGCGGCCTGAGGCATGGGCATGAGCGTCGATCCAGCCAGCTTCCGTTCGGCGATGGCGCGGTTCCCGGGGGCGGTGACGGTGATCACCGCCCTGTCGGGGCCAGATGCGGGCCGGGAGCGCCGGGGTATCACCGCCACCGCCGTCTGTTCGGTTTCGGCAGAGCCGCCCAGCCTTCTGGTCTGCGTCAACCGCGCCACCGGTACCGGCGCCGCGATCCGGGACACCGGGCGGTTCAATGTCAACTTGCTGGCCAAACCCGATGGCCTGCTGGCACTGCAATTCGCGGGGCAGGGTGGGGTCACCGGCGAAGAGAAATTCGCCGAGGGCGATTGGCAGGAGGACTCCCGCGGCCTGCCACGCCTTGCCTCTGCGCTATTGTGTTTTTCCTGCGAGGTACGCGAAGCTACCGAGGCGGGCAGCCATACGGTATTCATCGGCGAGATCACCGATATCGCCCACGGCGATGGCGAGCCGCTGCTGTATGAACGGTCGGGGTTCCAATGTCTGGCCCCGATCTGAACACTGGTTTTCGGGCGCGTCAGTAACCGCGCGCCCGGTCCACCTCGTGCAGCAGCGCATCACCGGTGCCAAGGCGGCGCAGGTTCTCCACCACATCCCCCAGTGCATCCCCCAGATGCCAGCCCGACACATGCGGGGTGATGGTCACACGCGGGTGGCGCCATAGCGGATCATCTTGGGGCAGGGGTTCCGTGCACAAGACATCCAGCACCGCATGACCGGGCGTGCCGCGATCCAGCGCTGCGATCAGGGCGGCCTCGTCGATCAGATCGCCGCGCCCGGCGTTGATCAGCACCGCGCCGGGTTTCATCGCCGCCAGCAACTCCGCATCCATCAATCCGCGCGTATCGGCGGTCGAGGGCAGGATGGCGCAGACATAATCGCATTGGCCCAGCATCTGCGGCAGTGCCTCTGCGCCGTGGTGACAGGTGATGCCTTCGATCTCCTTGGGGGAGCGGCTCCAGCCGTGAACCTGAAAGCCAAGGCTCGCCATCAGTCGCGCGGTCAGCCCGCCGATATGACCAAGGCCAAGAACGCCGACCGTTGTCATATGGGTGCGTTTCGGGGCCACCGAATCCCATTCAGCCCGGGCCTGCGCCGCCGCGTGATGCAGGAGATTGCGCTGTTCGCGCAAAATATAGGCGAGACAGTATTCCGCGATTTCGCGCGCGGGTTCTTCCGGCTTCAGCCGTGCCACGCGCACATGCGGCGCCACGGTGGGGTGGTTGACGATGGTTTCGACCCCGGCGCCCAGTTTCTGCACCAGTTGCAGATTGGGCAGCTGTGCGGCGATGTCGGTTTTCAGCGAAGAAACGGCCAGCATGGTGATCTCATCCAGGTTGCCAGGGTTTGAGGCCGGGCGGATATCCGCGCCGGGGCTGAGCGCGCGCAGCTCTTCTGCCAGCTCTTCTTCGGTGAACCAGCCGCCATGTCCGATGCTGATAAGTAGTGCCATTCGCTCTGTTTCCTTCCGTTACTTCCGTACCGTCAGCCTGTTACGTTCCGTCACAGTGCTGGACAGCGTTCGCGCGACTAAGCCATGATTTCAGCCAAAGCGAAAGGCGCAGGGAGGAAGGTCATGGATATGAATTTTGGGATGCGGGACGAGAACCGCAAGCTGCTGGACCGGGTCGCGGCGATGGTGCGCGATGAGATCATGCCGCTGGAGGCCGAATACCAGGCTGAGATCGGCAAGGGCGACCGCTGGGCCTATACCGAGCGTCAGGCAGAGATCCTTGAAGGGCTGAAGGCCAAGGCGAAAGCTGCCGGTCTGTGGAACTTCTGGCTGACCGACAGCGACCGTGGCTTTGGCCTCACCACCGTGGAATATGCCCACTTTGCCGAGGAAATGGGTAAGACGCCGCTGGGCTCCGAAGTGTTCAACTGTTCAGCCCCCGATACTGGCAATATGGAAGTTTTCGAGCGCTACGGTACCGAAAAGATGAAGAAGGAATGGCTGGCGCCGCTTCTGGAGGGGGAAATCCGCTCCGCCTATCTGATGACCGAGCCGGAAGTTGCATCTTCCGATGCCACCAATATCGACATGTCCTGCGTGCGCGATGGCGATGACTATGTCTTGAGCGGTGAAAAATACTGGGCCTCGGGGGCAGGTGATCCGCGCTGCAAGGTCTATATCGTGATGGTGAAAACCGGCGGTGACGATCTGCCGAAACACGGGCGCCATTCGATGATCGTGGTGCCTGCCGATGCGCCGGGCATCGAGATCCTGCGCCCGATGGAGGTCTTTGGCCACGACGATGCGCCCCATGGCCACATGCATCTGCGCTTTACCAACGTGCGCGTTCCGGCCGAGAACCTGCTGGTTGGCGAAGGACGCGGCTTCGAAATCGCCCAAGGGCGCCTTGGGCCGGGCCGTATCCACCATTGCATGCGCTCGATCGGTCAGGCCGAGTCGGCGCTGGAGCTGATGTGCCGCCGCTCGCTCGAAAAAGAAGCCTTTGGCAAGAAGCTGGCGCAGCTGGGGGCCAACTACGATATCATCGCAGAATGCCGTATGGAGATCGAGATGGCGCGGCTTCTGTGCCTCAAGGCCGCCTGGATGATGGATCAGGGCGATGCGCGCGCTGCCGCGCCGCATATCTCGCAGATCAAGGTGGTTGCCCCCCGGGTTGCGCTGAAGGTGCTGGACGAGGCGATGCAGATGCACGGCGGTCAGGGCATTTCTCAGGACACGCCGCTGGCCATGGGCTGGACCTGGCAGCGGGCGCTGCGCTTTGCCGATGGGCCGGATGCGGTGCACCGCCGTCAGGTGGCACGGACCGAGCTGAAGAAATACACGCAGGAAAAGGTCTGAGGCTGATGTCAAAGGCGCAGTCGTCAAACGCCCTGTCGGCGGCGCCGTTCTTTTCCCAGCGCGCCGATGGCGCTTTTGTCGGCAATGACCCGGCCCGGGGCCCCTGGTCCCCGGATCATTGCCACGCCGGTCCGGTCACCGGGCTGGTGGCGCGGGCGGCAGAGCAGGCGGTGGGGCCGGGCAAGATGCTGACCCGGCTTACTCTTGACATCCTGCGCCCCCTGCCGCTGGCGGGGCTTTGGGTGGCGGCGGAAACCACCCGCCACACCCGGACGCTGGCAACCACTTCGGTGACGGTCCACGATGACGACGGGACGCTCTGCGTGCGGGCCTCTTCGATGCATCTGGTCGAGAAGGATCTGGGGCAGGTGCCGACGGCGCCGGTCACGCCCCTGCGGCTGGAGGAGGCCACGCCCGGCGATTTCACCATCGGCGCCGGGCTGCACGACAGGCCCTATTTCGGGCAGTTTCTGGATGTTGCCTATCCACCGGGGGCGGGCTTTGGCCCTGGCCCTAAGGCGATGTGGATGCGCACGACGACCCTGCTGGAGGGAGAGGAGCAGTCGCCGATCCAGTCGCTCTGCGCGCTTGCCGATTGCGGCAATGGCATTTCCTGGAACGCGCGTCCGGCCGAAATGGGCTTCATGAACACGGACCTGACCCTGCATGTGCACCGCGCCCCGGAAAGCGACTGGCTGGCCTCCGATTCCGTGTCGCATTGGCACGGCACCGGCATCGGCATGTCGCAATCGGTCCTGCAGGACACCAAAGGGCCGGTCGCGACCGCCTTGCAGACCCTGGTGCTGCACCCGCCCTCCTGAAGTTGCGGCGGGTGAGCGCTCCCGCCTGTTTGCAGCATTCTGCGAATGCTCCGCACAGTTGGGCGTGGCGCCGCTGGCGCGGCGCAGGGGGGCTGGGGAAGCGGTTCAGGGGCAGGTCTGCCCTGAACGCGCGCCTTCGATTGTGAGTTTGAAATGCCGCCTCAAGGGTAAACCGCGCGTGCCGCGCGGCGGCAGAGCCGCCCTTGACCCGGCGCGTGAGGCTCGGAACCGCGCCGCGTCAGCGGCGCCCGGCCCAAGGCTCTGCTTGGCATCTGTGTTTCAGGGAAAAGGCGCGGGAGCCTGTCCCCTCGTGCCATGGTGGGGCGTTTGGGCTATTCGGCGGCAAAGACCGGATCGGGGTAACCGACGCGGGCCAGATAGAGGCCATGTCCCGGGCAGACCGGGCCACAGGCGGCACGATCGCGGGCTTCAAGTGCTGCCTTTACGTCGGCGGGGGACCAGCTGCCTGCGCCGACCCGTTCCAGCGTGCCGACGAAGCTGCGCACCTGATTGTGCAGAAAGCTGCGGGCGCGCACGTGGAAATGGATTTCCGGTCCGGTGAAGCCCGCGACCCGTTCCACCGTCAGCTCGTCCAGGGTTTTGACCGGGCTGGCGGCCTGGCAGATGGTGGAGCGGAAGGTGGTGAAATCGTGGTGCCCGATCAGGTGATCTGCGGCCTGCTGCATCGCCTCGGCATCAAGATCATGCGGCACCTGCCAGACCTGGCCTGCCTCATGGGTGGCCGGGGCGCGGCGCATCAGGATGCGGAAGAGGTATTGCCGCTCTACCGCCGAGAACCGCGCGTGCCAGTCATCGGCGACCCTTGCGCAGGAGGTGATGGCGACCGGATTGGGCTTCAGGTGGAAGTTCAGCGCCTCTGACAGGCGGAAGGGGTCCCAGTCTTTCTGCAGATCGCAATGCGCCACCTGGCCCAGCCCGTGCACTCCGGCATCGGTACGTCCGGCGGCTGCGATGGTGTGATCCCCAGGCTCCAGCCGCGCCAGCGCAGCCTCGATCGCCCCCTGCACAGAGGGGTGTTCCTTCTGCCTTTGCCAGCCGGCAAAGGGCGCCCCATGATATTCGACTTTGAGAGCAAAACGCGGCATGGCGCGGCAGTAGCGCGGTGTTGGACGCAAGGCAAGTCCTTTGCCCCGACGGGCCTTTGCCAGCTGCATCGGGCACTGGTATCCTGATCGGAGCCTGCCTATCTTGGGCTGAGCGGCCGGGCCGCCGGAGCGACAAAGCAGAGCAGAGTACAGCAGAACAGGACAAAGGCAGGCGCGTGGTACTGACATCCCTAGCCGACAGCGCAGCCCGCCGGGTCGAGGCCCTGGGCAGCAGCCTGTCGGAGACTTTTCTGGAACCGAGCCTGAGGCTCGGCGTCACCGGTCTGGCGCGGGCGGGCAAGACCGTCTTTATCACCTCTTTGGTGGCCAATCTGATGAACCGGGGCCGCATGGTGCAGCTATCGGCGGCGCGGGATGGGCGGATCGAGACCGCCTATCTGCAACCCCAGCCCGACGACACCGTGCCGCGGTTCGACTATGAATCCCATCTGGCCGCCCTCACCGGGGCTGATCCGCATTGGCCGGACAGCACCCGCGCCGTTTCCGAACTGCGCCTCAGCCTGAAGGTGCGGCCCTCCGGGCTGCTTGCCGGGTTGCAGGGCCCCCGGGTGCTGCATTTGGATATCGTGGATTATCCGGGGGAATGGCTGCTGGATCTGGCGCTGCTGGACAAGAGCTATGACCAGTGGTCCGGCGAAGTGCTGGCCCGGATCGCCGGGCGGGAAGAGGCGCAGGGGTTCCTTGCGGCCGCAGGGGCCACCGATGCGCATGCCGCCCATGACGAGGGGCAGGCGCAGGCGCTGGCGGCCTCCTTTACCGAATACCTCAACGCCGCGCGCAATGCCGGGTTCTATGACTGCACGCCGGGCCGGTTCCTGCTGCCGGGTGATCTCGCAGGCTCACCGGTGCTGACCTTTGCGCCGCTTGCCGCCGGGGAGGGCAGCCCGCCGCGTGGCAGTCTGCGGCGTGAAATGGCGCGCCGCTATGAGGCCTACAAGGCGCGGGTGGTGAAGCCGTTCTTTCGCGATCACTTTTCCCGCATCGACCGTCAGGTGGTGCTGGTCGATGCGCTGGGGGCGATCCATTCCGGCCCACCCGCAGTCGAGGATCTGCGCCAGTCGATGGCGGATATCCTGGGCGCCTTCCGGCCCGGGCGCAACCGGTTCCTGACCCGGATCCTGGGCGGCAAAAGGGTGGAGAAGATCCTGTTTGCCGCCACCAAGGCGGACCATTTGCACCACGTCCAGCATCCGCAGCTGACCGCGATCATCGAGGCGTTGACTCGCGAGGCGCAGGACCGCGCCCGCTTTGCCGGGGCGGAAACGGCGGCCCTGTCGCTGGCCTCTTTGCGGACCACGACCGAGGAAATGCGCGCCCATCAGGGACGGGAGTTGCCCTGCGTGCGCGGCACATTGCTGGAGGGTGGACGGCAAGCGGCCTTTTACCCCGGCGCTTTGCCCGAGGACCCGGGCAAGCTGCTGACCCCGGCGCGCCAGGGTGCTGAGAGCTGGCTGGAGGGAGACTATCAGAGCATGGCCTTTGCGCCTGCGCCCCTGAGCCTCAGACCCGGGGATGGCCTGCCGCATATCCGACTGGACCGGGCCGCCGAATTCCTGATCGGAGACCGTCTATGAGCCTTGAATTGCGCCCGGCGCGCCCGACGGATGCGGGCACGATTGGCGATATCCTGCACCGGTTTGCGGCAGAAACGCCCTGGATGCCAGAGCTGTATTCCGGGGCCGAGGCGATTTCCTTTTGCGGGGTGATGATCGACCGGGGATGGGTCACCGTGGCCGAGGAGGGCGCCAGGGTGCTGGGATTTTTGGCCCGTGATGGCGCGGAAATCTGCGCCCTCTATCTGGCGCCCGAGGCGCGCGGGCAGGGCATAGGCAAACGCCTTCTGGACGCGGCCAAGGGGACCAGCGGGCATCTGCACCTCTGGACCTTTGAGGCCAATTCCGGGGCGCAGCGGTTCTACCTGCGCGAAGGGTTTACTGAGACGGCGCGCAGCGATGGCGCGCGCAATGACGAAGGGCTGCCGGATATTTCCTATGCCTGGCAGGCCGCGAAACAGGAGGCCGCGTGATGAGCCAGGGACCCGTCGTCTTTGATCTGGAGGAAGACCAGAAATCGGCCCCCGCTGTCAGCGATGCGCCGCCGGTTCCCGATCTTGGGCCGGAGGTGCCGGGCGGGCCGCCTCCGGCTGCCATGCAGCGGGCTGCGGCGCTGGCGGCCCGGCCTCCCTCGCGGCTGTCGCGCTGGTTCTGGGGCACGGTTCTGGCACTGCTCGGCGCGATGGTGTCCGTTGCGGCCTGGGATTTTGCCACCGGGCTGATTGCACGGGTGCCGGTTCTGGGCTGGGCGATCTCTGCCGCTTTGCTGCTGGCGCTGGTGCTGGCGGCGCTGATGCTGCTGCGCGAAGGGCTGGCGCTGGCGCGGCTGAAGCGGGTTGACGATCTGCGACAGGCCGCGATCCCGGCGGTGGAGGATCCCACGGCGGCGCGCGCCTATGTGGCGCGGCTGGAGCGGTTTTACGGAGATCGCGCGGATCTGGCCTGGCATCGCGCGCGGCTGGCGGAACGCAGCCCCGAGGTGATGGATGCCGATGCCTTGTTGCAGCTGGCAGAAGACGAGTTGCTGGCGCCGCTGGATGCGCGCGCCCTGCAGGAGGTCGAAGGCGCCGCGCGGCAGGTGGCGACGGTGACGGCGCTGGTGCCGCTGGCACTGGCCGATGTTGTGACGGCGCTTGTTGCCTCGGTGCGGATGATCCGGCGGGTGGCCGAGATCTACGGCGGACGCTCGGGCCTGCTTGGCTCCTGGCGGCTGACGCGGGCGGTGCTGGCGCATCTGGTGGCCACCGGCGCGGTTGCGGCGGGGGACGATCTGCTGGAATCCGTGCTGGGCGGATCGGTCCTGTCGAAATTGTCGCGGCGGTTTGGCGAAGGTGTGGTCAATGGGGCGCTGTCGGCGCGGGTTGGCATCGCCGCGATGGAGGTCTGCCGTCCGATGCCGTTTTCCCCGCGCCACCGCCCTTCGACCCGCAGGGTCGTGCAGCGGGCGCTGTCCGGTCTGTTTTCAAGATCCAAGTCAAAGGTGGACGCAGACCGCTAGGCGCGCGCCTTAGAACAGTTTGGGCGGGGCATCCTTGGGCTGGCGCATGGCGGTTACACCGGTTCTGAAGCCTTCGCCGATCCGGTCGGCGAGCGCGCCCCAGCTTTGCGCGGTCTGCGTGGGCAGCTCAGCCTTCAGAACGCTGTGAAACAGGTCAAGCCAGAGTGGGAAATGCTCGGCCTTGATATCGGGGCGAGAGACATGCACCCGCATCGGATTGCCGTTGTAGCACTTCTCGCGCAGGATTGCGTTGCGCCAGAACCGGGCGATCTTTTCCTCGTGTTCCGGCCAGTCGGTCACATGGGCGCCGAACACCGGCCCTAACACGGGGTGCTGCCGTATCTTGCCATAAAAAACACGCACGACCTCGTCGATCTCGGCGCCGCTGATGTCAAAGCGGCGCAGCGGGGCGTTTTGTGCGGGGGGTGTGGGCAGATCGGGGGAGGTCACGGGAGCTCCTGACTTTGGTTTCGAAGGACAGCAATAGCCGGGCCAGAGGCGCGGGAAAAGGGGGCTGACCTAGGCTGGCCAAAGCCGTTTTGAAAAAAAATCGCATCGGGCATGAAACTTTTTTCGCGGGGGCTTCGTGGCTGTGGGCAGAGGTTCAAACAAAGGGAGAGATACCTATGGCCCATCTGGCTTCATCCTATGCATCCTACGAGACGTTCCTGCGCGGCGCGGACGCCTTCTGGTCGGTAGACCTGGGGGCGATGAATAATTCGGGCGTCACCGGCGATGCGCTGCTGTCGGTCAATACCGAAGAGGACGGTACCCGCTATCTGAATATCTCGATCTCGGCGGCGGGGCTGACCCCGGATGTGCGCCACGCCCAGCATGTGCATGGCACCTTTGATGACGAAGGGAACCCCTCGGATGCCCGCATGCCGGTGATTGCGGATGATGCGGATCAGGACGGATTTGTCGAAGTGCTGGAAGGGTTGGCCGCCTATGGCGACATCCTGTTGCCGCTGACCGATGGCGACGGGGTGCTGCCGATGACCCGGTCGGACGGCACGATGAATTTCATCCAGAGTTATGAGCTGGGTGACGACAGCAACTTCTTCAGCCCGGTCAGCGGCAACGACTATACTGCGGCGGATCTGATGCCGATGGAAAACCGGGAAATCGTTATTCATGGGCAAAATGTGGGGTCGGGCTTCGGCGCCGGGACCGGCGGCGAGATCAACGGATCGCAGGATGGCTATGTCGGCCTGCTGCCCGTGGCCGCGGGTGAGATCGAAGGCACCAACCGGGCGCAGGCGCTCGACATCCTTGAGGACCAGTTCCAGCGGGCTTCGGAAACCGTGCGTCTGGGCGCGGGGGACGATGTCTTTGATGGCGGTCTTGGCAATGACCGGATTTATGGTGGCAAGGGCACTGATCGGATCGATGGCGGCGCCGATGATGACTGGCTCTGGGGACGTAGCCAGAACGATGTGCTGCGCGGTGACGGTGGCGACGATCATCTTTTCGGCAACAAGGGCAGCGACCGCCTGTTCGGTGATGAGGGGGATGACCACCTGAAGGGCCACGGTGGCGGCGATGATCTGAACGGCGGCTCTGGCAATGACATGCTGAAAGGCCACCGCGGAGATGATATGCTGGAGGGCGGCGCCGGACGCGACATGCTGAAGGGTCACAGCGGCGATGATGTCCTGACCGGCGGCAATGGCCGCGACGTGCTGACCGGTGGCGCGGGCTGGGATGAGTTCGTCTATGCCGATATGCGCGAAGGGCGCGACCGGATCTCCGATTTCGAGGACGGGATCGACCTGATCAGCCTCAATACGCTGGGCATGGATTTTGCCGATCTCAGCATCAGCGATGCGGGGCGCGGCGCGCGGGTGGAATTTGGCAATACCTCGATCCTGCTCGAAGGCGTCATGGCGGATCAGCTGGACCAAAGCGATTTCATCTTCTGATCCCTGCTGTTGAGGGCAAAACAACGACGGGGCGCGGTCTTCTATTTGAGGGCTGCGCCCTTTCTTTTGCCGCGATAGGGTAGCGTAAATGCCCTGCCCGGAGACCCCACAATGACAGACCACGGCCACAGCCCGCAGGAGATCAAGGACCGGATCGGCGCACCGCCGGGGCGGGGGGTGCTGCGCGATGTGGTCTATGGCGGCATCGACGGATCCGTCACCACCTTTGCCATCGTGGCGGGGGTGGCGGGCGCGGGGCTGTCGCCCTTTGTGATCGTGGCGCTGGGGCTGGCCAATGTGCTGGCCGATGGGTTCTCCATGGCGGCAGGCAACTATTCCGGCACCAAGGCCGAACTGGACGACGCCCGCCGACTGCGCCAGGTCGAGAACCACCATATCGACCACTACCCGGATGGTGAACGCGAAGAGGTGCGGGAGATCCTGCGGCTCAAGGGTTTAAGCGGTCGCGTGCTGGACGAGGCCACCGACGAGATCTGCAAGAACCGCGAAACCTGGGTCGACCTGATGATCGAGGGCGAATACGGGCTTGCCGGGGTCGACCCACACCCGATGAAGGCCGCCATTGCCACATTCGTGGCCTTTCTTGTGGCGGGGATGGTGCCGCTGCTGCCCTTTCTCTTCGGTCTTCCCAACGCCTTTACCGTGTCCTCCTGGATGACCATGGGCTGTTTCTTTGCCATTGGCGCCCTCAAAAGCCGCTGGTCGCTGGCGCCCTGGTGGCGCTCGGGCGGGGAAACGCTGGTGATCGGCGGTGCGGCGGCGGCCATGGCCTATGGCGTGGGGCTGATGTTCCACGCTTGAGGCGCGGTGTCTGCCCTGCGGGGGGAAATGTTTCGCGTGCGAAACGGTTTAAGACCTTGTCAGGTTATCCTGACATTCCATTTTTATGGCGCGCTGAGGCCCCGCAACGGGGGCCGCAGAACCTGTGCTTCTGACTGATCCGCAGCGCGGATCACTTGACCTGGATTTTTGGAGGGTAGCCGTAGAGGTCCAGAGACTTGTCGCGTTCACTGGACATTCCGGCCAGCACAGCCGCCCCCAGCAGACCACCACCCCAAAGAACCTGCGCGGCGGCATTTTCCTGGGCCTTGAGCTTGGTGAGGTTCGTCACCTCTATGGTTTGAGTGACAGTCTTTTTGCCATCGGTGCAGGCGATCGTCATCGGCGGTGTGGCGCGACCAAAGCTGGGCAGGTTCACCTTGCCCGGAACCCGCAGGGCGCCCGAAAAGGCGGAGCTGGTCAGTGTACAGTCCGCTTGGGTCATGGGGGGATTGGCTTCGTTCAACTCGTTTTGCGCAAAGCTGATCCGGGTCTGTGTCGCCGTTTGCAATGGCAGCTTTTTCCCGGCCGCGGTCAGCGAGATATTCTTTGAGACAGGCAGCTGTTCTGCGGTTTGCAGCCTGCTGGCGTAGGTTTCGCTGGGGGATTCTGCGGTGTCGCAAGCCGAAAGCGTGACGCTGGCGGAAAGCAGCGCGGGTAGAATGTAGGTTTTCACTAAAAAGGGTCCTGCGTTGTGTCTTTTTAATTGATTATTCCTCCGTAAATACAGCGCATGAGTGTGTCCGGCAACTGTTGAGGCGCAAGAATGTTGCGCAGCAGCGCAAGGTGTCGCGACGTTGTGTGCTTTACCCTCCTGATGCAGCGCCCTATAAGGCCCGCATGTCCCACCGTGCGGCCATCATTATTCGAATTACGTACCCGGCGCTCTGATCCGAACACGGAATCCTAAGAGCCGCCGGGCAAAGGTGCTTGAGCCATCGCACCGAACCGAATATCCCACAGATAATCCTGACGACGACCAGCTATTCAAAGGACGCCACCGATGTGCGCCGACACGCCTCAGACCCCCGACTATAAGAACACCCTGAACCTGCCCAAGACCGATTTCCCCATGCGCGCGGGCCTGCCCAAGCGGGAACCCGCATGGCTGGAGCGCTGGGCAAAGATCGGTGTCTATGACCGGCTGCGCGAAAACAACGAAGGCCGCGAGCCGTTCACGCTGCATGATGGCCCGCCCTACGCCAACGGCCACCTGCACATCGGTCACGCGCTGAACAAGACCATCAAGGACATGATCGTGCGCTCGCACCAGATGATGGGCTATGATGCGCGTTACGTGCCGGGCTGGGACTGCCATGGTCTGCCGATCGAATGGAAGATCGAGGAACAGTACCGCAAGAAGGGCAAGAACAAGGACGCGGTGCCGGTCATCGAGTTCCGCCAGGAGTGCCGCGCCTTTGCCGATGAATGGGTCGACATCCAGCGGGAAGAGTTCAAACGCCTTGGCATCACTGGCAACTGGGCCAATCCGTACCTGACCATGGATTACCACGCCGAAGCGGTGATCGCGGGCGAATTCCAGAAGTTCCTGATGAACGGCACGCTGTATCAGGGCTCCAAACCCGTGATGTGGTCGCCGGTGGAAAAAACCGCGCTGGCCGAGGCCGAGGTGGAATACCACGACAAGGAAAGCTTCACCATCTGGGTGAAGTTCAAGGTGGCCGAGCCTGCCGATCACAAACTGGCGGGTGCCTATGTGGTGATCTGGACCACCACCCCCTGGACCATGCCCTCGAACAAGGCCGTGGTTTACGGCGAAGACATTGCCTATGGCCTTTATGAGGTGACCGGCACGCCAGAAGAATCCTGGGTCAAGGTGGGCGACAAATACGTTCTGGCCGATAACCTGGCCGCCGACGTAATGAAGCGCGCGCGGCTGGAGGAAGACCAGTATACCCGCGTTGCCGATGTACCGGTGTCCGATCTCGAAGGCATCGGTCTGACCCACCCGCTGGCGGGCGCCGAAGGTGGCAATGGCGAATGGGACGAGATCCGCGATTTCCGCGCGGCCGATTTCGTCACCGACACCGAAGGCACCGGTTTCGTGCATTGCGCGCCCAGCCACGGGATGGAGGAATTCGAACTCTACCGTGACCTTGGCATGCTGAAGCAGGTCATCACCTACAACGTGATGGACGACGGTTCCTTCCGTGCCGATCTGCCGTTCTTTGGCGGCAAATACATCCTGAACCGCAAAGGCGGCGAGGGCGACGCCAACAAGACCGTCATCGACAAGCTGGCCGAGGTCGGCGGGCTGATGGCACGTGGCAAGATCAAGCACAGCTATCCGCATTCCTGGCGTTCCAAGGCGCCGATCATCTATCGCAACACGCCGCAGTGGTTTGCAGCCGTGGACAAGGAGTTGGGCGACGGGCTCGATACCTATGGCAAGACCATCCGCGAGCGGGCGCTGACCTCGATCGACCAGTTGGTGAAATGGACGCCGCAGACCGGGCGCAATCGTCTCTATTCGATGATCGAAGCGCGCCCTGACTGGGTGCTGTCGCGTCAGCGCGCCTGGGGTGTGCCGCTGACCTGCTTTACCAAGAAGGGCGCCCTGCCCACCGATGACGATTTCCTGCTGCGCAACGATGAGGTCAACGCCCGTATCGTCGCCGCCTTTGACGAAAAGGGCGCCGATGTCTGGTACGAGGACGGCTTCAAGGCGCAGGTGCTGGACGGTATCGTTGATCCCGACGCCTATGATCAGGTCTTTGACGTTCTCGACGTGTGGTTCGATTCCGGTTCCACCCACGCCTTTGTGCTGCGTGACCGCGAAGATGGCACCGAGGACGGTATCGCCGATGTCTACATGGAAGGCACCGACCAGCACCGCGGCTGGTTCCACTCCTCCCTGCTGGAGGCCTGTGGCACCCTGGGCCGCGCGCCCTACCGCAACGTGGTGACCCACGGCTTCACGCTGGATGAGAAGGGCATGAAGATGTCCAAATCGCTGGGCAACACCATCGTGCCGGAAAAGGTCGTACAGCAATACGGCGCCGATATCCTGCGTCTGTGGGTGGCCCAGACCGATTACACCGCCGACCAGCGGATCGGCCCGGAAATCCTGAAAGGCACCGCTGACAGCTACCGCCGTTTGCGCAACACCATGCGGTACATGCTGGGCAGCCTTGGCGATTTCACCGAGGACCAGCGCGTTGATCCCGCCGAAATGCCCGAGCTGGAGCAATGGGTGCTGCACCGTCTTGCGGAACTGGATCACAAGGTGCGCTCCGGCTATGCCGCCTTCGACTTCCAGGGCGTGTTCTCGGCGGTCTTCACCTTTGCCACCGTGGATCTGTCGGCCTTCTATTTCGACGTGCGCAAGGATGCGCTCTATTGTGATGGCGATACGCTGAATGCCCGCGCCGCGCGCACCGTTCTGGACATCCTGTTCCATCGCCTGACCACCTGGCTGGCGCCGATCCTGGTCTTCACCATGGAAGAAGTCTGGCTGGAACGCTTCCCGGGCGAGGACAGCTCGGTCCATCTGGTGGACATCCCCGAAACCCCGGCCGACTGGCTGAACGAGCCGCTGGCCGCGAAATGGGCCGCGATCCGTCAGGCCCGCCGGGTGGTGACCTCGGCGCTGGAAATCCAGCGCACCGACAAGGTGATCGGTGCCTCGCTTGAAGCAGCGCCGGTGGTGCATCTGCGCGACCCGGAGGTTCTGGAGGCGCTGAAATCGGTGAATTTTGCCGATATCTGCATCACTTCGGATGTGGTGCTGACCGGTGATCCGGCCCCTGCCGAAGCCTTCCGCATGCCCGAGATCGACGGCATCTCGGTTGTGTTTGAAAAGGCCGAAGGCGAGAAATGCCAGCGCTGCTGGAAGATCCTGCCGGATGTGGGCACCCATGCCCATGCCGGTGTCTGCGGTCGCTGCGACAGCGCGCTGAGCTAAGACTTACCGCCTCCTTTTGCGGGGGTGGGTCCAAAACAGATTGCGCCGCCGTTGCCTGTTGAGGGCAGCGGCGGCACTTTTTCGTCGGACATCCGGGTCTTTGGAGAGGGGCGGCGCGCGGAGATCAGGCAGCAACGACCTTTTGCGCCGCCTTGTAATTGGCACAGGCGTTGATGACGTTCATCGGCAGCGGCCCAACCGGGTGGCCGGCCAGCAGGGCAATATACTGCCGCCACAGTGCCTTGGCAGCGGCGGAAATCTCGGATTGGGCACCGTAGGCAGAGCCCGTCACGCGTTCGCGGCGCATGTCGTCCTGCGCCTTTTCCCAGGGTGATGCATCCGGTTGCCCCGGCATCTGCTGCGCGTCGCGTACCACCAGGGACGGCTTGGCCGGACCAGTGAAGACCGAGTTCACACTGCTATTCTGCATGTTTGACGAATTTTGCAGGGCCTCTTCGCGCTGCTGGCGGAAGGCCAGACCCTGCTGGCTGCCATCGACCTGTTCGGTCGCGGCTTGAATTTTTTCCTTCTCGGGCAATGCTTTCAGGCGATAGGCCGATTGTTCGGAGAGGCCCATCTTTTCGGACAGGCTGGCGTTCTCCTTTTCAGCCTGCACTGGGCCGACCATGACCGGCTGATTGGCTGACCAGCTTTGTTTCCAGGCCAGGTTGGCCGCATCCAGTCGAATCATGTCCTTGTTCCCACCTTTACTTTACCGAGACGTGCAGCTGGTCTGTCCTGTCATTGCTCCTCCAGGTGACCGAAAGGCTGTCCGTGGCAGAGGCCGGATATTGCTGCACGACGCAGGCACCCCGCTCTGCGTGCCTTCATTAATACATATTAATTAAACTGCTTGGCACCTGCCCGCTTGGGCAGGGGAGAGCGGCAGAGGGATAAGGCACCTATACCAAAGTGCGCATTTCGCACCTTGAGCGGCTCGCCCGGGCTTGCGGCCCGCTTCGGCCCGCCGCAGGGTGGGAATGCCCAAAGTGAACAACCGCAAGAGGACAGAACACATGCAGCAGCCGAGCGCGCATCTGAAAACCCCGGTCGGGCGGGTGGTCGTGACCGCGCAGGATGGGGCGATCACCCGGCTGCGCTGGCAGGAAACTCCCGCAGAACCTACGCAGGCGCCTGCCGGAGATGCCGCAACGGAGGAGGTGCTGAGCCGGGCAGTGGTGCAGCTGCGTGCCTATTTCGCGGGAGAGTTAGAGGCCTTCAGCCTGCCGCTGGATGTGGCAGGGTCCGCCTATCAGCAGGCGGTTTGCGCGGAAATCGCCGCCATTCCCTTTGGCGAGACGCGCACCTACGGTCAGCTGGCGCAGACTCTTGGCAGTTCGGCGCAGGCCGTAGGCAATGCTTGCGGCGCCAATCCCATTCCGATCATCATCCCCTGTCATCGGGTGCTGGGTGGCAGCGGGCTTGGCGGGTTTTCAGGGCAGGGTGGGGTCGAAACAAAAGTATCCCTGCTGCGCCATGAGGGCGCGGCAGGGTTGCTGATCTGAGATCCTAAGGTTTGTCCGTCAGGCGAGACGCCTGAAGCGCTGTTCAGGACAACAATGCTTTCGCCTTGTCATACTCTGACATGGCGCCGGTGCCGGTTGGGGCAGGATCGCCTGCGGCCAGACCCAGAACGACGGTTTCCATATCTGCGCCGCTGGTCTCTGCCAGGCTGGTGTCCGCCTGCGCGGGCTCTGCCTCTTCGGGGACCTCAAGCGGGCTGACCGCGACCTCGGTCGCCGGATCGCTGTCGCTGACATTGCTCACAGAAACGGTGATCTCGCCTGCTTCATTGGTTTCAAACAGGGCCACAAGGCCGCCGTGTTCGCCGTTCTCGAAGTTAATCCTGATCTCGCCGCCGCCGGTGCCGCTGTCTGTCGCGACATTCAGCCCGCCGTCCTCGCGGGTGACCTCGATGTCGAATGCGCCGCCGAGGTCTTCAATCCGGATGGAAATTTCGCCAAAGCTGCCGCTCAGCACCGCATTAACACCCTTGGGTTGTGTGGTTTCTGCCGGAGGCTCTGCGGGCGTTTCAGCGGCCTGCTTGGCGCGCCAGCCCCAGGCCTTGGCATGATCGGGCGGACCAACGCGGTCCGGCTGGTCCGACTGGCCGGGCGGCGTGAACTGCCGGGGCGCAGAGTGGGCGTGATGGGCGGATGACTGGCCGCCGGGGGCATGGATCGAATTCATGGTATGATCTCCTGAACGATTGGAACGCACCCCCGGTGCAAAGGATGCTCCATCGATCCTGACGATCAGAATTTAAGGCAGGCTTACCCCAGGGAAGCCATAGTGCCTCGCATTTGAGACGGCTTTGAGACGTATTCAGAAGCTACTGGTTTCAGGCCGGTTTTGTCGCACGTGGTTGCGTCGGCAGCAGGCTCAGGCGCGTTTGGGCGGGAAAATCTGCTGCACGATCCCGACGAAAAGCAGGTAGACCGAGGTCACGATCAGCCCCCAGTGGGCCCAGCTTTCGGGATGGAAATCGATCCAGGCCGCATAGCCTGCCAGCGCGGTCCAGACCAGCGCCACCGGCAGCGAAATGCGGCGCCAGCGCTGGGTGCGGACCGGATGAATGAACTTCAGCGGCAGGAACATCGCGATGGAGAGCAACGTCACCAGCGCCAGGCTGGTCCAGTGGCTCGGCTCCAGCGCAAAGATCACCAGCACCAGCATGTTCCAGCAGCCGGGGAAGCCGGAAAAGGAGTTGTCCTTTGTCTTCATCCGGGTGTCAGCAAAATACATCGCACTGGCAAAGGTGATGACGATAATGGCGAACCAGCCGGTCCAGCCTGCCATCAGCCCGGATTTAAACAGGGCAAAAGCCGGGATGAAGACATAGGTCAGGTAATCGATGATCAGATCCAGCAGGACCCCGTCAAACTGCGGCGCGTAGCGTTTGACGTGATAATGCCGCGCCAGCGGGCCATCCACACCGTCCACCGCAAAGGCCACCACCAGCCACAGGAACATCAGGCTCCACTTGGCATCGGCGGCCGCCAGCATTGCCAGAATGGCAAAGACGGCGCCGGTGGCGGTCAGAAGATGAACGAGAATGGCGCGGATCTGAGGTTTCATTCACCCGTGATGGCGAATTTGCCCTCGGCCCGCAAGGGTTCAGTGCAGCGTTTTGCTGATATGGGGCGCGTTTTCCACGGCCGCATCAAAGGCGGCACCATCATCGGACATATACAGCATTTCCCTTACGACGCCGGGGATGGAGCCGGGGAAGGGCCAATGCGAAACAGGAATGGAGCGGGGGAGGCGGATCTGAGAGACAGGCGCCGCCGGTGCAGCGGGAGCCTGGCCAAAACAGAAATGGGGGTCGTGATACATAGGGCATCCTTTCTGGAGCGGGTTTGCCCCTATCAACTCTGAACGCGGTTAAGGAGAGGTTGTCGGCAGGCTTCGGAATATATTGCATTTTATTGATTTCGCGCGCCGGAACGCCTGCCTCACCCGGCGGTGTGCCGCGTGGTTGTTTTGCATTCTGATAATTGCATGTTTAATGTGCTGGCCAGATATGCTCCGGCACGGGGAGCGTCTGAAGGAGGAGCGTGATGCCAGACCAGAGCGCACATTGGAACGCTGTCTATGAGAGTAAGGCGCCGACGAGCGTCAGCTGGTATCAGGCGTATTCCAAGGCTTCGCTGAAGGCTATTGATCTGATCGGCGCGCAGGATCAGCCGTTTCTGGACGTTGGGGGGGGCGCTTCGGATCTGGCGGCGGTTCTGCTGGAACGTGGCTGGCGGGATCTGACGGTTCTGGATATCTCCGACGCTGCTTTGTCGGTACAGGCACAGCGGCTGGGAGACCGGGCGCAGGAGGTCGTGCGCATCGCTGCCAATATCACTGAATGGGTGCCGCCGCGCGCCTATGGGATCTGGCACGATCGGGCGGTGTTCCACTTTCTGACCAACGCGGCCGACCGTGCCGCCTATGTGGCTGCTTTGCGGATTGGAGTGCGTTCCGGCGGGCATATGATCCTTGCAACCTTTGCGCCGGACGGGCCGGAGACATGCAGCGGCCTGCCAGTGCGCAGATATTCCGCCGAAGGGCTGGCGCAGGAGCTGGGGGACGCGTTCACCCTGTTGCACCACTGGCGAGAAGTACACCAGACACCGGGCGGCGCCGAGCAACCCTTTACCTGGGCTGTCTTCCAGCGACGCTGAGGGGCCTTTCGGTCTGAGATCAAGCCTTGGGATGGGCGCGGTTGTAGACTTCCATCAGATGTGCCGTATCCACCGCCGTGTAGGCCTGCGTGGTGGAAAGCGAGGCATGGCCCAGAAGCTCCTGAATGGCGCGCAGATCGCCTCCGGCCTCCAGCAGGTGGGTGGCAAAACTGTGCCGCAGCGCGTGGGGCGTGGCCGAGGCAGGCAGGCCCAGCTGGGCGCGGGTTCTGGCCATGACCCCCTGGATCTGGCGGGGGTTGAGGACACCACCGCGCTGGCCGCGAAACAGCGGTGCGTCCTGCATCTGCGGATGCGGGCTGAGGTCCAGATAGCGATCCACCGCATCGCGGGCGGCGGCGATCACCGGCACCACCCGTTCCTTCTCGCCCTTGCCCTTGATCCGCAAGACCTGTGGCAGCGGCGCATCGCCGCCGGTGAGGCTGAGCGCCTCGGAAATGCGCAAGCCGCAGCCGTAAAGCAGGGTCACGACCGCCACGTCGCGGGCGGCGACCCAGTTGCTGGTGGATTGCAGCTCGACCGTCTCGATGACGGCGCGGGCAGCGTCCTGCGCCAGCGGGCGGGGCAGCTTTTTCTGGAACTTCGGTGCCCGCACCGCAAGAACCGCGGTGGGCTCGAACCCTTCGCGTGTCGCCAACCAGCGATAGAAGCTTTTGACCGAGGAGAGTTTGCGTGCCAGCGAGCGTGAACCGGTGCCCGCGCTGCGCTCGGAGGCCATCCAGGCGCGCATGTCGGCGGTAGAGATCTGCGCCAGCGCCCCCAGCCCCTGTGGGCCGCCGGTATGGCTGGTCATGAAGGCGAGGAAGCTGGTGACATCGCCCTGATAGGCGGTGATCGTATTGGCCGAGGCGCCCCCCAGCGCGGCAAGCCCCTCCAGCCAGTGCTGCAGGGCGTCGCGGCAGGCCGGGGAGATCAGGCTCATGACAGCCAGCGGCGCATGGTTCGTTCAAAGACACCCGCGAAGAAGCCGAGAAGGTCGGTGCCCTGCTGCGGCGAGAACTGATGCGGATCCTCAGAGCCGAGCACCAGCATGCCGGGCAGGCGGCCGCTGCCCAGATCCAGCTTCAGGCAAGCTTCGGAGCGGATCCACTCCGCCTTGCCGCCATAGATCCGGGCGCTGCCGGTCTGCAGCTGGCGCAGGGTGACCTGACGGTCCGGCCCGCCGCGCCCGCCTGCGGCGGCATAGTCGGCGACATAGCCGGGCGAGACGATTTTCAGCACATCGCCGATACGTTCGGCAGCGGCGCTGCCGTCCTCCTGCCGGGTTTCCAGCACCAGCGCCAGCGCGTCGACGCGCAGGATTTCGGCCATCTCCTGATTGAGGCTGGCCAGGAAACCGGTGAAATCGGTGGGGTCCAGCAGGCGCAGCACCGCGCGGTGGATCTGGTTGGTGCCGGACAGGTTTTCATAGGCCGCGGCGATGACCGAACGGTGGGTGTCCTCCAGCCGATCCAGTCGCGCCTCCAGCCGCTCCATGGCGATGCCGCGCAGATCCACGATATTCGAGCCCATCGCGCGTTCATTGGCGCTGACGAGGGCGTTCATCAGATTCTGATCCTCCAGGATCGCGTCTGGTTTTTCCAGAATCGCGGCGCGCAGGGCGTCGTCGAGTTTGGCGGTATTGCTGCTCATGTTCGAACCTCTTTGGGGTCTTTTGACAGGGTTATAACATGGGTTTCGGGCGATGCGGGTGAAAAATCTGTCTCTGGTGGGAAAACGCCGAAGCTCCGCATTAAGGGTATCGGGAGGCTCCCGCCCACTGCGGGGCCGCCATGGGCGGCCTCCTCGCTGGTTGGGCCGGGCGCCGGGCTGTTGCCCGGCGTGGCGGTCCTGGCGGACCTTTTGAGGTTTGCTGAGAAGCGTTTGAGGGGGCGCTCTGCCCCCTCAAAGCGCCATGTCGATTGTGTATTGGAAGGGACCGCGTCAAGGGTGGATCGCGCGGGGCGCGACCGCTCTGCGGCCCTTGACCCGGCGGGGCGTGGGATAAGAAAAAGGCGCCCTGGAAAGGGCGCCTTTGGGGCGTCGGGTTATTGGACCCGGATCAGAGGATCTTGATGCCTGCGGCCTTGATATCTGCGAGGAAGGCATCGAGGCCCTTGTCGGTCAGCGGGTGATTGACCATGGATTTGATCACGGCGGGCGGGGCGGTGATCACATCGGCGCCGATTCGGGCGCTATCCAGCACGTGGTTCACGGTGCGGATCGAGGCGGCGAGAATCTCGGTCTCGAAGCCGTAGTTGTCGTAGATGGTGCGGATGTCTTCGATCAGCTCCATGCCATCGAGGTTGATGTCATCCAGACGCCCGATGAAGGGAGAGATGAAGCTGGCACCGGCCTTGGCCGCCAGAAGCGCCTGATTGGCGGAGAAGCAGAGCGTTACGTTGACCATATTTCCGTCGTCGCTGAGCACCTTGCAGGCCTTGAGGCCATCCCAGGTCAGCGGCACCTTGACGGCGATATTCTCGGCGATTTCGACCAGCTTGCGGCCTTCGGCGATCATGGTTTCGGCATCGGTGGCCGTCACTTCGGCGGAAACGGGACCGTCGACCAGATCGCAGATTTCCTTGGTGACTTCGATGATGTCACGGCCGGATTTCTTGATCAGCGAGGGGTTGGTGGTGACGCCATCCACCATGCCAAGGTCATTGAGTTCGGCAATGGCATCGATTTCGGCGGTATCTACGAAGAATTTCATATCCGGGAATCCTTTGGCGTGGGTTGGCCTTGATTGGGCTAGCCTTTACCTCATGGGGGAGGCATTAAAAAGCCCCGGCGGTTTTGCAGGGACACTTTGCACGGACAATTTGCAAGGGCACAAGGTAGGTAGCGGTGAGCGATCAGGAGCATTTCGAAGCAGGAGAGCGAGTGGCGGTGCTGACCACGCAGCCGCTTGACCGGCTTCTGGATTACCGCGCCCCCGAGGGCGGTTGTTTCCTCGGTGCCTATGTCGAGGTGCCGCTGGGTCCGCGCAAGGTGCTGGGCGTGGTCTGGGGGCCGGGCGCGGGCGATTTTGATTCGTCGAAACTGCGCAGCGTGACCCGGGTTCTGGATGTGGCGCCGATGCGGGGCGAGATGCGCGCGTTTCTGGGCAAGGCGGCCGATTACACGCTGACGCCGATGCCCGCGATGCTGCGGTTGGCGAGCCGGGCGCCGGGGCTGTCCAATCCGCCCTCGATGCGCAAGATCCTGCGCCGCGGCGATCAAGAGCCGGACCGGATGACCGATGCCCGCGCCCGGGTTTTGGACGCGATGGAGGAATTTGGTGGGCTGGCTTTCACCCCCAAGGAACTGGCCGATATGGCGGGCGTGACTCCGTCGGTGGTCAAGGGGCTCGTAAAACAGGGCGCCCTGCGCGAGGAGGAAACCCCGCGCGATCTGCCCTACCCGCATCTGGACCCCGATCTGCCGGGCAAGGCGCTGACCGACGATCAGGCGGCAGCAGCGGCGGCGCTGGAAGAGGGCGTCAAAAGCGGCGCCTATGGCACCACGCTGCTGAAAGGTGTCACCGGATCGGGCAAAACCGAGGTTTATCTGGAAGCGGTGGCGGCGGCCTTGCGCGCCGGGCGGCAGGCGCTGGTCCTGTTGCCCGAGATCGCGCTGACAGCGGAGTTTCTGAAACGGGTCGAAGCGCGGTTCGGCGCCACCCCGGCGGAATGGCATTCCGGCGCCACCATGACCGAACGCCGACGGGTCTGGCGCATGGTGGGGCAGGGCAAGGCGCAGCTGGTGATCGGCGCGCGCTCGGCGCTGTTCCTGCCGTACCGGAACCTTGGGCTGATCATCGTCGATGAGGAACACGATACCTCTTACAAGCAGGAGGATGGCGTCCTTTACAATGCCCGCGACATGGCGGTGCTGCGCGCGGCCATGTGTTCGGCGCAGGTGGTATTGGCCTCGGCTACGCCCAGCCTTGAAACCTGGGCCAACGCCGACGCAGGCAAGTACAAGCGGCTGGATCTGACCTCGCGCTTTGGCGCCTCGGTGCTGCCGGAGATGCGCGCGGTGGATATGCGGGCCGAGGATCTTCTGCCCTCGACCTGGATCTCTCCGATGCTGAAATACGCCATGAAGGCGCGGCTGGAGCGGGGGGAGCAGTCGCTGTTGTTCCTCAACCGGCGGGGATTTGCGCCGGTGACCATCTGCCGGGCATGCGGCGCACAAGTGGCCTGCGATCAGTGCGACAGCCGCATGGTCGAGCACCGGTTCCTGAAACGGCTGATGTGCCACCAATGCGGTGAGACGAAACCGGTACCCGAGGTCTGTCCATCGTGTCAGGTCGAGGGCAAGATGGCCCCGGTCGGCCCCGGGATCGAACGGCTGGGAGAGGAGGCAGCGGCGCTGTTTCCCGAAGCGCGCATCGCGGTTCTCAGCTCGGATCTGTTTGGGTCGGCCCGCGCGCTGAAGCAGCGGATCGAGGAGATTGCGGCGGGGGAGGCGGATATTATCCTCGGCACGCAATTGGTGGCCAAGGGGCATAACTTTCCGCTGCTGACGCTGGTGGGCGTGATCGATGCGGACCTGGGTCTGCAGGGGTCTGACCTGCGCGCAGCAGAGCGGACATTCCAGCTGATGCGGCAGGTAGCAGGGCGTGCCGGGCGGGCGGAAAAGCCAGGCGAGGCGCTCTTGCAGACCTTTCAGCCCGAACATCCGGTGATCCGGGCGATCCTGTCGGGGGACGAGGAGGCCTTCTGGAAGGCTGAGGCCGCTGAACGGCAGGCCGCCGGGGTGCCGCCCTTTGGCCGTATGGCGGGGATCATCCTGTCGGGATCGGATCTGGCGCAGGTCTTTGATCTTGGCGAAACGCTGGCGCGCAACGATGGCGCCCTGCGCCAGATCGGCGCGCAGCTGTTCGGCCCGGCCCCTGCGCCCATTGCCCGGGTCCGGGGCCGCCACCGGGTGCGACTTCTGGTGAAGGCGGCCAAGGGCGCGCCCTTGCAAGAGGCCATCGCCCGTTGGATCGCGCCGGTGCGGCCAAAGGGCGATCTGCGCCTCAGCGTCGATATCGACCCGCAGAGTTTCTTTTAGGGTACGGGGCCTTCCTGCTTCTTTGTGTGCAGAGCTTTTCGCTGGCCGATATGGTCAGGACAAGTCAGAGCAGCTGATCATAGGCCTTCTCGGCCAGTGTGCGCAGGTGATCACGTGGCATCTGGCCGACCACCGCATAGCCCAGCGGGCCATCCTGCCAGTAAAGGCCCTGTGTTGCTCCTTCACCAGCGTAACGGAAGGCGCTGTCGCCGCCGGAATGCTGGGGGGCAATATAAAGGGTAATCCGGGTGCCTGCGTCGTTTTCGTACATGAAAAGCCCGGCCGTTCCGTCCTCGGACGGTAGAACCCGGCCGCCCATCAGCGCAAAACCGGAGGCCGCGAGGTCGGGTGGAACCAGCGGGGCGCCGACGCGTTTTGAGATCCAGCTTTCCAGATGGTCGCGCTGACTGGCGGGCACTTCGACCGGGTGCACCACCTCGACCACATAGGTGTCATGAGCCTTGAGCGCGGCCTGTGCCAGATCATTGCCAGACGTCATGGGAGCCAGCGCGCCGCGCCCGATCCAGCCGCCAAGCCCGCCAAGTGTCAGAAGACCCACCATTGCCGCCACGCGTGCCGGGGCGCGAAAGGGCGAGCGCGGCGCGGTTGCAGGGGCGGGGCGGCGCAGAATATCGGTCAGGGCCTCGGGCGTGGGCTCCTCCGGTTCGGGGAAGAGTATCCGCAATTCCTCGTCCTGCTGCGCCCAGTCGGCGAGCCGTGTCTGTGCCGTGGGGTCGGCTGCGATCCGCTCGGTCAGCGCGACGCGCGCGGCCTCGTCCAGTTCGCCGTGGTGATAGGCGAGCAGCTCATCATCGCTCAGCGGGGTGTCGGGATGGGTGGTCATCGGTTGGGTCTTCCCGTTGGTTTCGGCGCGGCGGACGTTGCGCCGCCGCGGCCGGTCATGGTGCGCAGGCTGGCGCGGGCCCGGGCCAGTCGTGACATCAGGGTGCCGCGCGGAATGTCGAGCATGGTCGCGGCCTCGTCGAATGTGGCGCCATCAAGCGCCACAAGCAACAGAGCGCGGCGCTGGTCCTCGGGCAGCCGGGCGATGGCAGCCTCGGTTTCACGCAGCGCCATATGTGCCTCCTGTCCTGCCGGGCGCGAGGGTTCGCTTGGCAGCTCGTCGACGGCGATCAGGTGGCCAGGCCGTGGGGCCCGGCGCATCAGGTCGCGGTGGCGGTTGATCAGGATGCGGAACAACCAGGCTCGCAGCGCGCCATCGGGACGGCGCTGATGCAGCTTGGCCACGGCCCGTTCGAGGCAATCCTGGACAAGGTCGTCGCCCGCCTCGGCGTCGCGCATCAGCGCATGGGCGTAGCGGCGCAGTGCCGGGATCTGGGCTTCGATCTTGTCCAGGTCAGTCATGGGAGGGGGAGACCTTCGGGGCTGGGGCGCGCCTACGGACGGGCCAGGTGCCAGACGCCCTTGACGCCGTCACCGGTGATATCGCCGGACTTGGCATCCTTGAACCATGTGTAGAGCGGCTTGCCCTCGTGGGTCCACTGGCGGGCGCCATCGGCGCGCAGGATGATGCCAAAGGCGCCCTGCGGTCGGGCCTTGCTGCTGGCCTCCAGCGGCGGCCATTTCGTGGCGCAATCGCCATAGCAGTTGGAAACGGCGGCTGTGTCCTTGTCGAAGGTATAAAGCGACATGCCGCTGCCGTCGGTCAGGATCGCGCCCTTGGCGCTGTCGCCGCTCTGGATCGCGGTAGCAGCCTGTACGACTGAGCCAATCATGGCTGCGGCGATAACGGCAATAGGGAAGGTGAAGCGCATCTTTTGGTCCTTTCATCTAAGATCGTACCGGTCCGTTGCGACCGGCAGATAATAAGACGCGCCTGCGCGAGAAATAATCCCACTGACCTACAAATTTTTATGCGGTCACCGTCCGGCCCGGCTGATCGATCAGGAAATCTGTCAGCATCGCTCCGATCCACATGCAGAACAGCGCCAGCCAGGCGGTTCCGGCAAAGATCGACCCGCCGGTGACGCCCGCGCCGATGGCGCAGCCACCCGCCAGCATGCCGCCAAATCCCATCAGGGCCGCGCCGATCATCGCCTTGCGCATGGTGACGGCGCCGTCAAAGGCCTGGATCCTCATCTCCCCGGACAGGGCAGCAGCCAGCATCGCGCCGATAAAGACGCCCGGCACCAGGCCCACGTCGAATTCAAGAATGGCGTTGCGGTCGAGGAAGAACATTAGGGTATGGGCCGAGGGGCCGGTGAAGGTGGCACTTTCGATCTGCACCGGGTCAAAGGCGACGAGGCTGAGCTCATAGGTCAGCACCCAGCCCATGGCGACGGCAAACCCCACGCCCGAGGCAAAGATCAGCCGCGCCGCGCCGATACGGTTGCGGCGCGACAGCCAGAGCGCCAGCACAGCAATCGCCGCTCCAAGGGCCAGACCGCCCCATTCCGGCAGGCCAAAGGTGGCAAGAAGATCCATGTTGCGCCCGCCGGAGGTTACCCAGAGCCCGGCCAGCCGGTCGCGCAGCGGTGACAGCACGCCCGAAAGGCTCATCTGTGCCACGACGGCAAAGATCAGCCCGGACACGACCGAGCGCAGGTTGCCGGTGGCCGCCAGCACCAAAAGCCGCCCCGAGCAGCCCCGCGCCAGCACCATGCCCGCGCCAAAGATCAGGCCGCCGATCACCGCGCCGGACCAGCTGCCCGGCACCGCCATCATCCGCGCATCCGCTGCATTCATCAGCCCCAGTAGCTGCGCCGCCTGCACCCAAACCACGGCGGTAGAGAAGGTCAGTAGCCAGACCGCCACCTTGTCCTCCATCCGGCCGCGCGCGAATTCCACCGTGGCCGCGCGCAGGCAAAAGCGGGAGCGCTGCGCCGCAACGCCAAAGGTCAGACCGGTGAGCAACCCGAACAGGGCCGCCGTCGGGGCCTCTCCGATGCCTTCTACAAGTGAAACCAGATCCATTGCGCGCCTCCTGATCTATGCACGCATCGTAATATGTATAAATCAGAGGCGCTGCATTGATGCAGATCAGATGTGCACGGGCGGTTTTGCTCTCGCCAGAGCGGGCAAAGGGGCGTACATGCTTGACCCATGTTCAATCCCGTCCCGATAGAGACCGCGCGCAATATGCCGCGCTGGCGTCGCCCGACCACGCTGTTGTTCGTCATGGCGCTATGTATGCCGATTGCCTTCAATGCCTGGAATGCGCTGCTCAACAACTTTGTCATAGAGGTGGCTCAGTTCGACGGCGCCGACATCGGCCTGCTTCACACGGTGCGGGAAATCCCAGGATTTCTGGCCATCGGGGTGATCGCAGTGATCCTGCTGGTGCGTGAACAGGTGTTGGGGCTGGTGTCGCTGATGCTCCTCGGTGCGGCGACAGCGGTGACCGCCTGGTTCCCCTCGCTGGGCGGGATCCTGACCATCACCATGCTGTCCTCGATCGGGTTTCACTACTACGAGACGGTGAACCAGTCGTTGCAGTTGCAATGGCTGCCAAAGGCACGGGCGCCGCAGATTCTGGGCTGGCTTCTTGCCGCTGGATCGGCGGCGACGCTGGTGGTCTACGGGCTGATTGTCCTGCTGTGGGAGCCGCTGAACCTCAGCTACAACGTCGTTTTCATGAGCGCAGGCGGGGTGACGACGCTGCTGGCGCTGGTTTGCCTCATGGTCTATCCGCAATTCGAGGCACCGCACCCGCAGGTCAAAAAGTTGATCCTGCGCCGCCGCTACTGGCTCTATTATGCGCTGCAATTCATGGCCGGGGCGCGGCGGCAGATCTTTGTCGTCTTTGCCGGCTTCATGATGGTCGAGAAATTTGGGTTCGAGGTGCATGAAGTCACCGCCCTGTTCCTGATCAACCTGGTGATCAACATGACCGTGGCGCCGCTGCTGGGCCGGTTTGTCGCTAAATTCGGTGAACGGCGAACCCTGATCTTTGAATACGCCGGGCTGGCCGTGGTCTTTGCCATGTATGGCGGCATCTACTGGTTCGGTTGGGGCGTCGTTCTGGCGGCGACGCTTTATGTCATCGATCACGTGCTGTTTGCGCTGGCGCTGGCGCTGAAGACCTATTTCCAGAAGATCGCCGATCCCGGCGATATCGCCCCCACCGCAGCGGTTGCCTTTACCATCAACCATATCGCGGCGGTCTTCCTGCCGGTCCTGCTTGGTCTTTTGTGGGTGATCTCTCCGGCGGCGGTCTTTGGTCTGGCGGCGGCGATGGCGTTGATCTCGCTGACGCTGGCCTGCCTGATCCCGCGCCATCCCGAGCCGGGTAACGAGACGGTGTTCAGCAAGTTTACCGCTGCCGCCCCGGCTGAGTGAGGCCGGGCTGAGGCAGGCGTGCCTGTCGACCTGCGCGCCTTACGCTTGACGGGACCGTCTGCGGGGCCTAGGCGCTGTACAGCACATCCTGGAGACCCGCCATGCCCACTTTCACCGCCCTGACCACCCTCACCGGAAAAGCCAAAGCCGAGGCGCTGGGCGATGCGATGGAACGTCTGACCCCGGAACCGACCGGTATCGGTGTCTTCGAGGTCGAGGACGGATCGGGCCTGTGGGAGGTTGGCGGCTATTTCACCGAAGCCCCGGATGAGGCCGGTCTTGCGCTGCTGGCAGCGATGCATGAGGCGAAACCCTTTGCCGTCTCCGAACTGCCGGAAACCGACTGGGTTGCCCATGTGCGCCGCGAACTGGCCCCGGTCGAGGCCGGGCGGTTCTTCGTCTACGGCAGCCATGATGCGGACAAGGTTCCGGGGGACAAGATCCCGCTCCTGATCGAGGCGGCAATGGCATTCGGCACCGGCCACCACGGCACCACGCTGGGCTGTCTTCGGGCGCTGGATCATCTGATCGACACCGGATTTACTGGCGCCAAGGTGGCCGACATCGGCTGCGGCACCGCGGTTCTGGCCATGGCAGCGGCGCGGGTCTGGGACGGGCAGTTCATGGCCAGCGATATCGATCAGGTCGCTGTCGAGGTCGCCGAGGCGAACCTCAAGGCCAATGACATGGGCGGGCAGGTGACCTGTCTTGAGGCCGCAGGCTTTGATCACCCGGATCTGAAGGCGGTGGCGCCCTATGATCTGATCTTTGCCAATATCCTGAAAGGCCCGCTTGTGGCGCTTTCCCCGGATATCGCAGCAAACCTGCGCAAGGACGGGTTTGCCATCCTGTCGGGCATCCTCAACGAGCAGGCGGACGATGTGATCGCGGTCTACGCAGAGAACGGTCTGACCCTGCGGCGGCGGGATGAAATCGGTGAATGGACGACGCTCTTGCTGCAGAAAGAGAGCTGATTGAGCTAAGTTTACCTCTTATTTTAAGTATCCGCCCAAAACTTGCCACATTTCGCGCGCATACTGCCTCAATCGCTGGTGGGGGCCAGTAGGTTTTGGGGGCTCGTGTTATGGGCAAGCAACATCAAGAATTCCAGGCGCGTCTGCGGCGCCTTGAAGGCAAGCACAACGACATGTCTGCTGGCTATTCCGCCCGGGTGCGCTCGGACGGTCTGATCGTGGTGGCACCGCGCCAGATACGCTCGCGGATCACACCGCGCGCGGTGGTGTTTTTCCTCTGCGCCTTTTTCCTGTTCAAGGGTTTCCTGATGGCGGCGCTGGGGTTCGCCAGCTACGACGCACGGGTGGCGGACCTGTCCAAAGGGGTCGCGGTCGAGCGGGCCGGTGCCTTTCTGATGCAAGCCGAGCCGGTGTCCATGCTGATCGGAGAAAAACTCCGCCCCTATCTGCACTGAATAGCGGTATCGCGCGTTTTCCCTGCCGCCTGTATCGGTTGCGGCGGCGGGTGCCGACACATTCCTGAATTCAAACGAAAAACGCCGCAGACCAGGGTGGTCCGCGGCGGCTTACTGTGCGCCCTGAGGGAAAAAGAGCGTCAGTCAGGTCAAGGGAGGCGATCAGAAGACCGGCTTGCCCTCTGCAATGTCGTCGATGTCGCCGCGGCACATGCCGATGTCGGCCAGTTCGCGGTCGCTGAGACCGGACAGCGCCTTGCGGGTTACACGCGCGTCATTCCAGGCCACGACAGAGGCCAGAGTGGTGGTCAGAAGGCCGCCGATACGGCCAAACAGGCCGACGGAGCCATAGGTGGTGCGGGTGGTGTCGAATGCAGCCATATCCTTGTCCTCTTGGGTATGTGTTACTGTGATGCGCCGTGTGACGTTAATCGGCAGGTAGAGGCGAAATCCGTCGGCAGCAAGGTCGATTTTTGCATGGCTCCATGCAAATTTTGCATGGCTTTTGGCCTTGTAAATAAGGGCTCTCCTCCGTTTTGCAGTGTTTACGCCAGCGGATGTCGCAGCCCGACATCGAGAGGGCGTTTTCGAACCCGAATTTACCGATTTGCGCCGTCTCCGGTGTGCGCGCCCTTGGGCGGCCCAAGGCGAAAGCGTTTGGATATGTTCGCCTTTTGTGCTAGTGGATCTTCAAAACAATTCGAACCAATGAGCAGGGACCGGTCACAGCATGCGGATTTTGGGAATCGACCCGGGGCTGCGGACCCTCGGTTGGGGCGTTATCGAATCGCAGGGCACGCGCCTGTCACATGTGGCGAACGGGCTGTGCCAGTCAGATGGGGATGATCTGGGAGAGCGGCTTTTGTCGCTCCACAATCAGGTGAGCGAGGTGATCGCCGCCTATTGCCCCGATCAGGCCGCGATCGAACAGACCTTCGTGAACAAGGACGGCGCCGGTACGCTGAAACTGGGGCAGGCGCGCGGCGTTGCGCTGTTGACCCTGGCCAAGGCCGGTCTGCCGGTCGGGGAATACGCACCCAACCGGGTGAAGAAGACGGTGGTTGGCGTCGGACATGCGGACAAGGGGCAGATCCTGCATATGGTCAAACTGCAACTGCCCGGCTGCGCGCCCAAGGGCGCGGATGCGGCCGATGCGCTGGCGATTGCCATCTGTCACGCCTATTACGGGGGTACGCAGCAGCGGGTCCTGAAGGAGGTGCGGGCATGATCGGAAAACTCACCGGACGGTTGGAGTACCGCGCCCAGGACCACGTGCTGATCGACGTGCGCGGCGTTGGTTATATTGTCTATTGCTCGGATCGGACCATGGCGGCACTGCCCGGTGTCGGAGAGGCGGTGGCGCTTTATACCGAACTCCTGGTGCGCGAGGACCTGATGCAGCTGTTCGGGTTTACCTCGCTGGTGGAAAAGGAATGGCATCGGCTGCTGACCTCGGTGCAGGGGGTCGGGGCGAAGGTCTCGCTGGCCATCCTCAGCGCGCTCGGGCCAGATGGGGTCAGCCGCGCCATTGCGCTTGGTGACTGGGCAGCGGTCAAGGCGGCCAAGGGGGTCGGTCCCAAGACCGCGCAGCGCATCGTGCTCGATCTGAAGGACAAGGCGCCCGGTGTGATGGCCATGGGCGGGACCGTCACCGAGGCAATGGACGGGCCTGAGCTGGACGCGGTGGTGGAAACGGGCGAACCCGCACCCGCGGCAAAACCCGCGCGCAAGAAACAGCAGAAACAGCCCAGCGGAGCTGCTGCAGCCTCGGCTGGGGCGCTGTCTGCGCTGGGGAACCTTGGCTATGGGCCGTCGGATGCCGCCGCTGCCGTGGCCGAGGCCGCAGCAGCAGAGCCGGAAGCCGGAGAGGCGGAGCTGATCCGCGCCGCGCTGCGCCTGCTGGCGCCCAAAGGGTGAACGAAGAATGGCAGTGAAGCACAAAGCGCAGTGCCCGGCCACGGGTGGAAACGAAGTGCCCGCCCGGGGGGGCGGCCGGGCACTGTCCGGCCTGTCGACCGGATGGGAGCGTGCGAATGATAGCCTGCGAGGCCGAAATGATTGACGCCGATCCCACTCTGCGCCCTGATCCATTGCCCGAAGACGGTGCAGGCGATGGCGACCGTGCCCTGCGCCCGCAGGGTCTGGGCGAGTTCATCGGTCAGGCCGAAGCGCGTGCCAACCTGCGCGTCTTTATCGAAAGCGCCCGCCGCCGCGGCGAGGCGATGGACCATACGCTGTTTCACGGGCCTCCCGGCCTTGGCAAGACGACGCTGGCGCAGATCGTGGCGCGCGAGCTGGGCGTCAACTTCCGCATGACCTCTGGCCCGGTGCTGGCCAAGGCAGGCGATCTGGCCGCGATCCTGACCAATCTGGAGGCGCGGGACGTCCTGTTCATTGACGAGATCCACCGGTTGAACCCGGCGGTCGAAGAGGTGCTTTACCCGGCGATGGAGGATTTCGAGCTGGATCTCGTCA
Source organism: Pseudophaeobacter sp. A-200-2 (assembly GCF_041008815.1). Classification (NCBI taxonomy): domain Bacteria; kingdom Pseudomonadati; phylum Pseudomonadota; class Alphaproteobacteria; order Rhodobacterales; family Roseobacteraceae; genus Pseudophaeobacter; species Pseudophaeobacter sp. A-200-2. The sequence continues at coordinate 164,317 of NZ_JAXGFU010000003.1, read as the reverse complement.
TTGGTGAAGGCCCGGCGGCCCGCACCGTGCGGATCGAATTGCAGCCCTTTACTCTGGTTGGGGCCACCACCCGGATGGGCCTGCTAACCACGCCACTCAGGGACCGGTTCGGCATTCCCACGCGGCTGCAGTTTTATACCGTGGAAGAGCTGCACGAGATCGTCACCCGCAACGCCCGCAAGCTGGGCGCCCCGGCGGATGAGGCCGGCGCGCGGGAGATCGCGCGGCGCGCCCGCGGCACCCCCAGGATCGCCGGGCGGCTCTTGCGCCGCGTGGTGGACTTTGCGGTGGTCGAGGGCGATGGCACCATCACCCGGGAGCTGGCCGATGGCGCGCTGACCCGGCTTGGTGTCGATAATCTGGGCCTAGATGGTGCCGACCGCCGTTACCTACGGTTGATTGCCGAGAATTATTCGGGCGGCCCGGTGGGTATCGAAACCCTGTCGGCGGCGTTGAGCGAAAGCCGTGATGCGCTGGAAGAGGTGATCGAGCCCTTCCTGTTGCAGCAGGGGCTGATCCAGCGCACGCCGCGTGGCCGGATGCTGGCGCAGAAGGCCTGGACGCATCTGGGGATTGCACCGCCGAAATCGCAAAGCGATCTGTTTTCCTGAAGGGGCGGGGCGCCGCTGCCGCGGCGCGAGAAGCTGCTGAGAGGTTCCTGAAGGACAGATCTGTCCCTCAGGAACCTTTTCTATTGTGTGTTCCCCTTTTCCGCCTCAAGGGTGAACCACGCGTACCGCGTGGCCGCTGGCGCGTCCCTTGACCCGAAAAAGGGGGCGTGCGCGGATGGTGCAACCGCGCCGCGACAGCGGCGCCGGGCCCAAGGCCGGTCAGGATCATCGGCGCAGCCGGGGTCCTGCGGGCGCGGGAGCTGCCCCTTGCCGTTCAGCTTTCTTGCAGGCATAGACGGCCCCGATGCGAGACTGGGATGACCGACGGAGCCGCCATCATGACACTGAACCTGACACCGGAGCAGATCGAAGCGCTGTTTTCCCGCCCCGGCGGCGGCTATGCCTTTGCCCGCTGGGGCCGACCGATTGCACCTATCGTCTTTGGTGTCGAAGAGGAGACGCTGAAGACCGTCAAGGGCGCGCTCGAAGCCGTGGTGACGCTGGCAGGGCACCAGATGGCCGAGACCGATCCCGAGCTGGGCGCCAATCTGATGTTCTTTTTCTTCCGCGAGTGGGATGAGCTTCTGGAAGTTCCGGATCTGGGCCGTCTGATCCCGGATCTGGATCCTCTGGTGGGGCGGCTCAAGGCGGCGGATGCCAGCCAGTACCGCGCCTTTCGGTTTGATGATCAGGGTGCCATCCAGGCCGGGTTCGTCTTCCTGCGGATGAAAGGCGAACTGGCGCGGATGCCTGCGGAAACCCTGGCGCTGACGCAGGCGGTGCAGGTGATGCTGATGTGGGGCGAGGGCGCCTTTGCCGACAGGTCCCCGCTGGCGGTGCTGCCGGAAACCGGCGCCACCATCCTGCGCCCCGAGATCGCCGGGGTGATCGCCGCCGCCTATGACCGGATGATGCCGGTGGCTGCGGATGATGCCTCGCACGCGCTGCGCCTGTTTGCGCGTCTTCAGGCGCCGCCGCCGGACACACCTGTGCAATAGAGAGGGGAGGTCAGCGCCATGCGGTCCTTCGTCGGGCTGTCACTGCCAGAGGAGGCCATTCTGGCGCTGGAGACCCTGCAAGAGGAGATCCCGGTGGGGCGCGTGGTGCCTGGGGACAATCTGCATCTAACGCTGGCCTTTCTGGACGATCAGCCCGATTTCGCACTGCAGCTGCTGCATGAAGAGCTGACGCGAATTGCGGTGGTGCCCTTGAGGTTGCGGATCACTGGGCTGGATCTGTTTGGCGGTCGTGTGCCGCGTATTCTTTTTGCTGCGGTTGCACCGGATCCCGACCTGTCCCGGTTGCGCGATCAGGTGCGGCGGGCAGCAGAGCGGGCGGAGATCGACCTGCCGCGCGAAAGGTTCCGCCCGCATATCACCCTTGCCCGGTTTCCCCGCCAGATGCCGGAGCACAGGGCGCAGCGCCTTGGCGCCTTCCTGCAGGCGCAGGGGGATTTCTCGCTGCCAGAGATGCAGATCGACCGGATGGCGCTGTTCCGCTCGACCTTGACGCCGGATGGTGCGCGCTATGAGGTGCTGGCGGACTACCCCTTGGAAGATCCCGCACCGTCATAAAGGCCGGGGGCTTGCTGGCCTGAGGGGGGCGCCCTAGGGTGCGGGCAATCGCGAGGAAGGGCAGATCATGACGCATGAATTCCCGGTACAGGTCTACTATGAAGACACCGACATGGGCGGGATCGTCTATCACGCCAACTACCTGCGCTATATCGAGCGGGCGCGCAGCGACTGGGTGCGCAAGCTTGGCAATGACCAGAATGCCATGCGCGATGCCGGTCTCATCTGGGTGGTGCAGCGGATCGAAGCCGATTACCTGGCGCCTGCCAAGTTCGAGGATGAGCTGATGGTGGAAACCGAGGTGGAAAAACTGACCGGGGCGCGACTTACGATGCGGCAGCTGGTGCGGCGCGGCGACACGCCCCTGTTCAAGGCGGTGGTCACGGCGGTCTGCGTCACCGCGGCGGATGGGCGTCCCACACGCCTGCCGGCAGAGATTCGCGCATTGCTCTAGGCTGGAGCCTCTGTCACGCCTGTTTCATTGGCTTTTCCGTGTGAACTGCGCTAGCGTTGCCTCAATCAAGGCCGCAGGCAGATGGCCGGAAACGATAGAGCAGGCAAATGGAAGCAGAAACTCTGGCGCTGGCGCAGGAGATTGATTTCTCTATGTGGGGCCTATTCGCGCGGGCCACGATCACCGTGAAACTGGTGATGCTGATGCTGATCGCCGCCTCGGTATGGTCCTGGGGCATCATCATCCAGAAGATCATCAACTATCGCAAGGCACGGGCCGAAGCGGCGGATTTTGAAGCCGCCTTTTGGTCGGGTGAGCCTCTGGACGGGCTGTTCGATCAGCTGGGGCCGGATCCGGCCGGGCCATCGGGGCGGATCTTTGCCGCTGGTATGGCAGAGTGGCGCCGCAGCCATCGCAGCGATGGCGGGCTGATCCCCGGCGCGCAGGCGCGCATTGACCGGTCGATGGATGTGGCCATCGCCAAGGAGGCAGAAACCCTGCAAAGCGGGTTGCCAGTGCTGGCCACCGTCGGCTCTACGGCGCCCTTTATCGGTCTTTTCGGCACCGTCTGGGGCATCATGACTGCCTTTATCGAAATCGCCGAACAGCAGAACACCAACCTTGCCGTTGTCGCGCCGGGTATTGCCGAGGCGCTGATGGCAACGGGCCTTGGCCTTCTGGCCGCCATCCCGGCGGTGATCTTCTACAACAAGCTGAGCGCGGACAGTGACCGGATCCTTGGCGGCTATGAAGCCTTTGCCGATGAATTCGCTACCATTCTCAGCCGTCAGCTGGATTCCTGAGCCATGGGCGCCGCTGTTCAACAGTCGTCTTCGGGATCGGGCGGGCGCCGCCGGGGCCGCCGTCGCGGCCGGGTGCAGCCGATGGCCGAAATCAACGTCACGCCCTTTGTCGATGTGATGCTGGTGCTTTTGATCATCTTCATGGTGGCCGCGCCGCTGATGACGGTGGGTGTGCCGGTGGATCTGCCGAAAACCGCTGCCGGCGCCTTGCCCGGCGATGAGGAAGAGCCGCTGACCGTCACCATGACCGCAGGCGGCGATATCCAGATCCAGACCACCTCGGTTGCGCGGGACGAATTGGTGGTGAAACTGCGCGCCATCGCGGCCGAGCGCAGCTCTGACCGGGTCTATCTGCGCGCCGATGGGGCGATTGCCTATAGCGATGTCATGCAGATCATGGGGGCGCTCAATGCGGGCGGCTTTTCCAACGTGGGCCTGGTGACCGACGTGGGTGGTCCGGCGCTGGATGGTGCACCTGCGGGTGCGGCAGATGGCGTGTCGGGCGGCGGCCCGGATCAATAGGCGGGGGCACGACGCGTGCAGACCGGAACCAAGATCTCTCTTGCGGGGCATGGGCTGCTGCTGAGCTGGGTCGCATTTGGCGCCTGGTTCCCGTCCGAGCCGTTGCCGTTCGAGGTGCAGGAGGTCTCTCTGATCAGCGCCGAGGAATTCGAGCGCCTCAGCCAGACGCGGCAGGCGCCGCAGGTGGCGCCCGAGGCCAGCACGCTGCAGCCGCCGGAAGAGAGCGCCGCGCCCGAGGTGTCCCTGCCGCCGCAGCAGCGGCCAGAGCCGGAGGCCCCCACACCCGAGCCTCTGTCCCCGCCAATCCCCGATCCGGTGGTGGCAGAAACGCCCGAACAGCCCCCGGAACCTGCCGAACCCGAGGTGCCGGACACGGCGCCCGGCGTGCCTGAGCCGCCGGAGACAACGGCGCTGGTGGCGCCGCAGCCCGAGGTACAGCAGCAGCGCCCGGTGGACCGGGTCGCCCCGGTACCGGTGGCCCCGCCCGAGCCGGACACGGCAGTGGATGAGATCGAACAGCCCGAAGTCGCCCCCGAAGTCGGTGCCGAGACAGAGCAGGAAGTCCAGGAGGCCACCGCCCCCGAGGCCGCCAGCGACCGTATCGTGACCGAAGAGAACGAAAGCGACGAGCAGACCGTGACCGCGCCCGAGCAGTCCCTGCGGCCCCGTGGGCGCCCGATACGCCGCGCGGCGGCGCCGGAGCCGGAGCCTGAAGCGGCGCCGACGCCGGTTGAGACCGAAGACACCCAGCCGCAGGTGGACCCTTCTGCTGTGGAGGATGCGCTTGCCGCTGCGCTGTCCGGCGGCGCGGATGTTGAGGCGCCGGAACCCTCTGGCCCGCCGCTGACCTCGGGCGAAAAAGACGCCCTGCGGGTCGCGGTGTCGCAATGCTGGAATGTCGGCTCGCTATCGACCGAGGCGCTAAAGACCACCGTGGTCGTCGGGGTCTCCCTCGCGCAGGATGGCAGACCCGACAGCGGCTCGATCCGGATGCTGTCCAGCACCGGCGGCTCGGCAACGGCGGCAAAACAGGCATATGAGGCCGCCCGGCGGGCAATTATCCGCTGCGGTTCACGAGGATTTCAACTTCCCCCTGAAAAATATGCGCAATGGCGTGATATTGAGATGACATTCAATCCCGAAAGGATGCGGATCAAATGAAGACCTATCTGGCACGCCTGGCTCTGATTGGCCTGACATTCTGCGGCGCCGTTCTGGCGTTGAACGGGTCTGCCTTGGCGCAAAACGGGCCGTTGCGGATCGAGATCGATCAGGGCGTGATCGAGCCCTTGCCTTATGCGGTGCCCGATTTCATTCCAGACGACCCGGCAGCGCGCGAATACGCGGCGCAGATTGCCCGGGTGGTGGCTGCGGATCTGAGCGGCACTGGCCTGTTCCGCGAGGTTCCGGCCTCGGCGCATATTTCCAAGGTTTCCGCCTTTGACGACGCTGTGAAATTTGCTGATTGGAAGGCCGTCAATGCGCAGGCGCTGATCACCGGCGCAGTCAGCGTCAAGGGCAAGCGTCTGACCGTGCGTTTCCGCGCCTATGATGTGTTTTCCGAAGGCGAGCTTGGCGGCGGGTTGCAGTTTTCCGGCACCACCGATGGCTGGCGGCGCATGGCGCATAAGGTGGCCGATGCCGTCTACAGCCGCATCACCGGCGAAGGCGGCTACTTCGACAGCCGGGTGGTATTTGTGTCTGAGACCGGCCCCAAGAACGACCGCCGCAAACGGCTGGCGATCATGGATTATGACGGCGCCAACGTGCAGTATCTGACCAACAGCGATGCCATCGTGTTGGCGCCGCGGTTTTCGCCTACCGGCGACCGGGTGCTTTATACCAGTTACGAGACCGGCTTTCCGCAGATCCACGTGCTGGACGTGGGTAAGGTGCAGCGCCGCATCCTGTCGGCGGACGATGGCATCATGAGCTTTGCACCCCGTTTCGCCCCCGATGGGCGCACTGTGGTCTATTCACAATCCCAAGGCGGCAATACCGACATTTACACGATGGATATCGCCAGCGGAAAACGCACCCGCCTGACCAACGCACCGTCGATCGAAACGGCGCCTTCCTATTCGCCGGATGGCAGCCAGATCGTGTTTGAAAGCGACCGCTCTGGCGCGCCGCAGCTCTACGTGATGCCCGCAGCGGGGGGCGCGGCGCGGCGGATCAGTTTTGGCACCGGGCGCTATGGCACCCCGGTGTGGTCGCCGCGCGGCGATCTGATCGCCTTTACCAAGCAAAGCAAAGGCCGTTTCCATATCGGCGTCATGCGCACCGATGGCAGCGAGGAACGCCTGCTGACGGCGTCCTTCCTGGACGAGGGGCCGACCTGGTCCCCGAATGGCCGGGTGATCATGTTCACCCGCGAAACCCAAGGGGCGAGCGGCCGGGCGCTGCTTTATTCGGTGGATATCACTGGGCGCAACCTGAAGCCGGTCCGCACCCCCGACGGGGCATCGGATCCGGCCTGGTCGCCGCTGCAGAACTGAGGCCCGGACCATAACGCGATGGTCAACGGGGCATAAATACCGGCATGGCTGCCTGATCCGACATGTGGTAGGCTGCCAGCAAGAAACGTAAAGGGGTAGGGAATGAGCATGAGCGGTTTCAAAAAGGCACTTCTGGTGGTCGCGGCCCTTGGGGTTGCTGGCTGTAGCAACGCCTCCTGGGACGACACCAGGTTCGGCGATGGCAGCGGCGCGGGCGCCGGTGCAGCGGGATCGGTTTCAGACCCCACCAGCCCGGCTTATTTCCAGCAGGCCATCGGTGACCGGGTGCTGTTCGCGGTGGATCAGTCCAGCCTGTCGCCTGCCGCTGAAGAGGTCCTGCGCGGGCAGGCGGGTTGGCTGCTGACCAATACCGATTACAACGTCACGATCCAGGGCCACGCGGATGAGCAGGGCACCCGGGAATACAACCTTGCGCTTGGTGCGCGCCGGGCCAATTCTGCGCGGGAGTTCCTGATTTCCCAAGGGGTTGCGGGCAACCGGATCCAGGTCGTCAGCTATGGCAAGGAACGCCCGCTTGAGATCTGTTCGGCCGAAAGCTGCTATGCCAAGAACCGCCGCGCCGTGACCGTTCTGGCCAGCGGCCTGACGGGGTAAGGCGATGCAGCTACCCCGCCGGATCCGCGCCTCCCTGATTGCCTCGGCCGCCGTTGCAGCGCTGTTCGGGTCGCTGCCCGCAGCAGCGCAGGACCAGCAGACACTTGCCGATATCCGGCAGGAGCTGACCGTCTTGCACGTGGAAATCCAGCGTCTGACGCGCGAATTGTCCACCACCGGCGCACCTGCCACCAATCTGGCAGGCAGTTCGGTGCTGGACCGGGTCGAGGCGATCGAAACCGAGCTGCAGCGCCTGACCGCCCAGACCGAACAGCTGGAATACCGCATCAACCGGATCGTTGCCGATGGCACCAACCGGATCGGCGATCTGGAGTTCCGTCTGGTCGAATTGGAAGGCGGCGACATCAGTGCCTTGGGTGAAACCTCGACGCTGGGCGGGGATACCGAGGCGGCAAGCATCGAGACTTCTGTTCCGGTTCCTGTGCCGGGTGATGCCAGCGAGTTGGCGGTGGGCGAGCGCGCCGATTTCGATGCCGCGAAGCAGGCGCTGGACGAAGGCAGCTATCAGGACGCCGCCGAGAAATTCGCGGCCTTCAATGCCGCTTATCCGGGTAGCCCGTTGGCGGCAAAGGCCGATTTCCATCGCGGCAAGGCGATGGATGGTCTGGGCGACACGCGTGAGGCGGCGCGGGCCTATCTGGCGTCCTTTACCGGCGATGCGGTTGGCCCGATGGCCCCCGAGGCGTTGTTCGAGCTGGGTGCCGCTCTTGGCCGGTTGGGCCAGCGCGATCAGGCCTGCATCACCCTCTCCGAAGTCAACGCACGGTTCCCCGGCAATGATACGGTGGCCCGTGCCGAGGCGGAGATGGCCACGCTGGGCTGTTCTTGACGCAAGACGCGGCGGATATCATTGCAGGCGTTCGCGCCCAGATTCCACACCCCCTGCCAGACCGGCTGGGGGTTGCTGTTTCCGGGGGGAGCGACTCGGTTGCGCTTCTTCACATCCTACACCGCGCTTTGACTCCCGAAGGGGTGCAACTCTACGCGGTCACGGTGGACCACGGATTGCGCGCAGCCTCGGCCGCCGAGGCTGAAGGGGTTGCGGCGCTGGCCACGGGCCTTGGACTTTCACACGATATTCTGCACTGGGTCGAGGGACCCGGCGCTGGCAACCTGCAGGATCAGGCCCGGCAGGCGCGCTATGGTCTGCTGCGGGATTGGGCGCGCAGCCAAGGCATTGCCGCACTGGCGCTGGGTCATACGGCAGACGATCAGGCGGAAACCGTGCTGATGCGGCTGACGCGGGCCTCTGGCGTGGATGGATTGTCAGCAATGTCCGCCGTGCGGCAGCTTGAGGATCTGACGCTGCTGCGTCCGCTCTTGTCTTTGCGTCGGGACGAACTGCGTGATTACCTGCGCGCCGAAGGTGTGCCTTGGGTCGACGACCCGTCAAATGAGGATAGGCGATTCGAACGCGTACGGCTGCGTCAGGCCCTGCCGATGCTGGAAGAGCTGGGCCTGAGCGTCGGTGCGCTGTCGCTTGTTGCAAGAAATATGCAACAGGCACGGCAAACGCTTGATCACTATGCACTATCGGCGGCGCAGGAGGGGTTTTCGTTCCAGGCGGGCGCAGTTGCTGTGGAACAGGCCTTTCTTGCGGATCTGCCGGATGAAATTGCCCACCGGTTGCTGCGGGCGGCGCTGCAATGGGTTTCTGGCGGCACCTATCCGCCGCGGCGCGCGCCGATGATGGCAGCGCTGGAAACCGCCCGTACCGGCGGTTCGGCTACCCTTGCTGGTGGGCGCATCCTGTGCCGCCGGGGCCGTGTCTGGATCTGCCGCGAAGCGCAGGCCGTACGTGGCCAGATTGCGGAAGTTGGGCAGGTCTGGGATGGGCGGTGGGGAATTAATTGCGTAAAATCAGATGATTGTCAGGTGCGTGCCCTTGGGGCAGAGGGGCTGCAGCTCTGTCCGGATTGGCGGGAAACCGGTCTGCCCGGACCAGTGCTGGAGGTTACCCCTGCTTTGTGGCGCGGGGCCGATCTGGTTGCCGCACCGCTGGTGAGACCGGCGCCGGGATGTACGGCAGAGCTGACCTGCAGCGAAGAAGAGTTCTTTGCATCCTTTTTATCGCATTGAACCTGACCGAATGTTCCCTATTTTAAGCGCAACGTGGGCGATCTACGCGTCGCCTCGAATATTGGGAGATTTTCCTTGGGTAATGCACGCAATATCGCCTTCTGGGTCGTTCTGTTTCTGCTGATCCTCGCGCTGTTCAATTTGTTCAGCGGGTCGGGCAGCACCATGCAGAGCCGTGAGCGCACCTATTCCGACTTTGTCGCCGCCGTCGAAGGCGGGCAGGTCAGCACCGTCACCCTTGACGGGGAGCAGGTTCGTTTCACCACATCCGATGGCCAGAGCTATGTCACCATCAAGCCGGGGGACGCGGAAGTCACCTCGATGCTGATCGAGAACAACATCCCGGTGCGGGCTGAGAAACAGCAGCAGTCGGGTTTCCAGTCGTTCCTGATCACATTGCTGCCCTTCCTGCTGCTTATCGGTGTCTGGGTCTATTTCATGAACCGGATGCAGGGCGGAGGCAAAGGCGGCGCCATGGGCTTTGGCAAGTCCAAGGCGAAGATGCTGACCGAGAAACACGGCCGCGTCACCTTTGACGATGTTGCCGGTATCGATGAAGCCAAGGAAGAGCTGGAAGAGATTGTGGAATTCCTGCGCAACCCGCAGAAATTCTCGCGTCTTGGTGGCAAGATCCCCAAGGGTGCGCTGCTGGTAGGCCCTCCGGGTACTGGTAAAACGCTGCTGGCCCGTGCGATTGCGGGTGAGGCAGGCGTTCCCTTCTTCACCATCTCGGGCTCGGACTTTGTTGAAATGTTCGTCGGTGTCGGTGCATCCCGTGTGCGCGACATGTTCGAACAGGCGAAAAAGAACGCGCCTTGCATCGTGTTCATCGACGAAATCGACGCCGTGGGCCGCCATCGTGGCGCCGGCTATGGCGGCGGTAACGACGAGCGCGAACAGACGCTGAACCAGCTGCTGGTCGAGATGGACGGTTTTGAAGCCAACGAAGGCGTGATCATCCTGGCGGCGACCAACCGAAAGGACGTTCTTGACCCCGCGCTGCTGCGTCCGGGCCGCTTTGACCGCAACGTCACCGTCGGTAACCCCGACATCAAGGGCCGCGAAAAGATCCTCGGCGTGCATGCACGCAAGACCTCGCTGGGCCCCGACGTGGATATGCGTATCATCGCGCGCGGCACCCCGGGCTTCTCCGGTGCGGATCTGGCGAACCTCGTGAACGAGGCTGCGCTGATGGCTGCTCGCGTCGGCCGCCGCTTTGTCACCATGGAAGACTTTGAGAACGCCAAGGACAAGGTGATGATGGGCGCCGAGCGTCGCTCGATGGTGCTGACGGCGGATCAGAAGGAAAAGACCGCCTATCACGAGGCGGGCCACGCTGTTGTTGGCCTGAAGCTGCCCGAGTGTGATCCGGTCTATAAGGCGACGATCATTCCGCGCGGCGGTGCCCTGGGCATGGTTGTCAGCCTGCCCGAGATGGACCGGCTCAACTGGCACAAGGATGAGTGCGAGCAGAAGCTGGCGATGACCATGGCGGGCAAGGCCGCCGAAATCATCAAATACGGTGAAGGCCACGTTTCGAACGGCCCGGCCGGCGATATCCAGCAGGCCAGCCAGCTGGCCCGCGCCATGGTGATGCGCTGGGGTATGTCGGAAAAGGTCGGCAATATCGATTATGCCGAGGCGCACGAAGGTTACAGTGGCAACACCACCGGCTTCTCTGTTTCCGCCCATACCAAGGAACTGATCGAGGAAGAGGTACGCGAGTTCATCCAGATGGGCTATGACCGCGCCTTCAAGATCCTGACCGATCATCACGACGAATGGGAACGTTTGGCGCAGGGTCTGCTGGAATACGAAACCCTGACCGGCGATGAGATCAAGCGCGTCATGGGCGGTGAGCCGCCGCATTCTGGAGAGGACGAAGGCGACGACACCGATCAGGGTAGTGCCTCGGTCACCGCAGTGCCCAAGGCCAAGCCGAAGAAAACCCCGCCCGAGGGCGGCATGGAGCCGGAACCGTCCTCCTGAGGCGCTTCCTGAATTTAGAAGGCCCGGTCTTTGACCGGGTCTTTTTCTTTGCAGCAGTGGGCATTTGTTTGGACTGGGCCGGTTGGGTTGGGGGTGGCGCTGGGGCGCCGGACAGCCGTGCTGCCCGGCGCCCCAGCGCCCGGATCGGATCGCGTTGCGATCCGACCCCGACCGCCTCCCTCGATGAAGCCCATGGTTCTCTCTGGCAGTTCGGGGCTTAGCGTGTATGGTTCGGCAAAAGCGCTGTGCCCTGCGAAAGCGGTAGTGCAAAGCGGATAAAGTACAGGGGAGTCCTCACATGCCAGTCTTGCGCGAAACCGAATTCACCGGAGAGATTGTCTGGATGGGACAGGTTCCGGCAGGAGAGGTGCTTGCAGCGATTCCACAGCAGACGCTGGACCTCGGCTTTGACGGCATCGCGGGGGAGCGTCACGAGGGCAGTTTGCGTCCCTCCTGTGTGCGGGTGAAGAACCTCTATCCCACCGGCACCGAAATCCGCAACGTGCGCCAGCTGACCATTCTCTCTGAGGAAGAACTGGCACTGATTGCCGCGGATATGGGGCTGGAGCAGATCGACCCGGCCTGGCTGGGTGCCAGCCTGGTGCTGCGCGGTATTCCCGATTTCACCTTCATCCCGCCCAGTTCCCGGCTGCAGGGGCCGGATGGCACCACCCTGACCGTGGATATGGAGAACCGCCCCTGCGTGCTGCCGGGGCGCGAGATCGAAAAGGATCATGGCGGTTACGGCGCGAAATTCAAACCTGCGGCGAAAAACCGACGGGGAATCACCGCCTGGGTAGAACGTCCGGGTCGGCTCTCAATCGGGGATGATCTGACGGTTTTTGTACCGGATCAGCGCGCCTGGGCGCCCTGAAGCCGCGCCCGAAAGGAACAATGCGTTCCTTTCGGACACCCGAAGTTCCGATCGAATTCGCCCTACGCCGCTTCAAGACACGATAATGTCGGAAATCACGCGCGCCATTTGCCGCAGTCTGGCTAAGTCTTGGTCAACTCCGGCCCGCGAGCCGGTCAACGGACAGAAACAGGTCAGGAACCAGGCCATGAGCTACAAGAGTGACATCGAAATCGCGCGCGAAGCGAAGAAGCTCCCCATTCAGGACATCGGCAGCAAGCTGGGCATGTCGCATGACGATCTGCTGCCCTACGGCCACGACAAGGCCAAGGTGAGCCAGTCCTTCATCAACTCGGTGCAGGATAAACCCGATGGCAAGCTGATCCTGGTGACCGCGATCAACCCAACCCCGGCGGGCGAAGGCAAAACCACCACCACCGTGGGGCTGGGCGATGGTCTGAACAAGATCGGCAAGAACGCCATGGTCTGCATCCGCGAAGCCTCGCTTGGCCCGAACTTCGGTATGAAGGGCGGCGCCGCTGGTGGTGGCTACGCGCAGGTCGTGCCGATGGAGGACATGAACCTCCACTTCACCGGTGACTTCCACGCGATCACCTCGGCACACTCGCTGCTGAGCGCGATGATCGACAACCACATCTACTGGGGCAACGAGCAGGAAATCGACATCCGCCGCGTCCAGTGGCGCCGCGTTGTCGACATGAACGACCGCGCCCTGCGCCAGATCAACGTGTCGCTCGGCGGTGTTGCCAACGGGTTCCCGCGCGAAGGTGGTTTCGACATCACCGTGGCCTCCGAAGTGATGGCGATCCTGTGCCTGGCCAACGACCTGCAGGATCTGGAAAAGCGTCTGGGCGACATGATCGTGGCCTACCGCCGCGACCGCAGCCCGGTTTATTGCCGTGATATCAAGGCAGAAGGCGCCATGGCGGTGCTGCTGAAGGACGCAATGCAGCCGAACCTGGTGCAGACGCTGGAAAACAACCCGGCCTTTGTTCATGGCGGTCCCTTCGCCAACATCGCGCACGGCTGTAACTCTGTCATCGCGACAAAGACCGCGATGAAAGTTGCTGATTACGTTGTGACCGAAGCGGGATTTGGTGCGGACCTCGGCGCCGAGAAGTTCATGAACATCAAGTGCCGCAAGGCCGGTATCGCACCCGACTGCGTTGTGCTGGTCGCCACTGTGCGCGCGATGAAGATGAACGGCGGCGTGGCCAAGGCAGATCTTGGTGCCGAAAACGTCGAAGCGGTGATGGAAGGCTGCGCCAACCTCGGCCGTCACATCGGCAACCTGAAATCCTTTGGTGTGCCGGTTGTCGTCGCGATCAACCACTTCGTCACCGACACCGATGCGGAAATCCAGGCGGTCAAGGACTACGTGGAAACCCAGGGCTCCGAAGCGATCCTGTCGCGTCACTGGGAGCTGGGTTCGGAAGGTTCTGCCGATCTGGCCCGCCGCGTGGCGGAAATCGCCGACAGCGGCGTCAGCCAGTTCGCACCGCTCTACAACGATGAGCTGACCCTTTTTGAGAAGATCGAGCGCATCGCCAAGGGCATCTACCGCGCCGACGAAGTGCTGGCCGACAAGAAGATCCGCGATCAGCTGAAACTCTGGGAAGATCAGGGTTATGGCAACCTGCCGGTCTGCATGGCGAAGACCCAGTACAGCTTCTCGACCGATCCCAACCTGCGCGGCGCGCCCACCGGCCACTCGGTTCCGGTGCGTGAGGTCCGCCTCTCTGCGGGCGCCGGGTTTGTCGTGGTTGTCTGCGGTGAGATCATGACCATGCCGGGCCTGCCCCGCACCCCTGCGGCGGAAAACATCCATCTGAATGCCGAAGGGCAGATCGAAGGCTTGTTCTAAGGCGCAAATTGCGCAATCTGCGGCCCGGGGACCTATTCCCGGGCCGTAGGAGTTTTTGTGACGATGACCAATCCGAAACCACCGCAGGACTGCGCCGATATGGGAGAGTTGCGCGCCGCGATTGATGCGCTTGATGTGGCACTGGTCAGGATGCTGCGGGCGCGGGCGGATTATATCGACCGGGCGGTAGAGCTGAAGCAGGTGAATGGCTGGCCCGCACGGATCCCGGCCCGTGTTGAGGAGGTTGTGGTCAACGCCTGCCGCACCGCCGAGGCCGAGGGGCTCGATCCTGCTCTGGTCGAAGGTATCTGGCGCGATATGGTGGATTGGTCGATTTCGCGCGAGGCGCGAGAGATCCCCGAGACATGAGCGCGAGGCCGCATCTGGTCTTGCAGCCCTGAGAAGGAACGAAGCGATGGCAGCAAATATCATTGACGGCAAGGCCCTTGCGGCCAAGGTCCGCGGTCAGGTCGGCGAACATGTGGCGCGCCTGAAGGAAGAGCACGGCATCACCCCCGGTCTGGCGGTTGTGCTGGTGGGCGAGGATCCGGCGAGCCAGGTCTATGTCCGTTCCAAGGGCAAGCAGACCGTTGAGGTCGGCATGAACTCCTACGAGCACAAGCTGGAAGCGGATACGTCCGAAGCCGACCTGCTGGCGCTGATCGACCAGCTGAACAATGATCCTGCCGTGCATGGCATTCTGGTGCAGCTGCCGCTGCCCGGTCACCTGGACGAGGATCTGGTGATCAACGCCATCGACCCGGCCAAGGACGTGGACGGCTTCCATATCTCCAACGTCGGCCTTCTGGGCACCGGCCAGAAATCCATGGTGCCCTGCACGCCGCTGGGCTGTCTGATGATGCTGCGTGATTATCACGGCAGCCTGTCGGGCATGGACGCGGTGGTGATCGGCCGCTCCAATATCGTGGGCAAACCGATGGCGCAGCTGCTGCTGGGTGACAGCTGCACCGTGACCATCGCGCACAGCCGCACCAAGGATCTGCCCGATGTGGTGCGCCGCGCCGATATCGTGGTGGCCGCCGTCGGGCGCCCGGAAATGGTGCCCGGCGACTGGATCAAGGAAGGCGCTACTGTGATCGACGTTGGTATCAACCGCATCGACGCCCCCGAAAAGGGCGAAGGCAAGACACGCCTTGTGGGTGACGTGCATTTCGAAAGCGCCGCGGCCCGCGCCGGTGCCATCACCCCGGTGCCGGGTGGTGTCGGTCCGATGACCATCGCTTGCTTGTTGGCCAACACGGTCACCGCCTGCTGCCGGGCCAACGGTCTGGCAGAGCCGGAAGGTCTGACCGCCTGATTGCTTTGATACTCTGACGCTTTTGTCAGCTGCACCCGCCGGACTGTTTCGGCGGGTGTTTTGCTGTTTGGTCTCTGGTGGGGCAGGATTTTACTTGGCGACCGGCACCATGGTGCCTTGCAGGATCGCCACCAGCTTTTCTTCCTCACCGGTGATGGCATGGACTTCGCAGGTGGCCACGACCAGCCGCCGTCCGGGTTTCACCACGGTGCCGGTGGCCCGCAGGCGATCCCCAGCGCCGGGCGCCAGCAGGTTGATCTTGATCTCTGCGGTCATCACTTCCTGATCCTCGGGCATCAGGGACAGCGCCGCGTATCCTGCTGCGGTATCGCCGATGGCAAAGGTCAACGCCGCGTGGGCGACGCCATGCTGTTGCAGGCTGCTGGGCAGGATGGGGGCGGAGACCACCACCTTGCCTGGCGCTACGGAATCCAACGTGGCGCCAAGGGTTTGCATCATGCTTTGGCGGGCGAAACTGTCTGATATGCGATCTGTGCTCATGCCGCGATCATACGGCCTGCAGGGACCGGTAGGAACAAGACGTTGCGTTAGCGGGGCCGGTCCAGCGGGGCCAACCTAGCGAGGCATTGGGCAGGGCAGGGGTTTTGGTCCGGTCAGGATCGCAATCGCTTCTGGCGCCATCAGTCCCGCAAGGGCAGGATCACTGCTGCGCAGCCCACCGGTATAGGTACCAAAGGCGGGCAGGATCAGTCGGGTGCGATCCAGCAGAAAGGCGGGGCGGGCACTGCCCCGGCGTAGCCGCGCCTTGGGGTGGTAATGGCCTGAGATCTCTCCTGCTTCGGCATCACCCTCGGCAATGTGGCGAAAGGTGAGCGGGCCAAGGCGCATTTCGGTGCAGGAGCGACCGCCAAATCCCGCAGGGCCCGGATCGTGGTTGCCCTCCACCCAGATCCAGTCCTGCGCGGCGATCAGGCTGCGCAGGTCCTGCACGTCCTCTGGAGGCAGCGCCTGGGCGGCGGCCAGATCGTCGAAACTGTCGCCAAGGCAGAGCACGGTTTCGGGCTGCAGCTGCCGGATCAGCGCCGCCAGCCGCGCCAGTGTATCGCGGGTCTCATACGGAGGCAGGGGAGCGCCGCCGCGCCGCAGGTGGCGCTCGGATTTGCCCATATGCAGGTCCGAGACACAAAGCAGCCGCCGTTCTGCCCACCAGAGCGCGCCGCTGCCAAGCGCGGTGAGCCGCGCGCCTGCCAGCGTGAAGTCATAGCCTGTGACGCCGCCCTGGTGTTCTGCTGCACTCCTCATGGATCCAGCCTCGCGAGGCCCGAGGTGCGCATCAGCTCTTCGGCTTCGCGCTCCAGCAGTTTCTGTGCGCCAGCGCCCTGAACTGGCACCTTTCCCATTTCCAACAGTAAGGGCGCGGCCAGCGGACTGATCCGCTCCAGCCGCCGCAGGGTCACGCGGCCGCGGATGCGGTCGGCCATCTCCTCGATACGGGCAAAATCCACCAACCCGCTTAGCGCTTCGTCGCGGGTGATATCCAGCAGCAGGTGACCGGGATCGTATTTGCGCAGCGTGTCATAGAGGATATCGGACGAAAACGTCGCCTGCCGCCCGGATTTGCGGGCGCCGGGGCTGTTGCGTTCGATCAGCCCGGCGATGGTGGCCGCGCCGCGAAAGGCGCGTTTCATCACCGCGTTTTCGGCCAGCCAGCGCTCCAGTCCGTCGCGCAGGGCGTCGGCCTCCAGCAAGGGCGCGGGGTTGGTCAGCTCCGCAAGGCCCCAGATCAGCGTGGCGCAATCTGTGGCGACAAAGCCCAGCGGATCAAGGCCCAGCTCCTCCATCCGTTTGGTCACCAGCAGCCCCAGCGTCTGCTGCGCGTTGCGCCCGGCAAAGCCATAGAGACAGGTATGTTCCCGGCCCTGATGCGGAAAGCTTTCGATCAGCATCTGCCCGGCGCGGGGCAATTCGGACACCTGGCGCTGCAGGTCCAGCCAGTCGGCGGTGTGGGCGGGCAGATCGGGCCAGTCGCCACGCGCCAGAAGGTCCAGAATGCCCTGGCTCAATTGGGTAGAGGTGGCGAATTTGGTGCCCGAGAACACGGCGATCTTCGGCTTGCGGCCCCGGTCGCGGCTAACCTCCACTGTCATTTCGCGCAAGGATTCATAACGCACGATCTGGCCACCGATCAGGAAGGTGTCGCCGGGGGTCAGTGTGGCGGCAAAGGCCTCTTCGATCTCGCCCAGCGGCTTGCCGCCGCGGCTGTGTTTCATGCGCACCTTCAGAAGGTCGGCGTCCTGAATGGTGCCGATATTCATGCGGATGCGGGCCGCCGCGCGCGGATCGCGCAGCTGCCACAGGCCGTCCGGGCGCTGTAGCAGGCGCTGCCATTGGTCATAGGCGCGCAAGGCGTAACCGCCGGTGGCGCAGAAATCGAGACAGGCATCGAATTCCGCGCGGCTGAGGGCGGCATAGGCGCCTGTGCTGATGACCTCGGTATAAAGCGCATCGGCATCAAACGGCCCCGCGCAGGCGGTGATCAGGATATGCTGGCACAGCACGTCGCGCGGCCCCGGTGGGCGCGGGTCACCATCGAGCCTGCCCGCCTGCACCGCCTCCAGCGCGGCGTGACATTCGATCACCTCAAACCGGTTTGCAGGCACCAGCAAAGCCTTGGACGGGGCGTTGTAGCGGTGATTGGCGCGCCCGATGCGTTGCACCAGCCGTTTGACGTTCTTTGGGGCGCCGATCTGGATCACCAGATCCACGTTGCCCCAGTCGATGCCCAGATCCAGCGAGCCGGTACAGACCACCGCGCGCAGCTCTCCGGCGACCATTGCGGCCTCGACCCGCTCGCGCTGCGCCCGGTCAAGCGAGCCGTGATGAATGGCGATGGGCAGCGCATCCTCATTGGCGAGCCACAGGTTGTGAAAGAAGATTTCCGCCTGTGCCCGGGTGTTGTGAAAGATCAGCGTGGTCTGATGGGCGCGGATCTGTTCCAGCACGGCAGGGATCGCATAGGCCGCGCCGCCCCCGGCCCAGGGCGGTGCCTCACTCGTGTGCAACATGGCGATATCGGGGGCGGGGCCGGGATCAGCCAGCACGATATCGCAGGGGTCCGGATGGCGCGCCAGATAGCGGGCGATGGCGGCGGGATCACCCACCGTGGCCGAGAGCCCCACCCGGCGCAGATCCGGGCAGAGGCTTTGCAGCCGCGCCAGCGCCAGCATCAGCTGATCACCGCGTTTGCTTTCGGCAAGGGCGTGGATTTCGTCGATGACGATGCGCCGCAGCCCGCCCAAGGTGCGGGCGGCATCCTCGTAGGACACCATCAGCGCCAGGCTTTCGGGGGTGGTCAGCAGGATATGCGGCGGGTCGGCGCGCTGGCGTTTGCGGCGCGATTGCGGGGTGTCGCCGGTGCGGTCGTCAATCCGGATCGGCAGTCCCATTTCCTCGACCGGCGTGCGCAGGTTGCGTTTGATATCCGCCGCCAGCGCCTTGAGTGGTGAGACATAAAGCGTGTGCAGACCTTCGTGGCTGCCGTCCGCCAGTTCGGCCAGCGTCGGTAGGAAACCGGCCATCGTCTTGCCGCCGCCGGTGGGGGCGATCAGCAGCGTGGCGGGATCGGCGGCGCGCACCAGCATGTCCTGCTGATGCGGATGGATGGACCAGCCCCGGGCGCTGAACCAGTCCAGGATCCGGGGCGGCAAGGCGGCGGTGCTATCCATAAAGGTTCCGTTTGGGGCGGCGTGGGCAGGGCGTCAGGAGGCGCCGGGGACCTGCGCCAGCCGTGCGCTGATGGCGTTGATCTCGTCCGGGAAACGGTTGTTGCCGATATCCCCGGCTTCTTCGGTCCAGGTGACGAACCGTTCGAACAGGGGGACAAATAGGGCGAGTTCCTCTTCGCTCCAGCCCGACAGGAATTCGCCAAGAACAAGGAACTTGAACTGGCGCACGGCTTCGATGATGGCGGTGCCCCGTTCCGTCAGCTCGACCAGAGTGCGGCGGGCGTCGCGCTGGCTGACGGTGCGCCGGGCCAGCCCTCGGGCGATCAGGTCGCTGGTCAGCCTTGAGGCCCGCGACGGGTCGATGCGCAGGCGCGCGGCAACGGTGGAGACCATGACCTCTTCCTCGGCATCGTCGCTGCCAAAGGTGCTCGCCGGGGCCCAGATCGCCATCATCACGTCAAGCTGGGCCAGATCGACCTCCTCGGCCAGCCCAAAGGCCGCCAGCGCCGCCGAGCCAAGCTCGCGCTTGTTCACCCGGCGCCGCCACTGTTGCAGCACGTCGTCAATCTCCAGCGCTGCCGTGCTGGTGCGGCTGTCAATCCCGGCCTGTTCCAGGAAATTCGTCAGTTCGGTGTTGCGCCCGGCTATGGTTCCATCCTCCAGGAGGTCGTCGGCCCGGGGGGCTGACAAAATTACATGCTGTTGACATGTAAATGACATCGTCATACATGTGCTATTATCAGATGACCTGTTTCAGGGCCGAACGCAATGCAACTGCGGAGCGGCCCCCTTTCAAATCAAGCCAGAGCAAGGATTATCACGTGAGCGGACCGATCCCAAGCACCCCCGGAGCCCTGGACGACAGAGAGCTGAAGCTGATGATCGGCGCGGTGGCCTCTGTCTTGTTCATTGCCTCGCTGGGTCAGACGGTGGTGACGACGGCGCTGCCCACGATTCTGAGCGAGCTGGGCGGATTGTCGCAGATCACCTGGGTCATTACCGCCTATCTGATGGCGGCGACCGTCGGGGCGCCGGTCTGTGGCAAGCTGGGCGACCTGTTCGGGCGCAAGCCGGTGATGCAGGGCGGCATCGTGGTGTTTCTTGTTGGCTCACTTATCTGCGCGCTGGCGCCGAACCTCTGGGTGCTGGTGGCGGGGCGGTTTGTACAGGGCGTTGGCGGCGGCGGGCTGATCGTCGTCTCTATGGCCACTGTCGCCGATGCTGTCCCCGCCCGCGAGCGGGGGCGCTATCAGGGGATGTTGGGCAGCGTCTTTGCTGCCTCAACCGTGGTCGGCCCGCTGGCGGGTGGCTTTATCGTGCAGCATTTCGCGTGGGAGTGGCTGTTCCTGCTGAACTTGCCGCTGGGGTTGGCGGCTTTTGTGGTGTTGGCCCGTTCGCTGGCCACGGTGCCGACCGGGCGGCGACCGTCGATTGACTATGCCGGCGGGTTGAGCCTGTCGCTGCTGCTTTCACTGGCGGTGATCTCAGCGAGCCTTGGCGGCTCTACCCTGCCCTGGAGCAGCGCAGAGATGCAGGGGCTGTTGATCGCGACACTGGCGGCGCTGGCCGTCTTTGTGATGATCGAAAGCCGCGCCAAGGAGCCGATCCTGCCGCTGCGCCTGTTCCGGATCAACAATTTCCTGGTGTCCAACGCAGTTGGGCTGATCGTTGGCTCGGCGATGTTCGGCACCATCGTGTTTGTGCCCTTTTTCATGCAGGTGGTGCGGGGCATGTCGCCGGCGCTGTCGGGCATGTTCACCTTTCCGATGATGGTCGGGATCATCCTTGGTTCCTCCATCTCGGGGCGGATCATGGTGCGGACCGGGCGGTATCGGTGGATGCCCACCGTATCCACTCTGATCCTGGCCGGGGCGATGGCCTCCCTTGCGCAGATGGGCACCAGCACACCCGAATGGTGGATCGCGGTGTCGATGGTGCTGACCGGGCTGGGGATCGGGCCGGTGATGGCGGTTGGCGTCACTTCGATTCAGAACGCGGTGCCGCTGACCATGGTCGGTGTTGGCACCGCCAGCGCCAATATGTTCCGGATGATCGGCGGCTCGGTCGGCACGGCGGTCTTTGGCGCGGTGTTTGCCGCCGGTCTGACGCGGGAACTGGGCGGCGCCCTTGGCGGTATGAACCCGCGTAGCCTCAGCAAGGATGCCATCATGGCGATGGAGCCGGGCCTGCGCGAGGCGGTGGTGACCGGCATCGCCGAGGCGCTGCACCCGGTGTTCTGGGCAGCAACGGTGCTGGCTTGCCTTGCCTGCCTGATGTCGCTGTTCCTGGCGGAAATCCCGCTGGAGGAGCGCAGCATGAGCCGGACGGCAGAAGCGGATTAGATGCCGCCAAAAGGCAGGCCGTACAGAGCCTGATCCGGGGCGTGCTGTTTGCCGCGCCTTACTTCACGATTTCCTCGTCCTCGACAAACATGTTCGCCCAGGCCCGGTCGATCAGATCGGGGCTCATCTCGTAGGGGATGCCTTCGAAATCGCAGATCGCCATCATCTGGTCGATCAGGAACACCGGCTGGTAGTTGGCGTATACGTTGTCGATGGTGGGGTATTTCGTCTTCAGGAGATGCACCAATGTGTTCTCGTCCAGGCGCATCCCTTTCTTGCGGGCCACCAGCGCAAAGATCTTGAGGAAGTTTTCCTGATCCGGACCGTCGATCTTGATCTTGAAAAAGATCCGGCGCAGCGCGGCCTGGTCAAAGATCTCGTTCGGGTGGAAGTTGGTGGAAAAGATCACCAGCGTGTCGAATGGGACCTCAAATTTCTCGCCCGATTGCAGGGCAAGAATATCGCGCCCCTCTTCCAGTGGCACGATCCAGCGGTTGACCAGGGCCTGTGGCGGCTCTGCCTGACGGCCAAGGTCGTCGACGATGAAGATGCCGCCAGTGGATTTCAATTGCAGCGGCGCCTGGTAGGTGCGCGCGGTCGGGTTGTAGACCAGATCCAGCATCGACAGGGACAATTCGCCGCCTGTGACCACGGTGGGCCGTTCGCATTTCACATAGCGCGTGTCGAACCGGCGCGGGCGGCGCAGGGCATTGGGGTCTTCGGCTTCTTCGGGGGCCGGGGTGTGCACGATGGGGTCATAGACAGTGATAACCTGACCGGCGTATTCGATGGCGCGCGGCACGTAGACACAATCGCCCAGGGCATCGCGGATCCCGTTCGAGATCGAGGATTTCCCGTTGCCGGGTGGGCCATACATCAGGATCGACCGGCCAGCGCTGACGGCAGGGCCGAGGTGGTCCAGCAGGCTGTCGGGCAGGATCAGGTGCCCCATCGCATCGGTCAGCTGCTGCCGGGTGACCATGATGTTGCGGATCGACTGGCGTTCGACCTGTTCGCGGTAGACATCCAGCGGCACAGGCATGGCACCGTAGTATTCGGACTGGCTGAGCGCATCGAGCGCGCGCGCGCGCCCCGCATCGGTCAGCTGATAGCCCATTTCATTACCACTGTTGGCGTTGAGCGTGCCGGTCGCCTCCAGCAGTTTCTGTTCGCGGGCCATGTCGACCAGTTCCTGCGTTACCGGGATCGGCAGGCACAGCGCGGCGGCGATATCGCTGACCATATCCGCGTTCTTGCGGAACATGGTTTTCAGAAGGATATCGCGCATCATCACGATGGGCAGCTGCATCTGGGCAAGCCCCTTGGGCGCGGGCGGCGCCACCACGGCGCTGGTCTGCATGTTCATGTCACGGCCTGTCTGTTCATCCTGTGCCCCTGCTACGCCTCTGCCTGGCGGGGCAGGGGACAAGAGCTGCGTTGCTGACCTCACAGTCTATTCACCACTGTGGCAAGACAACGGCAATGCTGGTGCATTTCCGGGAAAGGCGTTGCAATTTGAGCTGGATTTTAGTGACCGACAGGAGGTCTCAGCTTTGGTATCAGGCGGCTGCAGGCAGGCTGCCAAACAGGGTGCCAAGGATCAGGTAGATGGCCAATGTGCCGCCAAGGCACAGGCCCATGGGAAACTTGCTGCCGACGTTCCAGCTGCGCCAGTCGGGCGCGAGCCTGCGCAGCGGTGTGTATTTCACCAGCCTATGGGTGACAAAGCCCGCAAGGAGATTGGCGGAAAAGATCATCATCACCGCAGGCAGATCAGCGAGCGCCACCAGCGGCGCGGCAGCCCCGGCGAATTTGGCATCCCCGGCGCCGATCATGCCGGCCGAATAGAACAGAAAGCCAAGGCCGATCCCGACGGGAAGATGCAGCAGTTGCCAGCCATAATCGGCCCAGGACGGCATCACGAAAAGCCCAACCACCACATAGACTGCACCCAGCGTGTCATTGATCCAGTTGGGAATGCGCATGCCGCGCAGATCCGTCAGCGCTGCCGCATAGCACAGCGGCAGCACGAAGGGCAGGAACCACAGCGCGGCCTGGGCCGGGATGGCCAGATGGACCATGGATCAGCCGTTTTCGAGGGCTGCCAGCGAACGGGCTGCGGCCTCAAAATGCTGGGGGTGGGTAGCGATGGCTTCGCGCAGCAGGTTCTCACCGGTCTTGACGTCGCCCTGCTTCACCGCCGACAGCGCCAACGTGTGCAGCAGTTGGGCGCGCTCTGTCTGATCGAGCGGGATCACCGGCAGGGTGTAATTGCGCTGGGCACCGCGGGCCAGAACCAGGTTGTTCTTGGCGGTGAACAGCGAGGGATCCTGCCGGATGGCGTCGCTGAACAGGCGCTCGGCCTGGGCATAGCTGCCGCGTGAGAGTTTTGAATAGCCCCAGTTGTTCATCACCTTGGCTGGCTGCGTGGTGAGGCCAGTGGCGATTTCATAGAAACTGTCGGCGCGTTTCCATTCCTTGTTGGCATCCGCCACCATCGCCTCAAGCCGATACCGGCGATAGGTTTCATGTGTTGGTGGCACTGAATCCAGCGCGGCCTTTGCTCCTTTCCAATCGCCGGTGCGGATCAGGGCGTCTGCCAGCGAGACCTTGTCTTCCACGGTCGCCTCGGGGTGGGCCGCGACTTTTTTCCAGGCGCTTGCGGCCTCGGTATTGCGTTTGGCGCGGATCATCGAAGTGGCCAGCCCGCGCTGGAAATCGATCCGGTCCGGAGCGGATTTCAGCGATTTCTGGAAGTAGCTCACCGCCTCATTGGGGTCCGCCACGGTCAGCATCACATCGTTGAGGTTGTGTTCATCGACGACGTTCACGTCCTGAAACGCCCGTTCGACGGTTTCCTTGCCATCGGGTTTTACGCAGGCCGACAGGGCCAGTGCGCCGATCAGGCATGGTGTCACAAGAATTGACTGGCGCATTTTATGCGTCCTTTTGCTGCTCTGCCTTTGCGGTCTTGGAGTCAGGGCACCTTGCCAATCCGGTAGCTGCCGCCGCCTTGCCGCATCAAAGTGTAGTCGTTTCGACTTTCGTTTTGCGGATCACTATGCGCGGAATTTTCAAGATTTTCGAGAGCCCGGCGCAAATTATCCCGGATTGCGTCACTTTCGCCATTATCCAGCGCATAGGCACGGCGCAGAATTTGTGTGGCTTCCGGAGTTTTTCCGCGCTCCATAAGGACGACGCCAAGGTTGTTCAGGGCCTCGGGCCAGTCTGGCGCGGCCTTTGTTGCGCGTCGCAGCAGGGTTTCTGCCTGACCCAGACGGCCAAGTCCCAGATTGGCCGATCCCATGCTGGACAGCACCTCGGCGGTCAGCCCGTGCTCCAACCCGGCGCGGGTAAAGGCATCAAGGGCCAGCTCGTACTCTCCGGCATCCATCAGCCGGTGGCCGACCACCAGCCCGTCCTCGGCCTGTTTGCGGGTATCCACGCCGGGTGCCCAGGGGCTGGCGGGATCCTGATGCATAATCTGCGTATCGCAGGCCCCAACAGCAAACACCGCCATCAGCGCGGCGGCACGGATGGCGGTTTCAGAAACGTATAGGCGGTGGGGCACTGCCCTCCGCGAATTGGTCATGATCAGTTACCCATGTTGCCCATATTCAGGATGCCCTGCACCGAAGGTCCAACCAGAATGATCAGCAGCGGCGGCACCGTGAGGCCCATTGTGGCAAGAGTCATTTTCACTGGCAACTTGTTTGCAGCCTCTTCGGCGCGCATCACGCGTTTGTCCCGCATTTCGTCGGCATAGACCCGCAGCGCATCGGCGATCGAGGTGCCGAAGGCCTGCGATTGGATCATCACGGTGGTGAAGGACGAAACATCCTGCACTCCGCAGCGGGTGCCCATGTCGCGCAGCACCTTTTCCCGTTCCTTGCCCGCCTTCATTTCATAGGCGACCACTTCGAATTCCTCGGCCAACGCCGGGTAAGAGGCGTGCAGTTCCTTGGCGACGCGCACGATGGACTGGTCCAGCGACTGACCTGCCTCCACGCAAACCAGCATCATGTCGAGCGCATCGGGAAAGCCTTGGGTGATCTGTTTCTTGCGCTCTTCGATACGGCGGGTGACCCAGTATTTGGGCAGCATATAGCCCGCGCCGCCGGGGCCGATGATGCGCAGTGCCAACTGCTGGCTGTCAAATTCAGTGCCGGCCTTCAGCACGAAGACATAGAACAGCCCCGCGCCAAGCCCCAGAAGACCCAGGGCAAACTGGGCAAAATGGAACAGGCGCACTGAGTCCTTTGAGGCATAGCCGGCCTGACGCAGCTTCAGCTCCATCGCCGAAAGTTCCTCGGCGTTCTGCGGCTCCAGGAAGGAGGCGAATTTCTGCAGCTGTTCGTTGCGGTTGGCCTGGCGCAGGCGTTCTTTTTGCGGTTTTGCCTGCGTTTCCGGCGCCATGTTCTTTTGCAGCTTCTTCAGCGGATCCTCAGGCTGATTGAGGATCAGCGGGATCGCCAGCAGGATCATGAACAGACCCAGAAGACCCAGCGCCAGCAGCGGACCGAAGGCGCCGAACTGATCGGTCAGAAAGCCGTTGATGTCGGACAGAATGGACATTGCGCGCTCCTCAGACCTCGATATTGGTCAGCATTTTCATCACGAACAGGTTCACGGTCAGCATGATCCCGACAAGGAAACAGGCAGGTATGAACCACGGGTGATCCAGAACATTGTCGTAATAGTTCGGATCCTTTAGAAGAATGCCCCCCAGTGCCAGAAGCGGGAAGGCAGAGAGGAACTTGCCCGACCATTGCGCTTCGGCGGTGATCGCCTTCACCTTGCGGAACAGGCGGAAGCGGGCGCGGATCACTTTGGCCAGCCCGGCCAAAACCTCGGCCAGGTTGCCGCCCGATTGCTGCTGGATGGTGACGGCGACTGCCAAGAAACGCATGTCTTGCATGTCCAGCCGTTCGGCCATTTCTTTCAGCGATTCACCCACGTCGCGGCCATAGGCGGCTTCATCGGCAATCATGCCGAACTCTGAGGCAAGCGGGTCTTCGATTTCGTTCGAGACGATCTGAATGGCCGAGGTGAAAGGATGGCCGACCCGCAGCGAACGCACCATCAGTTCGACCGCGTCCGGCAGCTGTTCCTCGATCATCGTCATACGTTTGGTGGCCTTCTTGTTGACCCAGAAGAAGACGCCGCCGACGCCGATCACGATGGAGCCCAAAATGCGCACGGGGAACGGTGCAGCGGTGCCCACGCTGAGCCCTATAAAGGCGATGATGGCAACCCCGCCCATGATCATGATCAACTGCTTGGGTGTAAAGGCGATCGCTGCCTTCTGAGCCCGTTCCGCCAGCAAAGAATAAAGTGGGATGGTTTGCGATTTGCCGTGCTGTTTTAGCTCTTTACGCAGCTGTTCCAGTACCTGTTCGCGGGTATTGCCCTTCTCCATCATTTCCAGACGACGGCTGACCCGGCTGTTGAGCCGGATGGACTTGCCAAAGACGACCAGATAGATGCCTTCAACCAGCACGATGACGCCGACAAAAATCAGTCCATAGATCAGCGGTTCGATAGGGATTTGCATCAGATCACCTCCATCCGCGTGGGCTCATAGATCGACGGCGGCAGGTCATAGCCCCACAAACGGAAGCGTTCGGAATAGTGGCTGCGTACGCCGGTGCCGGTGAAATGGCCGATGATCTTGTTTTCCGGGGTCAGCCCGACGCGTTGGAAGCGGAAGATCTCCTGCATGGAAATCACATCACCTTCCATGCCGGTGATTTCGGTGATCGAGGTCATCCGGCGCGAACCATCCTGCAGGCGTGAGGCCTGAACGATCACGTTCACCGCGCTGGCGATCTGGCTGCGCACCGCCTTGATCGGCATTTCAATCCCGGCCATGGCGATCATGTTCTCAAGCCGCGAAATCCCATCGCGGGCCGAGTTGGCGTGGATCGTGGTCATCGATCCGTCGTGGCCGGTGTTCATCGCCTGCAGCATGTCGATGACCTCTTCACCGCGCGTTTCGCCGACGATAATCCGGTCCGGGCGCATCCGAAGGGCGTTTTTCAAACAGTCGCGCGGGGAAACTTCGCCTTTGCCTTCGACGTTTGGCGGGCGGCTCTCCATGCGGCCCACGTGGGTCTGCTGCAGCTGGAGTTCGGCGGTATCCTCAATGGTGAGGATGCGTTCCGAATCGTCGATAAAGCTGGACAGCGCGTTGAGCGTGGTGGTCTTGCCCGAACCGGTACCGCCCGAGACGATCACGTTCAGCCGGGTCGACACGGCAGCTTGAAGATAGGCGGCCATTTCCTCGGTGAAGGCGCCGAAGTTCACCAGATCGTCGATGCCGAGCTTGTCTTTTTTGAATTTCCGGATCGAAACCAGCGATCCGTCAACCGCAACTGGCGGGACCATGGCATTGAAACGGGAGCCATCGGCAAGGCGGGCGTCCACATAAGGGTTGGATTCATCGACCCGCCGCCCCACAGCCGAGACGATCTTGTCGATGATCCGCATCAGGTGCTTTTCATCTTTGAAGGTCACATCTGACAGCTGCAGCTTGCCGTCGCGCTCGACAAAGATCTGCTGCGGCCCATTGACCAGGATATCACTGACGGTTTCGTCCTGAAGCAGGGTTTCCAGCGGCCCCAGACCGGTGACTTCGTCATACAGCTCCTTGTTGAGCGTCATGCGGTCTTCGCGGTTGAGGGCGATACCCTTTTCTTCAAGGATTTCGCCGGCGATCTGCGAGATTTCGGTGCGCAATTCCTTTTCGCTGGCTTTTTCAAGGGCTGCGAGGTTCAGGTTTTCCAGAAGTTCACGGTGCAGCTGCACCTTGATTTCGCCCAGCCGTTCTTTGCGCTTGCGGTCCCTGTCCGCCTGCGGCGCTTCGGCCTTGGCGCGCGTCATGGGCCGACGTAGAGAGGCGGCCGCTTTGGGCGCAGCTTCGGCGGCCGCCGGGGTAGCTGCGACAGGCGCAGCAGACGCCTGAACCGGTGCCGGACGTTTCTTGGCGGCTGGTTTTTTGTATTTCGAAAACAACTTCTATCCCCCGGTTTTGCCGCAGCCTAAGCGGCTGCGTCGGCTTCCGCCTGGCCCAGCTCGTGCAGGGATTGCGCGAGCTTCGCGATTTCCTTACGCAGTGGATTCTTTGGATTGGACAGCGCCAGCGGCAGACCGTGGTCGCAGCTTTGCAGTACAGGTTTGCCGCCGTCCGGCAGCAAGAGTTCAATCGAGATCCCGAGACTGTCTGCCATGCGTTTGACGCGGCTCTTGCCGCTGAGGTCGGTGAATTTCGGCGCCCGGTTCAGCGCAAAGCGCAGCTTGTCAAACGGCAAGCCTTCAGATTGCAGCGCCCGTTTCAGCCGCAGGGTGTTCTGGGCCGAGCGCATATCAAGCTCGATCATCGCGAAATAGACATGCGCCATGTGCAGGATGGTTTCGGACCATTGCACCAGCGTATGTGGCAGATCTACCACCACGAAATCAAAATGGCTGCGCGCCATTTCGATCACCCGTTCCACGTCCTCAGGGGTGATGATCTCCAGCGGAATCATGTCCGACGGGGCGGTCAGCACCTGAAGCTTATCCTGGAAGGGGAGCAGCGCTTGTCCAAACACCTCTTCGTCCAGGCTTTCGGTCTCGCTCAGCATTTCCATCACGACTTCGCGGCGGGGCAGGTCCAGATAGGTGGAAACCGAACCGTATTGCATGTCGAAATCCAGCAGGCAGACGCGCGGTTCCTTGCTCTTGCTCAGCTCGGCCAACTCCCAGGCGAGGTTTACCGCCAGCGTGGTCGATCCGGTACCACCGGCCAGGCCGTGGCAGGCGATCAAGGCCCCTTCGCGTCGACTGCCGCTTTTCAGCTGGTGCGGATTGGTGTCGGGTTCCGGCGGCTTGTCCTCGGCGCTGAGCCGGTCGATGGCCGCCTGCAACTCCTGTTCCGGCAAGGGGTAGGGGATGAACTCATCGGCGCCCTGGCGCAGCAGCGAATGCAGCGCTGCCGGGGTCACGTCTTCGGCGATGAGGATGACCTTGATCTCCTTGGCATGGGCCTGTGCGATGATTTCCCCCATCAGGGTCAGATCATCCTCGTCTTGGGCATCCATCGCCATGGCAACGAATTGCAGGGTTTCTGCCTCGGGCTGGGCGAAGAACGCCAGCGCCTCGGAAAAACCGAGATCGCCCCAGGCTTCACCCAGAGCTGCCTCCATGTCTTCGATCAAGAGGTCGAAATTCTGAACATCGCGACTGATCGTACAGGCAACAATTGCAGGTGTATCAGTTTGCGGCAGTCCGCTGCTCATCGCCAACATCCTCATAGTCAAAAGAAGCCGGGCCCCGGAGCGGGGCGCACCTCACCTCTTGTAGAGAATGTCCGTTAAGATCTTGACCACAATTGGACGAAAAAGCCCCAATTGTAGGGAAAAGTTAAGGGGTTTTGAGTCGGAATTTTATTCCAGATTGCTCTGCAGCGATTGCTCAGCCGTCAGCGTCGAGGCGGGAACGGCACTGGCAACATACTCGCGGTAGATGATCTGCGCATACTTGCCATCCAGCACCGTGGGATGTCGTTTCAGGAAGCCGCTGACCTCGGTCACGGTGCGGCGGTTGCGCCGTTCACGGTCCTGCGTGACGATGAGCGGCTGGGTCTCGCCATAGGATACCATTGCCTCCAGCCGGGCCCGGCTAATCCCGCGTGAAACCAGGTAGTTAACGGCGGCCTGTGCGCGGCGCCGACCAAGGCGTTTGTTATAGCTGCTGCTGCCGACGGCATCGGTATGGCCGTAAACGCGGAAGCGGACCTCGGGGAACTGTTTGATCCAGTGTGCCTGCTGGTCCAGCGTCGCGCGGGCGGCACCGTCAAGTTGGGCGCTGTCGAATTCGAAGTTGATGGTGGTCGGAACTTCCTCGGCGAACCGGCCCGCGAGCTGGATTGCGAAATCGCGCTCGCCGCTCATCACGGCAGTATTATTGGCATTGGATTGGCCAAACAGGTCACCTGACAGCGGTTTGCCCGCTTCCCGCGTTGCGCAGGCGGAAGTGGCAAGAAGCAGTGCCAGAACAGCGGATTTCTTGATCATCGGCCCCATCTTTCCTGTGGTCAGTCCATTACATAGCCATAAGAGCCGTTGAAGTCCTGTTTCGCCACTTCACTGGCGGGGCCGGAGCTGCTGCGTGCGGTGCGGCCGAATAGGAACAGGTCCGCTTCGCTCGGCGGCTTGATGCGGTCGGTCGGAAGCGTCAGGGCCTCGCCACGGGTCGGGGTGACCAGATGGGCGCTGACGATGATGACCAGTTCGGTCTGGGCGCGTTGATAATCGGCGCTGCGGAACAGGGCGCCCAGCACCGGTACATCCCCAAGCCAGGGCAATTGTGACGAGTTATCAAGGAATTCGTCCTTGATCAGTCCGGCAATGGCAAAGCTTTCGCCATCACGCATTTCGACCGTGGTCGAGGTTTCGCGGCGTGAAAACGCGTTGATCGACAGCCCGTTCAGTTCCAGCGAATTGGTCGGGTCGATGGCCGATACGGCGGCTTTCAGTTCCAGATTCACGATATCCTCATCCACCACGCGGGGAATGAAGTTCAGCTCGATCCCGAAGGGTTTGAATTCGACGGTGATCAGCCCATCTTCCTGCGCGACCGGGACGGGGTATTCACCGCCTGCCAGGAATTTTGCCTCTTGCCCAGAGAGGGCGGAAAGGTTGGGTTCGGCCAGCGTGCGCACGACACCCTTCTGTTCAAGTGCCTCCAACAGCAGCCCGACCTGAACCGATCCGGCGTTAAAGCCAAACAAGACGGCGCCGGTATTGCTATTGGCGGCGGGAATGTTGCCGGTCAGCGAATTGGTCAGGCCGGGCTGGTTGTTCAAGGTGTTGGTGCCACCGTTGACGCCAAAGCTGCTGCCGCCGCTGATCCCAAGCGAAGAGCTTAGGGATTTTGAAACGGAGCGCTGCATTTCAGCAAAACGGACCTTGAGCATGACCTGCTGCACACCGCCGACGGACATCAGGTTGCTGACGCGGTCCGGCGCATAGCGTTCTGCCAGATCCAGCGCCCGCTGCAGGCGGGCCGAGCTGGAGGCGGTGCCGGAGAGCACAATGCCGTCATTGGCGGTCCGCACTTCGATCTTCTCGCCGGGCAGGATCTGCCGCAGACGTTCCTTGAACTCGGTCACATCGGCGGCGACGCGCACATCCACATTGGTGATCAGCCGCCCCGAGGCATCCAGCAGCGTCAGAGTGGTCAAGCCGGGCGATTTGCCAAGCACATAGATCGTGCGGTCGGAAAGAGAAGAGATGTCGGCGATGCTGGGATTGGCGATGCTGAGTTCGGCAAAGGGTTCGTCGCTTTCGACCACGACGGCGCGGTTCATAGGCACATTCAGCGATGCCGAAGTCCCTTTCTTCACCACGCGCAATCCATTGGCCAAAGCCCCGTCCGGGACGGCCATACACACCAACGATAGCCCGGTCAGGGCTGCCGCTACAAACCTACGAAATGCCATGTGACCTGCCTTTCCGATCACGCCTCAACTCCGGGTCTTTTTGCCCGATATTTCAGGTCACTGTGCGGCAGTTCCCGAATTATTGCAAGAATCAAAGGAAAACGGGCGGCTGTGGCAGCGCGGCTGTGTGGGGTCGGGGCAACAAAAGAACACGCCAGCCGCCCATTCTGGGTGACTGGCGTGTGGTCCAAGGTCTTGGGACTATTTGGTTTTACTGCATCTTGTGCCGACTTCTGCTTCAGTCGGAGCAGGGGATCGGGATCTCGACCACCTCGGCGCCGCGGCGGGTACGGATGGTGCAAACCCGCTCTTCCTTGGCGATCACTGGTGCTTCGACCGCGCTGAGCCCCAGCAGTTTGCGCTGGTCCACTTCGACAAGCGCAGCCACGGTATCGTCCTGCGCGCCAACAAGGGCGAGGGACAGTTTGCCGGTGCTTTGGGCTTGGGCGAGGGCGGCGACCTGCTCGGGGCGGGCGGCCACGGTGACGGTGCGGGCGATCACCGCGCCGCTGATGTCTCCGCCTGCGCTCTGATCGACGGCGATCAACTCGACGTTGGTTTCGATCAGCCGGGTGACTTCCCCTTGGACATTGGAATTGGTGCCCCGCACGGTGCCGGTCCAGTAGACATCGACGCGGTCACTGGGGCGCAGGAAGCCGGACACGCCGGATGCCACATCAACCTTGATGGCAAAGGCCCGCATGCCGCGAGCCAGGCGCGAGGTAATACCTGCATCTTCGCCCGGTGCGGTGACCTTGACCGCAAGCAGCGGTTCGCCCTTTTCCATGGTGCGCAACACGACGCGCGGCTCATCGGCGCGTTCGGGAGGAAACAGCGCCTCAAGGCTGGTAAATGCACCTTCCGGAACGGCATTTTCCGGCCAGCGTACCTTACGGACGGCATCCTCGCTCAGCCGTTCGCCATATTTCAGCGCCTTGTCTGCAACGTATACATCTGTGACCGGGACGACTTCGGCCCGGTTTGCCCGCTCGCGGGCCAGTTCGTTCTGATAGGCCGAGATGTAGTTCTTCGCCATCATAACGGCGCCACCGGCCAGGGCGACACCGACAATCAGCACGAGTCCGAAAACCGCACGCATTGTGGTACCTCTCATTTGTTATCTTCCGGCGTCCACATGGTGGAGTCGGGGGCTTGATTCTGAAATCTACTGCGCGAGGCAGCCGGTCAGAGCCATCGGGAGTGCCTTGTTCAGCCGAACGTCCAGTTGGACATATAGGCCATCAGCGCATTGGCCAGTCCCATTGCACCATCTTCCATTGCAGAGGAAATCAGCACAGTCAGACCAATGATTGCTGCGGTCAGAACGACCCAGTCGACAGTCACTGCACCCTCGTCTCGGGCTAGAAAAGACCAGATCTTTTTCATGATGTCCCGCTCCCGCTTAGCGTCTGGGAAAAAGGCCGCGCCCTTGTGGCAAAGGCGCGGCCCAAAACTGTTCCGTAATATTGTCCTAAGACTAATTACTGGCCTGCGGTGCCAACGGTGGTGCCTTTATCGGTCAGGAAGGTGCTGGTTGCGGTGGTCAGGTTGCCCGAACCGGTTTCGATTGCCGTGTAGACAGCGCCTGCCAGGGCGGCAACGGCTGCGGTCAGAACAACCCAGTCAACGGTCACGGCGCCAGAGTCGTCTTTACGGAAGTTTTTGATGAACTTGATCATGGTTATGTCCCTCCAAAGGATCACTGAATTTGCACTATCCCGCCGTCCGTTGTGTGGGTCTGTCTCTCTCTCTCACCGACCCTGTCCGGCTTGGATGAATACATATAGCCGGGTGAGCGTGGCAGCATTTGGGCCGAAAACCGGAAAGGCAGTCAAAATTTAATGATTTTTAAAGAAATTTAGCAAAGCTCTGAAATTAAAGAATTTAAGTCTTTATGAGGTGTAAACCTGCGTGGCTTTTGCGCGGCAGGCCCCTGTAAATATGGCGAATATGCCAGATTCTGAACCTGTGGACTGGATTCGGGTAGGGATTTCACCGAGTCTTGAGACCCAAAAGCTGAGCGCTTCACAGGATTTTGAATAGTCCCATGACCATTCGTCGTTTTCGTGCCGCTGTTGCGGTGTGGTTTTCCCTTTGGCTTGCCTTTCCCGTAAGCGCGGAACAGGCGCCTAAACCTTTTCCCGACTTCGAGGCAAAGCGGGTCAAGCCGCCGCAACCCGGGGCAGGGCCGCGCATCACCGTGCAAATCGAACCAAATGCAGAGGCGCCCCCAGCGCAAGCGGTGGCAGTGGGCGAAGCTGACGAAGAGTTCCAGCCGGGGCGCTATGAGTGGTTCTGGGAGCAGGTTGCGCCGGAACTGGGGTCGACAACCG
The DNA here is from genome assembly GCF_041008815.1 of Pseudophaeobacter sp. A-200-2. Taxonomy (NCBI): domain Bacteria; kingdom Pseudomonadati; phylum Pseudomonadota; class Alphaproteobacteria; order Rhodobacterales; family Roseobacteraceae; genus Pseudophaeobacter; species Pseudophaeobacter sp. A-200-2. The sequence continues at coordinate 130,251 of NZ_JAXGFU010000003.1, read as the reverse complement.
GCGCTGCACGTCTGGAGCTTGCCATCGCCGCGCTTTCCTCACCCGGGGGCACAGGTGGCGTTGCTGCGCCGCGGCTGCAGCTGCTGCAGGACATCGTTGCAGCGCAAGGCACGCCGATCCTTTTGTCCAGTGTGGGCACACGGGTCTCTCCGGCGCTGGCTCTGGCGGTGATCGCGGTGGAAAGCGAGGGGCGGGTAGATGCGCAAAGCTCGACCGGGGCGCAGGGGCTGATGCAGTTGATGCCGGACACCGCCATCCGGTTTGGGGTCACCGATGCCTTCGAGGCGCCGCAGAATATTGCGGGGGGCGTCAAATACCTCGATTGGCTGATGCAGGAATTTGAAAACGACGCGGTTCTGGCCCTGGCCGGATATAACGCGGGCGAGGGCGCGGTGCGCAGCCATCAGGGCGTGCCGCCCTTTCCGGAAACGCGGGATTACGTGCCAAAGGTGCTGGCGGCCTATCAGGTGGCCCGCAGCCTGTGCATGACGCCGCCCGAGTTGATCACCGACGGCTGCGTTTTCCGCCGGTTTGAATGACCGGTTGAACAACCGGGCAGGTGTCAGGTTGAGGGGATCTGCAGATCAATCAGCCCGCGCGCGGCCTCTTTGGCGTCCGCAGCGGGGTCTCCGGCCAGCCCGCCGCCGCGCGCCAGCACTGCCGAGACGATTGCGCCTTCTTTCAGCAGCAGCAGCTGACGGGCCAGCAGCCGGGGATCATTGGCGTCGGCGGCCTCTGCGATTTCGGAAAAATGGTCCTGCAGGATCTGCTTGTGCGCGGCCGACTGGGCGTGGATCGGGTGGTTGATCTCCTGGAACTCGGCGCTGGCCTTGATGAACATGCAGCCACGAAACTCGGGCTTGGTGAACCATTCCGAAAGCGCGTCGAACAACGCCAGCATCTGTCCTTTCGGCGTGTCGCTCAGCTCTTCGATGCGGCGATAAAGCCAGTGGCGGAAGTTTTCATCCCGAAGGCGCAGCACCGCGAGGATCAGATCCTCCTTGGTGCGGAAGTGTTTGTACATCGATGTCTTCGACACACCGGTTTCGCTCACCAGCTTGTCCATGCCGGTGGCGTGAAACCCGTTCCGGTAAAATACATCAAGGGCCTTTCGGACCAGCTCGTCTCGCTTGTTTGGGCGCATGATTCGTCTCTTTGTGTACCGATCTGTACATAGTTTGCAGGTGCAGCGTTGGCAACTGCGACACATTAAAGTGAACAATTTCATAGGATTGAGATCGTGTTCACGAATTCGTTCAATGGACATCACAAAAAATGAATTGCAAAAGGGTACCGATCAGTACACTTTGAGTTCAGGATTTACCGATCAGTACAGTTAAGCAAGCGCAGCAGTGGAGGCGCAGATGAAACGACTATTCAGCCCCATGCGATCCCCTTTGGCTCCCGTTGTTCTGACCGCAGGTATTGCCGTGGCGATGCTGGCGCCCCCACCGCCGGAAGCTACCGTTCTTTCCCTTCCGTCTGACCCCGCCAATGGCGTCATGGCGCCGAGCCGCGCTGCCGCTCTCGCAACCCTTTTTACCGTTCATGTGGCAGCCCCGGTGGCTGCCCATGTGGCGAAGGCCAACACCCCGGCTTTCGCCTTGAAGGTGGCCGCCGACTGATTGGTGCCGCCCTCAATAAACCCCGGCCAAGCCTCCCCCTGGCCGGGGTTTCCTTACCTTCTCCTCCTCCGAACCAAATGAAGACCAAAGGACACGCCGAATGACCCGTCCCCCCTTGCCGCCTTTCGACGAAGCCAGCGCCAAAAAGAAGGTGCGCCTTGCCGAAGATGGCTGGAACACCCGCGATCCTCAGATCGTTGCGCCGGCCTATACCGATAACTGCCCCTGGCGGAACCGCGCCGAATTCGTCACTGGCCACGATGAAATTCGCGCCCTGCTGACCCGCAAGTGGTCGCGTGAGCTGGAATACCGCCTGATCAAGGAACTCTGGGCCTATACCGACAACCGCATTGCCGTGCGGTTTGCCTATGAATGGCGCGATGATAGCGGCCAGTGGTACCGGGCCTATGGCAACGAAAATTGGGAATTCGCCGAAGACGGCCGCATGCAGCGCCGCATCGCCTCGATCAACGACAAGCCGATCAGCGAAGACGAGCGTCTGTTCCACTGGCCGCTGGGCCGTCGCCCCGATGATCACCCCGGTCTGTCTGACCTCGGTCTCTGATCTGCCCGTTCAGTCCTAAGAAAGCGAGAGCAACCATGCCCCGTGCCTTTGCAGAAATTGCCTTTACCGAATCCGTGCGTGAGCATCAGAAGCGGCAGGGGTCTGCCCGTGCCTATGGGCGCCTGCTGGAAACCCCGGAACGCTCCGGCGATCGGATCGGCGTCGCCGAAGCCGCCTTTATCGCCGAGCGCGACGGCTTCTATCAGGCAACCGTTTCGGAAACCGGCTGGCCCTACGTCCAGTTCCGGGGGGGGCCGCGCGGTTTCCTGAAAGTGGTGGACGAAAAGACCATCGCCTATGCCGATTTCAGCGGCAACAAGCAGTATATCTCGCTTGGCAACCTGACCGACAACGCCCGTCTCGCGATGATCCTGATGGATTACCCGAACCGGCGGCGGCTGAAGATCTGGGGCACGGTTGAAATCATCGAAGGTGCAGAGGCCACGGATGGCCTGTTCCCGACCGGCGCGCGCGCTGCGCCTGAGCGGGCCATCCTGATCCATCTGGAAGCCTTTGACTGGAATTGCCCCAGCCACATCCCCGAGCGTCTGACGCTGGAGGAGCTGGAGCCCCACCTGGCCCCCCTGCGCAGCCAGCTGGCCCAGCTCAAAGCGGAGAATGAAAGACTGAAAGCAGGCCAGAAGGTCTGAAGGCAGCCATTCCGTTTCTGCTGGCTGCAGTACGTTCTGTTACGAGGTAAATTGATATGACATTCGACCCGATGAACATGCTGAATTCAGCCCTTGTTACGGCGGCGCTGACGCTCTCTCCTGCGGTGGCGCCGTCGGCTCAGGCATCCACGATGCCCGAGACCGCCTTTTCCTCGCAAATGATCGAGGGCCTCACGATTGCCTATCGTGAGGCAGGTGATCCCAGGAACCCGACGGTTTTGCTGCTGCATGGGTTCCCCAGTTCTTCCTATATGTTCCGTGACCTGATCCCGGTGCTGGCGCAGGAGTATCATGTGATCGCGCCGGACTATCCCGGGTTTGGAGCCTCGGACATGCCGCTTGCTGCCGACTATGACTACAGCTTTGCCAATACGGCGGATCTGGTGACGCAGCTTCTGGACCAGAAGGGCGTGAAGAATTACGCGGTCTATATGACCGATTATGGCGCGCCGGTTGGGTTTCGCATGTTCGCCGAGGATCCGGCGCGGGTCTCGGGTTTCATCATCCAGAACGCCAATGCTTATGAAGAGGGGCTAAGGGAGTTCTGGGGGCCGATGCGCGCCTATTGGGCCGATCCCAGCCCGGAGAACGGCGATGCGCTGCGCGGCTTCCTGACCCTTGATGCCACCAAATGGCAGTTCACCCATGGGGCAGAGAACCCCGCCAGCGTCAGCCCGGACCATTTCTGGCACGCCCAGTATCTGCTGGACCGCCCGGGCAACCAGGAGGTGCAGCTGGAAATGTTCCTCGATTATGGCTCGAACCTGAGCGAGTACCCCAAGTGGCAGGCACTGTTTCGCGAACACCAGCCCCCCGCGCTGTTGGTCTGGGGCGCCAATGATCAGATCTGCCCCGAGGAAGGGGCGCACCCCTATAAACGCGATCTCACGGATCTGGAGTTTCACTTGCTGAACACCGGCCATTTCGCCTTGCAGGAAAAGGGTCCTGAAATCGCCGGGAAGATGCTGAGCTTTCTCGATCGTATCAACAACTGACAGGGTGGGGGCCGGGATGATATCCGCCCCCGCCTGTTTACTGCCGTAATGCCTTTGCCATCGACATTACCGAGGGCGAGGACATGGGCGCTACATCGCTGCTGCAGGCCGTCATCTCCTGTGGGCACAGCGCAAGTATGTACGCCTCTGGCACGGCGCGGGTGATCTGAGGTCCTGCACCCGCTTCGGCCAAAAAGAAGGCCCGCCTAACGTATCAGGCGGGCCTTTTTTGTTTTTGATGTCGCTAAGCAATCAGTTGACGATGGTCGCCTCGGTTGCGGCGCGCAGTTCTTCTTCGGTGACGCCTTCGGCCAACTCAACGATCTTCAGGCCACCTTCGACCACGTCCAGAACGCCCAGACCGGTGATGATGCGGTCCACGACGCCCTTGCCGGTCAGCGGCAGGGTGCAGGCCTTCAGAACCTTGCTGTCGCCGTGCTTGTTGGTGTGGTCCATGACCACGACCACGCGGCCAACGCCTGCGACCAGATCCATCGCGCCGCCCATGCCTTTGACCAGCTTGCCGGGGATCATCCAGTTGGCCAGATCGCCGTTTTCGGCCACTTCCATCGCGCCCAGGATTGCCATGGCGATCTTGCCGCCACGGATCATCGCAAAGGATTGTGCCGAATCGAAGAACGCGGTTTGCGGCAGTTCGGTGATAGTTTGCTTGCCGGCGTTGATCAGGTCGGGATCCTCGTCACCCTCATAGGGGAAGGGGCCCATGCCCAGCATGCCGTTCTCGGATTGCAGCGTCACCTCGACGCCTTCGGGGATGTAGTTCGACACCAGCGTCGGGATACCGATGCCGAGGTTCACATACCAGCCGTCCTGCAGCTCCTGTGCCGCGCGTGCGGCCATCTGATTGCGATCCCAAGCCATTATGCGGTCTCCTTCTGACGAACGGTGCGCTGTTCGATGCGCTTTTCGTGCTCGCCCTGGATGATGCGGTGCACATAAATACCGGGCAGGTGGATGTGATCAGGGTCAAGGCTGCCAGTGGGCACGATTTCCTCGACCTCGACAACGCAGACCTTGCCGCAGGTGGCGGCGGGCACGTTGAAGTTACGCGCGGTCTTGCGGAACACCAGGTTGCCGGTTTCGTCTGCTTTCCAGGCTTTCACGATGGCGAGATCGGCAAAGATGCCCTCTTCCATGATGTAGTCCTGCATGGCGCCATCCGGTCCGGTCGGGAACTGCTTTTCGAACTTGCCTTCGGCAATGACGGTGCCCACGCCGGTCTTGGTGAAGAAGCCGGGGATGCCCGCGCCGCCTGCGCGCATGCGCTCGGCCAGGGTGCCCTGAGGGTTGAATTCCAGCTCCAGCTCTCCGGACAGGTACTGGCGCATGAATTCGGCGTTCTCACCCACGTAGGAGGAGATCATCTTTTTCACCTGCTTGGTCTGCAGCAGGATGCCGATGCCAAAATCATCAACGCCCGCGTTGTTGGAGGCGAAGGTCAGATCCTTGGTGCCGGCGTCTTTGATCGCGTCCAGCAGAAGCTCTGGAATACCGCAGAGGCCAAAGCCCCCGGCGGCGATGAACATGCCGTCATGAAGCAGCCCGTCAAGCGCTTCGGCGGCGTTGGAGTAGACTTTTTTCACGGAGTTCTCCCTAAACTGCCTATTGGAGAGGGTTCTGCGCCTCGGCGTCGGCAGAGTCAATAATACGGAGAAAAACGCGTATTTCTACGGAGTCAGGTTCCCATGACCGACGCCGTGACCACCGGTGCCGCGTGGCATGGCCGTGCCAGGACCTACTGTCAATGATGCTCAGCGAAACGGGTTTCCGGAAAGGGGAATGTTAAGAGTTGTTGGGCTAATGTTGGAATAGTTGAATATGTTGCGTGTAGGAGCCCTGTATTGGCTCAGAAAACAATCGAAGTTATCAATCTGGGGGCCATGGCCGATCTGGATCCTGACGAACAGGATGCGGTGGCCGAGAATGCGGCGGCGCTGGTCGGCATGACCTTCGGCTCTGCTGGATCTCCCTTGTATCAGCAGTTGGACTATCTCACCCTCGATGATCCAAGCGGTGACGGTGCGGTTTCCAGCAATGATTACGGCTGGTCTCCCGAAGATGTGATCTTTGATGGCATCGCGTCGGGGCTCGACAGCGTCATCGATTACCAGGTCGATCTCGTCTTCAATGACGGCTCCACAGCCGCGGCCGAGATTCTGTTGCTGCAGGATATGTCCGGGCGCACCTTTCTGGCGCCCTTCCTGGTGGGGTCGGCCAAAAACGATGTGCTGAATGATGGCGGCATTCGCTCGATGACGTTCACCGGCATCGTTAATGACGCGGGCACCCACGCCTATGTCGACCGCGAAGCCGATGCTTTTGTTGTGTGCTTTCTTGAAGGAACGCGGATACGCGCAGCTGCCGGGGAGGTCCCGGTGGAGCGCCTGTCGGTCGGCGATCTCGTGGAAACGCTGGATCATGGGTTTCAGCCCCTGATCTGGCTGGGGCAGGAAACCGTGTCAGCGGGGCGGCGGACCTCCCCGATCCGGCTTCGGGAAAAGGCGCTGGGTGCGGGGTTTCCGGAACGCGATCTCTATCTGTCGCCGCAGCACCGGGTTTTGTTCGACTCGCCCATTGCGGGCCGGATGTTTGGAACGAATCAGGTCTTTGTCCCGGCAACGAAGATGATCGATCTGCCGGGCGTCACCCAGCCGGTGGTACAAGCGAGGCATCACTACTGGCACCTGATGCTCAAACGGCACGAAATCCTCTTCGCCGAAGGCGCACCGGTCGAGAGTTTTCTACCGGGCCCCATCGCACTCGCAGGCCTGTCGCCGGAAAACCGCGCCAGCCTGCGAAAACGCCTGCCGTTTCTGATGCAGGGACAGCTCGCGCCAAGTGCCGCCAGACCCTGCATTTCCGGCGCTGCGGCTGCGAACCTCGTCCGGCGTCACCGGCGTAACAAACGGCCGCCTCTGGCGAACCCAGCCGCTTGGGAGGCTTCGCCAGGCATGCTGTGGGATCGCGCCTAGGCGCTGAACCTAGAATGCCGCCTGGACGAGCTTGAATTTGGGGGGGGCAAAGATGGCCAGCCCGGACCGCGCCGCGTCAGCGGCGCCGGGCCCAACGGAACGGTCACAGTTCTTCACTGTGACCCGATCCGGCGGGAGCCGCCCGGTTTCTGGCCGGGCAAGGGTGGTCATGTGTGGCGAAAGTCGAGCCTAGCTGTCGCCTGCGTCTTTGGCTGCGGTCTTCTTGCTGGCTGTCTTTTTCGCCGCAGGTTTCTTGGCAGTGGTTTTCTTTGCAGCGGCCTTCTTGGGCGCGGCCTTTTTCGCCGGGGCTTTCTTCTTGGTCTTGCCCGCTTTGTCGGCGATCAGCTGCACCGCCATTTCCACGGTAACATCCTTGGGCTCTACGTCCTTGGGCAGGGTGGCGTTCACCTTCTCCCATTTGACGTAAGGCCCATAACGACCGTCCATGATGCTGATGGCGCCGCCGCTTTCGGGGTGTTCGCCCAGTTCCTTCAGCGGCTTGGCAGCAGCGCGGCGGCCGCGGCCCGGGTTGGCGCGTTTCTCGGCCAGCATTTCCACCGCCCGGTTCATCCCGATTTCAAAGACATCCAGCGTCTCTTTCAGGTTCACGTAGACCGGTTTTTCTTCATCCGGGCGCTGGTGCATGATGTAAGGACCGAACCGGCCAAGGTTCGAGGCGATCATGCCGCCATCAGGGTGTTCCCCGATCTGGCGCGGCAGGGTCAGCAGCGTCACCGCCTGTTCCAGAGTGATCTCGTTCGGGCCCCAGCCCGGCAGATAATCGCGGCCCTGTTTTGGCAGGGATGAGCGTGGCGGCTTCTTGTTTTCCGGCGTGGCCTCGCCGCGCTGGACGTAGGGGCCAAAGCGGCCGGATTTCAGGTGGATCTCGTCACCGTCATCCTCGCCCAGCACCCGCTCATAGCCTTCGGCGCCTTCGCCAGAGATCGGGCGGGTGTAGTTGCATTCCGGGTAGTTGCCGCAGCCAACAAAACCGCCGGTGCGCGAAGTTTTCAGGTGCAGCTGGCCCGCGCCGCATTTGGGGCAGATGCGCGGGTCGGTGCCATCTTCGCGCGGCGGGTAGAGCTGCGGCGCCAGCGCATCGTCCAGCACATCCAGCACCTCGGAGATCCGCAGATCCGATGTCTCGGCAATCGCAGCGGAAAAGTCGCGCCAGAAATTGCTCAGGATGTCCTTGTAATCGGCCTCACCGGCGCTGACGTCATCCAGCTGTTCCTCCAGCGCGGCGGTGAAATCGTATTCCACGTAGCGTTTGAAGAAGTTCAGTAGGAAGATGGTGACGATCCGGCCCTTGTCCTCGGGGAACAGGCGGTTCTTTTCCTTGCGGACGTATTCGCGGTCCTGGATCGTGGTGATCACGCTGGCATAGGTCGACGGACGGCCGATGCCCAGTTCTTCCATCTTCTTGACCAGCGTCGCCTCGGTATAACGCGGTGGCGGCTGGGTGTGGTGCTGCAGGCCCAGAACGGCGGCGTTCTCCGACAGGATCGCGGCGTCCTTGCCCGCTTTTTCCGCCTGCGCTGCCAGCGAGGAGGCAAAGTTGACGTTTTCGCCGTTCATGATTTGCGGCAGGCGCTTGTCGTCCTCGTCCACCACATCGTCGCGGCCTTCTTCGTAGACGCGCATGAAACCGTCGAACAGCACCACCTGACCAGTTGCGCGCAGCACCACCTGACCGTCGCCTGATCCGATATCGACGGTGGTGCGCTCCATCCGGGCGCCTTCCATCTGGCAGGCGATCGTGCGCTTCCAGATCAGATCATAAAGCTTGCGCTGCTCTTCTTCGCTGACCTTCAGGCTTTTTGCATCGCGGCTCATATCCGTGGGGCGGATACATTCGTGCGCTTCCTGGGCGTTCTTGGCCTTGTTCTTGTAGATGCGCGGCGAGGACGGCACATAGTCGGCGCCATAGCGGGTTTCGATCTCGGCGCGGGCGGCCTGTACCGCCTCGGGCGCCATGTCGATACCATCGGTCCGCATGTAGGTGATATAGCCTGCCTCATAAAGCCGCTGCGCCGCGTTCATACACTGGCGCGCGCCCATGCCGAACTTGCGGCTGGCTTCCTGCTGCAGGGTGGAGGTCATGAAGGGCGCCGACGGGTTGCGGGAGGCAGGCTTTGCCTCCACCGATTGCACCTTCAGGTCGCGGCTGGAAACTGCTTTGACCGCCAGGTCTGCGGCAGTGGAGTTGGCGAGGCTGTATTTATCCAGCCTGTCGCCGCCCAGGACCGTCAGGCGTGCTTCGAATTCCTGCCCGCGCGGGGTCGAAAGCTGCGCCTTCACCGACCAGTATTCGCGCGGATTGAAGGCTTCGATCTCCATCTCGCGTTCAACGATCAGACGCAGGCAGACCGATTGCACACGGCCTGCGGACCGTGCGCCGGGCAGTTTGCGCCACAGCACCGGCGACAGGTTGAAGCCCACGAGGTAATCCAGCGCGCGGCGGGCCAGATAGGCCTCGACCAGCGGCATATCCACCTGACGCGGGTTTTTCATCGCTTCGGCGACAGCTTCCTTGGTGATCGCGTTGAAGGTCACGCGGCTCACCGGTGTGTCCTTCTTGATCGAACGGCGCTTGGTCAGCGCTTCCTGCAGGTGCCAGCTGATCGCTTCTCCTTCGCGATCAGGGTCAGTCGCGAGAATCAGGGCGTTGTCTTCTTTCAGAGCGTCGGCGATGGCCTTGACGTGTTTGCGGCTGTCGTTTCCGACCTCCCATTTCATGTCAAACTCATGCTCGGTATCGACCGACCCATCCTTTGGCGGCAGGTCACGGACGTGTCCGTAAGACGCCAGCACAGTGTAGTCAGAGCCCAGGTATTTATTGATTGTTTTGGCCTTGGCCGGGGATTCGACGACAACAACTGGCATGTAAATTCAGGACCTCTTGAGGGGCGGATACTGCGCGTTCTATGGCGGGGCAACATGTGGCGCGCAAGGGGAGATTGTCAATCCGTGGGCTTTGGACGCATGCGTTGCGCTGCCTTTGCACCATGTTTTGCGCCATGTGGGCAGTGCTGTGAGGGGCGGGCCGCTTGCCTGGGTTCGCGGCCCGGTTTCATTCTTCGCCCTTTCCGGGCGGACGGGACAGCATGCCGCCGGGATGGCGGTCGACCGCGCCATCCAGTTCCAGTTCGGTCAGGACCGAGGACAGCTCCTTTGGCGTGACAGAGAGGTCCTGCAGCAATTGATCCTCCGGCGTGGGAGAGGGGCCAAGACGAGCCAGAACCTGTTGATGCAGCGCTGCTGTTTCGCGCAGGCTTCGCCGTTCGGGAGGCGGCGGCGGCAGATCCGCGAGGCCTGCGTTGGCAGGTGGCGCGTCAGGCTGATCGGCAGAGCTTGGAAGAGGGGCAGGCTTTTCCACCGGCGGCAGCGCGGCGATCACGTCTGCGGCATTGCGCACCAATTGCGCCCCGTCGCGGATCAGCATGTTGCAGCCCGAAGCGCGGGCATCGAAGGGATGGCCAGGAACCGCCAGCACCTCGCGGCCCAGATCTAACGCGTCGCGGGCGGTAATCAGGCTGCCGGATTTGGCTGCGGCCTCGACCACCACAACGGCTTGGGCTAGCCCCGCAATGATTCTGTTGCGTTTCGGGAAATGGCGGGCCTGGGGCGCTAGGCCCATGGGTTGTTCGGACAGGATCAGACCCTGCTCGCCGATGCTCTTGCCCAGACGGTTGTTTTCCGAAGGATAAATTACATCAGCGCCGCCTGCCATGACGGCAATGGTGCCGGAGGGCAGGGCGGCAAGATGCGCGGCGGTGTCCACGCCGCGCGCCAGCCCGGAGACGACCACATATCCTGCGGCACTGAGATCATGCGCCAGTGCCCGCGCCATCCGCGTCCCGAGGGAGGAGGCATTGCGGGCCCCGACGATGGCAATCATGGGGCGTTGCAGCAAGGACAGGTCGCCAATGGCCCAAAGCGCGGGCGGTGCGTCTTTCAGGTGCGCAAGCGGAGCGGGATATTCAGGATCCGAAAAGCACAAAAGCCGCGCTTTGGCGGCTTTTGCGACATTTATTTCGGCGTCTACCGCATCGGAAGGGCATATTTCATACCCTTTGAGCCCAGCGGAACGTGCCATTTTAGGCAACGCTTCCAGCGCATTCTGCGCTGAACCGTGTTCAGACAGCAGCCGGTAAAATGTAGCCGGACCTACCCGTCTGGAACGCAAAAGGCGAAGCCACGAACGCCGGAGATCTTCCGTGGTGGGTGGGAGTGGGGGGTGAGTGGAAGAATATGCTTCTTCAGTCATCCGTTGCTCCGCCTGTTTGCACAATTAGAATTAACCTTGACGGGTTAACAGGTGGTGAATGACCCTTAATTTTCCGAAGATTTTCGAATTCTTTGAATAGCTATTTGTTTTTAAATGAAAAAAGTTGGCGCGATCGCGAATGGCGCCCTCTTCTCGGCGGCAAGACTGATTCAGTTTCTGATACAGTCACGCAAAAAAACGGACCGTTGGGTCCGTTTTGTGCTCAACCCCGAAGGGTTTGGTCGGGGAATCTTTACTTAGATTGCTGCCCCGCCAACGGTGAGTCCCCCCATTAGAACAGAGGGTTGGCCGACTCCGACGGGTACCCATTGGCCTGCTTTACCGCAATTGCCCATGCCGGGATCCAGTTCCATGTCGTTGCCGAGGGCGCGAATCTGCTGCAGCGCGGTGGCACCATCGCCGATCAGGGTTGCGCCCTTCACCGGTGCGCCGACCTTGCCGTTCTGCACGCGGTAGGCCTCGGTGCAGGAAAACACGAACTTGCCGTTGGTGATGTCTACCTGGCCACCGCCGAATCCCACGGCCCAGATCCCGTCCTTGATTCCGGCCACCAGATCCGCCGGATCGGCATCGCCGCCCATCATATATGTGTTGGTCATCCGCGGCATGGGGGCGTGGGCATAGCTTTGCCTGCGTCCGTTGCCGGTGGCCTCAACCCCCATCAAGCGGGCGTTCTGGCGGTCCTGCATGAAGCCAACCAGAATGCCGTCTTCGATCAGGGTGGTTTTCTGGCTAGGGGTACCTTCATCGTCGACCGTAATCGAGCCGCGCCGATCCGGGATGGTGCCATCGTCAAGCACTGTGACTCCCGGGGAGGCGATCCGCTGCCCCATCAGCCCGGCAAAGGCCGAACTGCCCTTGCGGTTGAAATCGCCCTCAAGACCGTGACCGATGGCCTCGTGCAGGAGGATACCCGGCCAGCCCGGCCCAAGCACGACTTCCATCTCCCCGGCGGGTGCAGGCACTGCTTTGAGATTGACCAGCGCGATTCGTAGCGCCTCGCGGGCTTTGGCTTGCCAACTAACGGGATCAATCAACCCGTCCAGACCAACCCGGCCACCGCCTCCGGCCGAGCCACTTTCGCGGCGGCCGTCCTGTTCCACGATCACCGAGACATTGAGCCGGGTCATCGGGCGCACGTCGCGCACCCGCACCCCGTCGGCGCGCAGGATCTCTACCTCTTGCAAGGAGGCCGCCAGCGTCGCCGAGACCTGAACCACCCGGGGATCCAGATCGCGGGCGAATGCGTCGATCTCGCGCAGGGTCTCGACCTTCACCGGAAAGGGCAGGGCACTGATCGGATCGGTGTCGGCGTAAAGATGTCTGTTGGTAGATGCGGGCGGTTCGGCATAGGTGCCGCCGCCATCGCCCACCGCAAGGCGCGCCGTTTCCGCGGCGCGGGTCAGAGCGCTGATCGACACGTCGGTGGAATGGGCGTAGCCCGCCACATCGCCATTGACCGCCCGCAAGCCAAAGCCTTCGGAGGCATCGTAACTGGCGCTGCGCAGCCGCCCGTCATCAAACACGAGCGCCTCCGATTTGCGCCGCTCGGCAAAAATCTCGCCATCGTCGGCCCCTTGAGTGGCGCTGCGCAGCACACCAAGCGCCTCATCCTCGGGGAGGCTGGTCTCAAACGGGCGGTAGGCCGTGGTTTCCATGTCTCAAATCCTCTTCGCGACGGCGGTTTTTTTTGATCTAAATCAAGAAAGCGACGCTTTGCCGCTCGCCTGCCTCTTTATCTGCACGTTGGAATATGATTTTAAGCAGCGTCAAAGACAACGGGTTCGGTGCGTTTTATGGAATCAAGCTTTCCAGCGACGTTACCGGTAGCAGCTAATAACGCGATCAAACGATCAGGACACGATATGAAGAATGCTTTGATGCTTTCGGGCCTTTTCGCTGGCCTCTCAAGCCTTCCAGCCACAGCGCAAGAAGGTCTTGAATCCATTGGTAAGCCGACCAACGGCGGTCTGGGTTTCCAGCCGGCCGCAACTGAACTGGCGGAAGGCATTCACATGCTGGACGGGCTGATCCTGGTGATCATCACCGCCATCTGCGTTTTTGTGGCTGGTTTGCTGCTGTTCGCAATCGTTCGCTTCAACAAGCGCGCGAACCCGAACGCGGCGCAGTTCACCCACCACACTCCGATCGAAATCGCATGGACCGTGATCCCGATCCTGATCCTGGTTTTCATCGGCTCCTTCTCGCTGCCGGAACTGTTCCGCCAGCAGGAAATTCCCGAAGCCGACGTCACCATCAAAGTCACCGGCTACCAGTGGTACTGGGGCTATGAATACGTCGACCACGAGTTTGGCTATGAAAGCTTCCTCCTCGCCAAGGACGAACTGGCCGATTACGGCTATGCCGAGGACGAGTACCTGCTGGCAACCGACACCGCTGTTGTTGTCCCGGTTGGCAAAACCATCGTGATGCAGGTGACCGGCGCCGACGTGATCCACTCCTGGGCGATGCCTGCCTTCGGCGTGAAGCAGGACGCGGTTCCCGGCCGTCTGGCTGAACTGTGGTTCAAGCCCACCAAAGAAGGCATCTACTTCGGTCAGTGCTCTGAACTCTGCGGCAAGGACCACGCCTATATGCCGATCACTGTAAAAGTGGTCAGCCAAGAAGCCTATGACGCATGGCTGGACGGCGCGATCGAGGAATATGCGGGTCTGCCGCAGTCCTATCAGGTCGCCTCCAACTGATTGAAGCAGGGGCCGGAACGTCCGGCCCCGAACATGGGCGCGCCGCGATGGTAGCGCCCATAGCACCATCTTAAATGCAACGAGGATGCGCCGCGCGCGGCCATCCTTCAGTGGCCGAAGAGACTGACATGAGCGACGCAAGCATCAATGCCAGCACCATCCGCGAAGACGAGCCCAGCTTTGGCGATTATTTCGCCCTGCTGAAGCCGCGCGTGATGTCACTGGTCGTGTTTACGGCCCTCGTCGGCCTGCTGGCTGCTCCGGTTGGTGTGCATCCGGTCATCGGATTTGCCGCGATTCTGTTCATTGCCATCGGTGGTGGCGCCTCTGGCGCGCTCAACATGTGGTGGGATGCGGATATCGATCAGGTGATGAAACGTACCAAGTCGCGCCCGATTCCCGCAGGCAAGGTCGACAAGGGCGAGGCGCTGAGCCTTGGCCTGGCGCTTTCGGGCCTGTCCTGCATCATGCTGGGACTGGCAACGAACCTGTTTGCCGGGGCGTTTCTGGCCTTCACCATCTTCTTTTACGTCGTCATCTACACCATGTGGCTGAAGCGGGCGACGCCGCAGAACATCGTCATCGGCGGTGCCGCCGGGGCCTTCCCGCCGGTGATCGGCTGGATCGCCGCCACCGGCACCATGTCGGTTGAACCTTGGCTGATGTTCGCGCTGACCTTCATGTGGACGCCGCCGCACTTCTGGGCGCTGGCGCTGTTCATGCGCTCGGATTACGATGATGCGGGCGTTCCGATGCTGACCGTGACCCACGGTCGCCGCGCCACCCGCGTTCATATCCTCGTCTACACCATCCTGCTGGCGATTCTGGCTGTGGGCACCGGGTTCTCGGGCATCGGTGGTCCGGTCTATCTGGCCGTGGCCGTGGTGCTGAACGCGCTGTTCCTGCACGGCGCCTGGAAGATCTTCCGCCGCGATGAGGACGACAGCGAGGCCGACAATTTCAAGGCTGAGCGCAGTTTCTTCAAGCTGTCGCTGCTCTACCTCTTTTTGCACTTCGGCGCGATTCTCGTCGAAGCCCTGTTGAAACCCTATGGTCTGGGAGGCTGGTAATATGGCTTTGCGCAAGGAACACGAACTGCACAAACGGCGCCTCGGGCGCAACATGGGCGTTGGCCTGCTGCTGGGCGCCTTCGTGGTGCTGGTGCTGGCTCTGACCATGGTCAAGGTCACTTCGAACGGCTTCAAATTCCCGCAGACCCAATCACAGGCGGGGCAGGGCTGATGGCGATCAAAGGACCTCAGAAAACGGTTCTGCAATTGGTCGGCGTGGTCGCGCTGATGGGCGGGCTGTCCTGGGCATCGGTGCCCTTCTATGACTGGTTCTGCCGGGTCACCGGATTTGGCGGTGTCACCGGCGTGGCCGAGCAAGGCGCGGATACTGTGCTGGATCAGACCATCACGGTGCGCTTTGACGGTTCCAAAGAACGCGACATGCCCTGGGAGTTCAAACCCGTGCAGCGCGAGATGGAGCTGAAGATCGGCGAGACCGGTCTGGCCTTCTACGAAGCATATAATCCAACCGACCACCCCGTCGCGGGGCAGGCAGCGTATAACGTGACGCCTTATTCGGCCGGTGGCTACTTTGAGAAAATCGCCTGTTTCTGCTTCACAGAGCAGGTGCTGCAACCGGGGGAGCGGGTGCAGATGCCCGTGACCTTCTTTGTGGATCCGGAAATCGTCAACGACCGGGACGCAAAATACGTGCATACGATCACGCTTTCGTACACGTTCTATGAAATCGATCTGCCCGAGGGCTATGCCGCTCTCGACACCGGTGATAAAGCCGGGGCAGGCATAACCACGAACTAGGCCGCTAGGTGAGGGACACTTAAATGGCGCATGCTAAAAATCACGACTTTCATATTCTGCCGCCGTCGATCTGGCCGTTTCTGGGCTCCGTAGGCGGGTTTGCAATGCTGTTCGGCGCAGTGCTGTGGATGCATGGCATCACGGCATGGCTGTTCTGGGGCGGCCTGGCGATGGTGCTCTATGTCATGTTCGCCTGGTGGTCCGAAGTGGTGGCCGAAAGCCGTCAGGGCGATCACACCCCGGTGGTCCGCATCGGCCTGCGTTATGGCTTCATCCTCTTCGTGATGTCCGAGGTGATGTTCTTCTTCGCCTGGTTCTGGTCGTTCTTCAAACATGCCATCTACCCGATGGAAACCTATGTCGGCACCTCCTATGTGCAGCCCGACATCTATCCGGTCGATGCCTTCCACCTGCCGCTGATCAACACCCTGGTCCTGCTGCTGTCCGGCTGTGCCGTGACCTGGGCGCACCACGCACTGGTGCACAACAACGACCGCAAGGCGCTGGTTCAGGGCCTGTCCATCGGTATCGTTCTGGGCCTCTTCTTCACCTTCCTTCAGGGCTATGAATACGCGCACCTGCTGCACGAAGGCTGGGAATTCGGCGCTGATGAGTTCTACTCGAACTTCTTCATGGCCACCGGTTTCCACGGTTTCCACGTGATCATCGGCACTATCTTCCTGACGGTTTGCCTTATCCGTGCGCTGAAAGGTGACTTCACCCCCGAGCAGCACGTCGGTTTCGAGGCCGCTGCCTGGTACTGGCACTTCGTTGACGTTGTCTGGCTGTTCCTCTTCGTAGCGGTCTACGTCTGGGGCACCGCAGGTCTGGCGCACTAGGCCGACCCGGGCGACACCGGAAATTGTAGCGGGTACAGGTTTGTGGTTCCAAAATCCGCAGACAGCCCGTAAGAAACGCAGCGCGCGGGGGCTTCCTCCGCGCGCTTTTCATTGGCGATGAGGACGCGATGCGGCGGTTTATCTTTCTATCCCTGGTTGGCGGGCTGGGCCTATTGGCGCTGCTATCGCTTGGGATCTGGCAGATGCAGCGCCTGGCCTGGAAGGAAGACATCCTGGCCACCATTGAAGCGCGCATTGCGGATGCCCCCGGCCCTTTGCCCGAGGTGCTGGAGCCGGAGCGTGACAAATACCTGCCTGTGCGTCTTGAGGGCGAGATCCTGCCGGGTGAGTTGCACGTTCTGACCTCGATCCAGGGCACCGGCGCGGGCTATCGCGTTATCGCGCCTTTCGTGACCGACGGCGGTCGTCGCCTGCTGCTGGACCGTGGCTTCATCATCGCCAGCCGCAAGGATGAGACCCGCACCACCGGCCTCGCGACCGTGATCGGCAACCTGCACTGGCCGGTCGAGGTGGACGGGTTCACACCGGAACCGGACACGGAAAAGAACATCTGGTATGCCCGCGACGTGGCCCCGATGGCGGCAGAGCTGGACACAGAACCGGCAATGGTGATCCTGCGCGAGCTGCGCTCGGACGTAGTGGATCCCGGCGCGACCGTGCCGCAGCCCGTTACCATATCGGGCATCGCCAATGACCACTTGCAATATGCACTCACCTGGTTTTCGCTGGCCTTTATCTGGGCCGCGATGACCGCCTATTTCCTGTGGCGCAACCGCGCCAAATCCGAAGGCTGAAGCGATGAAATACATCTCCACCCGCGGGCAGGCGCCCGAGCTGACGTTCGAAGAGGCGATGCTGACCGGGCTGGCCCGCGACGGCGGCCTTTATGTGCCCGCCGAGATCCCGCAGATGAGCCATGATGAGATCGCGGCCCTGTCCGGCCTCTCATACGAGGAAACGGCCTTCCGGGTGATGCGTCCCTTCCTCGGCGATTGCTTCACCGATGACGAATTCCGCGAGATCATCGCCAAGGCCTATGCCGGGTTTGGTCACGCCGCCCGCGCGCCGCTGAAACAGTTGGCGCCCAATCATTTCTTGTTGGAGCTGTTCCACGGCCCGACCCTCGCGTTCAAGGATTTCGCGATGCAGCTGATCGGTCAGCTCTTCGAAGTCGCCCTGAAACGCCGCGGCGAAAGCGTGACCATCGTCGGCGCCACCTCTGGCGATACCGGCTCTGCCGCGATTGAAGCTTTCCGGGGGCTGGATGCGGTCAATGTCTTCATCCTTTACCCACACGGCCGCGTCAGCGAGGTGCAGCGCCGCCAGATGACCACGCCTGCGGACAGCAACGTGCACGCACTGGCGGTCGAAGGCGACTTCGATGACTGTCAGGCGGCGGTCAAGGACATGTTCAACGATTTTGAGTTCCGTGACAGCGTGCGCCTTGCCGGGGTGAACTCGATCAACTTTGCCCGCGTGCTGGCGCAGGTGGTCTATTACTTCTCCTCTGCTGTCAGCCTTGGCGCGCCGCATCGCAAGATCAGCTACACCGTGCCCACGGGCAACTTTGGTGACATCTTCGCCGGCTATATCGCCAAACAGATGGGCCTGCCGATCGACCAACTGGTGGTCGCCACCAACCAGAACGATATCCTGCACCGTTGCCTCTCGGGGCAGGGCTATTTCAAGGGCGACACCATCCCCTCGATCAGCCCGTCGATGGACATTCAGGTCTCTTCCAACTTTGAACGCGCCCTGTTCTACGCCTACGGGCAGGATGGCGCTGCCGTGGGTCAACTGATGGATGAGCTGAAGACGGGCGGCTTTGAGGTCAGCCAGGGCGCCATGCAGGCGCTGCAGGAGACCTATGTTTCGGGCCGGGCCTCGGAAGAAGAAACCATGGCGACGATCAAATCCGAATGGGCCGCCTCGGGCGAACTGCTGTGCCCCCACGGCGCCGTTGGTGTGAAGGTTGCAAACCAGTTGCGCGTTGCCGATATCCCCATGGTGACGCTGGCGACCGCCCACCCGGCGAAATTCCCCGCCGCGGTGGAAGAGGCGAGTGGTATCCACCCGCCGCTGCCCGCCCGCATGGCGGATCTTTATGAGCGCGACGAGCGCGTCACCCGCATCGACAACGATCTGGCCGCCCTTGAGGCGCATATCAGAAAGAACATCGCGAATTGACAGTTCAGCAACACACACTCGCCAACGGATTCCGCATCGTTTCGGAGAACATGCCGGGGCTGGAATCCGCCTCTATCGGGATCTGGGTGACAGCAGGCGGCCGCCACGAGCGGCCTGAACAGAATGGGATCGCCCATTTTCTTGAGCATATGGCCTTCAAGGGGACTAAGACCCGGTCGGCGCTGCAGATTGCCGAGGCGATCGAGGATGTGGGCGGCTATATCAACGCCTATACCAGCCGCGAGGTTACAGCCTATTACGCGCGGGTGCTGAAGGATGACGTGCCGCTGGCGATGGATGTGATCGGGGATATCCTGCTCAATCCGGTGTTCGACCCGCGTGAGATTGAGGTCGAGCGCGGGGTGATCCTGCAGGAGATCGGTCAGGCGCTGGATACGCCGGACGATGTGATCTTTGATTGGTTGCAGGAAGAAAGCTATCGCGAT
The DNA here is from genome assembly GCF_041008815.1 of Pseudophaeobacter sp. A-200-2. Classification (NCBI taxonomy): domain Bacteria; kingdom Pseudomonadati; phylum Pseudomonadota; class Alphaproteobacteria; order Rhodobacterales; family Roseobacteraceae; genus Pseudophaeobacter; species Pseudophaeobacter sp. A-200-2. The sequence goes on along the minus strand of NZ_JAXGFU010000003.1, from coordinate 111,084 downwards.
CAGCCGCTGGGGCGCACCATTCTGGGCCCGGCGGAACGCATTCGCAGCTTTTCCCGTAATGACCTGCAAGGCTTTGTCGATCAGCACTACGGACCGGGACAGATGATTCTGGCTGCGGCCGGTGCGGTGGATCACGACGCGCTGGTGCGGCTGGCCGAGGCGCAGTTCGGTCATATGGCGCCACGGCCAGTACCGGAACCGGATGCCGCGCGCTTTACCGGTGGCGGCGAGGCGCGGCGGGATAAGCAGCTGGAGCAGGCTCATTTTGCGCTGGCTCTTGAAAGCCCCGGCTACCGCGATGATGAGATCTACACCGCGCAGATCTATGCCAGCGCCCTTGGCGGCGGCATGTCCTCGCGTCTGTTCCAGGAAATCCGCGAAAAGCGGGGCCTTTGCTATACCATCTTTGCGCAGGCAGGCGCCTATGCGGATACCGGGTCGACGACGATTTATGCAGGGACTTCGGGCGATCAGCTTGCCGATCTGGCGCATATCACCATCGACGAAATGAAGCGCGCCGCCGAAGATATGCGCGAAGACGAGGTTGCGCGCGCGCGCGCCCAGATGAAGGCCGGCATGCTGATGGGGCTGGAAAGCCCGTCGAACCGCGCCGAACGTCTGGCTCGTCTGGTGCAGATCTGGGACCGGGTGCCGCCGCTGGAGGATACCGTGGCCCGCATTGACGCGGTAACCGTCGCCGGGGTGCGGGCTTTGGCCGAACGCCTTGCGGTCGCGGCACCGGCGGCGTTGGCGCTTTATGGTCCGGTCGCTGATGCGCCCAGTCTGGCGCGGCTGCAGGAGAGGCGCGCTGCCTGATGCTGCTGTCCCGCCGTAAACTCCGGCTTGAAACAGAACGTCTGACGCTCAGACCGCCGGTGCACGGCGATTTTCACGGCTGGGCGGCGCTGCGGCTGCAAAGCCAGGACTATCTTGTCCCTTGGGAGCCGGTCTGGGCGCCGGATCACCTAAGCCGTAAGGCCTTTACCAACCGGGTCTACTGGGCGCAGCGGGCGGTGTCCTCCGGCTCGGCGCTGCCGCTGTTCCTGATCCGGCGCTCGGATCAGGCACTGGTGGGGGCGATCACGCTGGACAATATCCGCCGCGGCCCGGCGCAGGCGGGCACCCTTGGATACTGGACCGGGCAGCCCTTTGCGCGGCGTGGTTACATGGCCGAGGCGATTGGCGCAGTGGTGCATCATGCCTTTGGCAAGCTGGACCTCAGCCGGATCGAGGCAGCCTGCTTGCCGGAAAACGTGGCTTCGCGCGGATTGCTGGAACGCTCAGGCTTCAAATACGAAGGCGTGGCGCAATCCTATCTGCAGATCAATGGCCGCTGGCGCACGCATGTGCTCTACGCCTCGCTGCGCCACGATAGGCGCGGCAAGACCCTGGTTGGTCAGGCTTAGAAATACCTCTTCAAAGTATGAGGGCGAACCCTCCCGCGCCCGTAGGTGCACCGGCTGCGCCGATGCGCGCTAGCGGCCTTGGGCATGGCACCGCGCGTTGCACGGTGCAGCGCCGCACCCTGTGCGGCGCCCGGCCCAACGGGGCAGGGGCATTCTGTGAATGCCGCGGGCCGGGCGGGAGTGTTTGCCGACACAATCAGAGCGCAGCGCCGCAAAACTCGGGGCAGTGTCTGGGGGGCATAGGCTCACTTATGCTGATTTTGCGGAAAACAGGCTGACAGAAAGGGCGAGTGCGCTACACTTCTGCCATGCGTGTTTTTGTTCAGTATCTGGTTTCGCTCGTAGTCTCGGCAATCTTCGCCGCTCCGCTGGCCGCGCAGGAGCGCCGGGCCAGCCATTGCATTGCTCTCGCTGAGGCGGCCCCGGGGATCGCCTATCTGCATAAGGCCAGCTGGCAGGACCCGGTGTCGGAACATTCGGTGCGGATCCGGTATCTGTCGCACGCCAGTTTCCTGATCCAGACCGAAGGTGGCCTGAACGTGGTGACCGACTTCACCGGCTTTACCGGATCGGCCGATTTCATCCCGGATGTGGTCACCATGAACCATGCTCATGAAACCCATTGGACCGCCCACCCCGATCCGGCAATCCCCCATGTGCTGGAAGGCTGGGGTGCCTTTGGTGAGGGGATCAGCCACCATCTGGATCTGGGTGAAATGCTGATCCGCAACGTGCCCACCGATATCCGCTCTGCCTACAGCGATGGGGTAGAAGTGGCCGGGAATTCGATCTTTGTGTTTGAGGTCGCAGGGCTGTGCATCGGGCATTTGGGCCATCTGCATCACGTGCCGACGCCCGAGCAATTCGCGGCGCTGGGGCGGCTTGATGTGGTGATGGCCGCCGTGGATGGCGGCATGACCCTGGCGCTGCCTGAAATGGTCGAGGTGTTGAACCGGCTGCGGTCCTCGGTAATCCTGCCGATGCATTGGTTCACCGACTACTCGCTGGAGCGTTTCCTGTCGCAGATCGGGCCGGAGTTCGACGTGGTGCAGGATGGCGCGGCAGATATCACTGTGTCGCTGCGCAGCCTGCCGGACAGGCCGACGATCCATGTGCTGCGCCCCTCTTATCTGCGCAAAGACGAGTAAGCAGTCTTGCCTTGGGAGGCGCAATTGGACATGCAGGTTTCATGACACTGAATTCTGCCGATTCCGCCTTTGTCGCCCGCCTTGCCGATCAACTGCCAGAGGGTGTTTTGCGCCCCGCCGACCCACGCTATCTGGAAGAGCCGCGTGGAAGGTATCAGGGGCAGGCGGGCTTGCTGGCCCTGCCGAACTCCACCGAAGAGGTCGCAACGCTGGTGCGCGCTGCGCATGAGGCGCGGGTGCCGGTGGTCCCCTATGGCGGCGGTACCGGTCTGGTCGGCGGTCAGGTGATGCCGGAAGGCCCGGCGCCCCTGCTGCTGTCGCTGGAAAAGATGACCGCGATCCGCGGCGTCTACCCCGCGGAAAATGTGCTGATTGCCGAAGCGGGCGCGATCCTTGCCGATGTGCAGGCGGCCGCGACTGAGGCCGGGCGCCTGTTCCCACTGTCACTGGCCGCCGAAGGCTCGGCCCGGATCGGCGGCAACCTTGCGACCAATGCAGGCGGGGTCAATGTGCTGCGCTATGGCAATGCCCGCGATCTGTGCCTGGGGCTGGAGGCGGTGCTGCCCAATGGAGAGATCTGGCACGGGCTGTCGCGCCTCAGGAAGGACAACACCGGCTACGATCTGCGCAATCTTCTGGTCGGCTCCGAAGGCTCTTTGGGTGTCATCACTGCGGCCTCGTTGAAACTGTCACCGATCCCGGCGGCGCAGGGCACGGCGGTCTTTGTGGTGCCATCGCCGCAGGCGGCAATTGCGCTGCTGTCGCTGGCGCGTGACCAGTTGGGCGAAGGGATCAGCGCCTTTGAACTGATGCACCGGCAGGGGCTGGCGTTTCTGGCAGAAACCATGCCGCAGGTACGCCAACCCTTTGCCGAGGCACCGGAATGGTGCGTGCTGATTGAGCTGGGGCTGGCGCGCGGGCTGGACCCGGAAGAGGCGCTTGCGGACCTGTTCGAGGCGGCGCTGGAGGCCGATCTGGCGCAGGACGGGGTGATTGCCCAGTCGGCGGCGCAGCGCGAGGCCCTGTGGACGGTGCGCGAGACGATCCCCGAGGCCAACCGTCTGATCGGCGCGATTTCCAGCCACGACATTTCGGTGCCGATCTCGGAAATTCCGGATTTCATCACGCGCGGCGGAGAGGCCATCGCCCGACTGGGATCGGGCGATATGCGGATCAACTGCTTTGGCCACCTGGGCGATGGCAACCTGCATTACAACGTCTTCCCGGCGGCGGGAAAGACGCGCAAGGAGTACGAACACCTGCGCGAGGATGTGAAACGCACGGTGCATGATCTGGTGGCGGACTTCGATGGGTCGATGAGCGCTGAGCACGGTATCGGGCGTATGAAGACCGGCGATCTGGAGCGCTATGGCGATCCGGTAAAACTGGCAGCGATGCGCGCCATCAAGGCGGCGCTCGATCCCCATGGCATCATGAACCCCGGCGCGGTGTTGCGGCAGGGCACCTGACAACGTAGCTCTCCCGCGCCCGAAGGATCTGGTTTTGCCAGAACCCTCACAGCTTTGGGTCCGGCAGCGGGCAGAGCCCGCTGTGCGCAGGGAGCACGGCTCGGCAGAGCGCGGGTGAAGGGTCAGGCGATGCTGGGGGTGGCCGACGGTTTCTGCGGGCGACTGCGCATCAGCAGGTAACCGATGATCAGGATATTCAGGCCGTTCCAGGCAATACCGTTGATAAAGGCCATCTGGTAGTTGCCGGTCACGTCGTAGATCCAGCCGGACATCCAGCCACCCAGTGCCATGCCGAGGATGGTCATCATCATCACAAAGCCGACCCGCGCACCGGCCTCTTTCGGGGGCATGTATTCGCGCACCACCAGCGCATAGCTGGGCACGATGCCACCCTGCGCGAGGCCGAACAGCGCGCTCACCAGATAAAGCGGCACCATGCCGTCAAAGGGCAGATAGAAGAACAGTGCGATACATTGCAGGACCGAGCCGATCAGCAGGATCGCCACGCCGCCGAGCCGGTCCGCAGCAAGGCCTGAAAGGATCCGGCTGACCACACCGCCCAGCAGCATAAGCGACAGCATCTCCGCCCCCACCGCAGGCCCGTAGCCAAGGCCGACGCAATAGGCAACGATATGCACCTGGGGCATTGACATGGCGACGCAGCAGCCGATCCCGGCAAGTCCCAGCAGCCATTGCAGGGTGCGCGCGGACATGCCGGTGCTGCGCGCATTGAGCGCCGAGGCGGCATCAGAGGCGGCATAGGCCTCTGCCGGGACTCGGCGCCGCAGCAGCAGCGCAAGCGGGATCACCACGGCAACGGTGATCGCGGCCAGGGCAAAATAGACCATGCGCCAGCCGCCAGTCTCCAGCAGACCGGCCAGCAGCGTCGGCCAGATCGCACCCGAGAGGTAGTTGCCGCTGGCCACCAGTGCCACGGCGATACCGCGCCGGCGCAGGAACCAGTGCGAGATATCTGCGATCAGAGGGCCGAAACCTGCTGCTGTGCCGAGACCCAGAAGCAGGTGTGTGAGAGACAGAACCGCCATCGTCGGCGCAAAGGTAGAGAGCACATAGCCCGAAGCCGTCGCGGCAACGGCGCCAATCAGCGCGAGGGTAATGCCAAACCTGTCCACCAGCCGCCCAATCAGCAGGTTGCCAAGGGCAAAACCCACCATGGTGAGCGTATAGGGCATGGAAGAGGCCGCGCGCCCGGAGCCGAATTCGGCTTCGACGGCGGGCATGATGACGATGATCGCCCACATGCCCACATTGGCCACGGTTGCAATGGCCAGGGTGATGAGAAGTCGAAGCCAGGAATAGCGGCTGTCAAGGATCGCGGCAGTGTTCATGCCGGCACGCTAGGGCGCGTGCCGGCGGGCTGCAACTGAATTCGCCATCACGAATTCGCGTCTGCGGTTACTTCGGAAGGATGACCTTGTCGATCACGTGGATCACGCCGTTCTCGGCCTCGATATCGGCGGTGACCACGCTGGCATCATTGACCATCACACCCTTGTCGAGATCAATCATCACCGCGCTGCCCTGCACGGTTGCGGCGCTCATGTCGTCGGTAAGGTCACCGGACATCACCTTGCCCGGCACCACGTGGTAGGTCAGGATCGACACCAGCTTTTCCTTGTTCTCGGGCTTCAGCAGGTCTTCGACCGTGCCTTCGGGCAGGGCGGCAAAGGCGGCATCGGTCGGGGCGAAGACGGTGAAAGGACCTTCGCCTTTCAGCGTGTCCACCAGACCGGCGGCTTTGACGGCGGCGACCAGGGTGTTGAAGTCTCCGGCGCCGACAGCGGTGTCGACGATATCCTTGGAATGACCGCCTGCGAAGGCCGCTCCGGCCATGAACAGCGTGGCTGCGGTGGTCGTCATCATCTTGCGGAACATCTTGGTCTCCTCATGTGTTTCGGTTGTGCGACACCTTTCGTGAGGCATCGTGAGACCTACGGCAGAGGAGGCGGTCCGGATGAACCGGGTTTTCGCCGGGAGGGGTTTGACAAGAAAACCGCCGGAGCTAAGCCCGGCGGCGTCATGATTTCCAATCAACAAAACGTGATCAGGCTGTGAGTGATCCGTGACCCTGTTTCGGCGCGGGCCGGTTCAGTCGCCTTCGAATTCGCACAGGACGTGGACGTCCATTCCGAGATCCTCAAGCTTCTTGCGGCCGCCCAGATCGGGCAGGTCGACAATGAAGGAACAGGAGATGATCTCGCCCCCCAGCCGCTCGATCAGCTTGATCCCGGCGCCTGCGGTTCCGCCGGTGGCCAGCAGATCATCGACCACCAGCACCTTTTCTCCGGGCTGGATGGCATCGTCGTGGATCTCGACAATCGCTTCGCCGTATTCCAATTGGTATTCTTCGCTGATGGTGGTGCCGGGCAACTTGCCTTTCTTGCGGATCGGCACAAAGCCGACGCTCAGCTGGTGAGCGATGGCGCCGCCCAGGATGAACCCGCGCGCCTCAAGACCCACGACCTTGTCGATCCGCTCACCGGCGTAGGGGTGCAGCATCTGGTCGATGGCCATACGGAACCCGCGCGGATCGGCGAACAGGGTGGTGACATCGCGGAACATGATCCCTTCGTGCGGGAAATCGACGATGGTGCGGATGTAGTCTTTGACGGCGGTTTTCTTGGGCATGGAAGGCTCCTGCTTGCGGGAACGGATGGCGCGGATGGGTGCGGCCCGGACCGGTAAAGGGGCACCGGAGCCGCCACGGGGTTTGGCCGAAGCGCGCCGCCCATGCAAGGAAAACCTTGCGATCCTGGGCTGCCCGGTGCCGCAGAGAGGCGGTGAGCGGGCCCAAGACGATTAGAGGGCGATCAGGCGCTGAGCACGCGGCCTGCCACCGCATCCAGTTTGGCCAGAACCGCAGGGTCGCGTTTTTCGGGAGCGGTCATGATGGCGTATTCAAGCGCCCGGTCGCAGCCATGCGGACAGGGCGCGCGCTCGGCGCCCAGAATGCCTGGCAGGCGACGCACGAGTTCACGCCCGTTGCTGGAGTTGCCCTGCAGCGTGGCCAGGATCTCGGTGATGTCCACGGCGCCGTGGTCGGGGTGCCAGCTGTCATAATCGGTCACCATCGCGATGGAGGCGTAACACAGCTCTGCCTCGCGGGCGAGTTTGGCTTCCGGCATGTTGGTCATGCCGATCACGTCGCAGCCCCAGCTTTCGCGGTACATTTTGCTTTCCGCCACCGAGGAGAACTGCGGCCCCTCCATGCAAAGATAGGTGCCGCCGCGGTGCACGGTGATCCCGGCATCGCGCGCTGCCGCCTCGGCCGCATCGCTGAGCCGCTCGCAAGTGGGGTGGGCGACGCTGACATGGGCGACGCAGCCGGTCCCGAAGAAGGATTTTTCCCGTGCAAAGGTGCGGTCGATGAACTGATCGACGATGACGAAATCGCCCGGCGCCATGTTTTCGCGAAAAGACCCGCAGGCAGAGACGGAAAACACATCTGTAACGCCCAGCCGTTTCAGCGCGTCGATATTGGCGCGGTAGGGCACTTCGGTCGGGGAATGCACGTGGCCACGCCCATGCCGCGGCAGGAAGGCCATTTTCACGCCGTCCAGCGTGCCGGTCAGGATCTGGTCTGAGGGCGTACCCCAGGGGGTTTCAACGCTGACCCACTCGGCCCCGTCCAGCCCGTCGATATCGTAGATGCCGGAGCCGCCGATGACGGCGATCATGGTGTCCTTGGTCACGTCCTATTCTCCTGCTGATGTTGCTTCTTGGGTATGCGCAAGACGGCGCCCTTTTGGCAAGCCCCGCTGTCTCACGATGCCGAAACCGGATGGGCTGGGCGCAGGTAACCCCGTGCGAGAGGTCAGCGCTTTGGTGTCGATGCGCGGGTCAAGGCGCTGTCCATCATGCGCCGGAAGGTGGGGCACTGACTGTGGTCCGGAGCAGTGCATTCTGCCACGTGGCGCAGCGCACGGGACAGAACACGGAGCTCTCGGATGCGCTGCTCGACCTCATCTGCGCGCGCGTGCAGTCTTTGGCGGTCCAGATCGAACCCGTCTGCATTGCCCAGCATGGCGCCTATCTCTTGCAGGTTGAACCCGGCTGTCCGTCCCATGGCAATGAGCGCGAGCCGGTCCAGAACGCTGTCGTCATACTGACGTCGCAAGCCCTTCCTGCTGTCGGCGCGGATCAGGCCGATCTCTTCGTAGTATCGCAAGGCAGAGGGTTTGACGCCGCTGCACCGGGCAACCTCGGCGATGTCCAGAGATTTCATCTTGACCTCAAGCTGGCTTGAATTTGCACACCTCAGATCTCTAGCAGTTTGAGTTATGAAACAGGAGCAAATTATGGAGATGCATTGGAGCCTGATCTGGCAGGTCACTTTCGTTGGGAGCGTTGCAACTGCGCTGATTGATGTCGCAGCATGGGCGCGAGGCCGCTGGATGGGCGTGCCGGGGCCGAACTGGGGACTTGTCGCACGCTGGGTGTTGGGTCTTTTCCAAGGACGCCTGATGTTGGGCGCCGGGGGAAAGAAGATGCCCCCAAGGGGTTTTGAAACCGCGCTGGGTTGGATGTTTCACTATGCGGTGGGGGGCGCGCTAGCCTTTGGCCTGTGGGGCATAGTTGGCGCAGGATGGCTTCAGGCACCGGCCTTTGGTCTGTCACTCGGCTACGGAGTATTGACGGTGGTCTTGCCCTTTTGCCTGTTGCAGCCCGCAATGGGTTTGGGATTTGCCGCCCGCAAGACAGCCTTTCCGTGGCGCGCTCGATTGAACAGTCTGATCACGCACGGTCTTTTTGGGTTTGGTCTGTTTTTGGGCAGTGCGCTATTGCAGGTGATTTCAGCCCGCTAACCAAAGGGCGAGAGGAGGTCAGATCGGATCACGAGCCTTGCCCCCAAGGCCAGTTTCAGCTAGGGGCGGGCCACAACGTGACCTCCTCCAACCGCAGGTATTCTTGATGAAACGCGCCGCCATGGCCCTTTTGGCCAATCGTATTTCCCCGCCGAACCTATCCATCATGCAGGACGAGGGCTGGTCCGTGGGCCGCGTGCGCACCGAGCTGTTGTCGGGGCTGACCGTGGCGTTGGCGCTGGTCCCCGAGGCGGTGGCTTTTGCCTTTGTCGCCGGGGTGCACCCGCTGGTGGGTCTTTACGCGGCCTTTATGGTGGGGTTGATCACGGCGCTGATCGGCGGACGGCCCGGCATGATCTCGGGGGCGACGGGGGCGCTTGCGGTGGTCATGGTGGCGCTGGTGGCGGAACACGGCGTCGAGTATCTTTTTGCGACCGTGGTGCTGATGGGCATCCTGCAGGTGATCGCCGGGGTGATGCATTGGGGTAAATTCATCCGTCTGGTGCCGCATCCGGTGATGCTGGGCTTTGTGAACGGTCTGGCCATCGTGATCTTCCTGGCGCAGCTCACGCAGTTCAAGGTCCCCGGCAGCGGTGGCACCGAGTGGTTGTCCGGCCTGTCGCTTTATATGATGCTGGGGCTGGTGGCCCTGACCATGGCGATTATCTGGGGCACGCCCAAGATCACCTCGGTGATCCCGGCGCCGCTGGCGGGCATTGGCATCGTGGCAATCCTTGTGATCGCACTGGGCTTGGATGTACCGCGGGTCGGCGATCTGGCCTCGATCGAAGGCGGCTTTCCGGCCTTTCACAATCCCTTTGGTGATGGCATTGGCCTTTATGGGACTGCGCTGGCGCCGTTCAATCTGGAAACCCTTGAGATCATCCTGCCCTATGCGGTGATCCTGGCCGCCATTGGTCTGATCGAAAGCCTGCTGACGCTGAACCTGGTGGGCGAAATCACCGGCAAGCGCGGCGGTGCCAGCCAGGAGTGCATCGCGCAGGGCACCTCGAATATCGTCACTGGTTTCTTCGGCGGCATGGGCGGCTGCGCCATGATCGGCCAGTCGATGATCAACGTGAAATCGGGTGGCCGCACCCGGATCGCCGGTATCGCGGCGGCGCTGTTCCTGTTGACCTTTATCGTCGTGGCTTCGCCGCTGATCGAACAGATCCCGCTGGCGGCGCTGGTGGGGGTGATGTTCATGGTGGTGATCGGTACCTTCGCCTGGAACAGTCTCAAGATCATGACCAAGGTGCCGCTGATGGATGCCTTTGTGATCGTGCTGGTGACGGTGGTGACGGTGATGACCGACCTTGCCATCGCCGTGGTCGTGGGGGTGATCGTCTCGGCGCTGGCCTATGCTTGGAACAACGCGCGCCGCATTCACGCCCGCACCCGCGAATCCGCCAGCGACAAGGGTGCGAAGGTTTATGAAATCGAAGGCCCGCTGTTCTTTGGCTCCACCGATGGTTTCATCGAGCTCTTCGACGTGGCAGGCGATCCCGAGCGTGTGATCGTCGATTTTGCGAACAGCCGGGTGGTGGACCAGTCTGCTCTGCAGGCGATCGAGGCGCTGGCCGGAAAGTACGAGGAGGAGGGCAAGACCATCGTGCTGCGTCACCTCAGCCGTGATTGCCACCAGCTCCTGTCCAAGGCCGGCCACTTGATGGTCGACAGCGACGATGACCCGGAATACGCGCTGGCGGTGGATTACTCGGTCAAGACCGGGGTCCTGGGCGGCCACTGACCGTCTAGGTCAAGTCTGGAAAATAGAATGGGGCCTCCGGATGCGGAGGCCCCTTTTTGATGTGTGGAGGGTCTGGGATAAAGAGGTCTCGGGCTCACCTAAGCAGCAGCCCCGGAACCGCCCACGCGCGGCCTTGCTGGCACGAACCCTGTCCCGCGCGACAAGCAAAATGGCCGTATCCACGCCCCTGTTTGGGGCGCGGAGCCTCGGCAATTTGGCTTGCACTTGGTCCGGCTTCGTGCCCGCAGGCTTGCGTCGAGGGCGGCTCCGAAGCAGCAGCTTGGGCAGGTGTCAGTCGGGCGCGAGGCTTTCGAGCATATCGAGATCGCCGGACAGCAGCGCAGGCTCGGCGCGCAGGATCAGATCGACAGGCCAGTCCCACCATTTGAGGGCCAGAAGCCGCGCGATCTGGGGTTTTGAAAACCGGAACCGTTCGGCGCGTCCGGGATTGCCGGTGACGATGCCATAGGCCGGAACCGAGCCGCGCACCACAGCGCCTGCGCCGATGATGGCGCCATCGCCGATGCGCGCACCGGGCAGGATTATCGCGCCATAGCCGATCCAGACGTCATTACCGATCACGGTATCGCGGGTGTCGGGCTGAAAACCTGCCATCTGCGCGGGGTCGAAGACCGGAAAGGGGTAGCAGCTGAGCCCGTCCTGCCCGTGGTTGGCCGAGGCGGTGATGAAACGCGCGCCATGGGCGATCTGGCAAAAGCGTCCGATCACCAGCCTTTCGCGGGCACCGGGGAACAGGTAGGGCGCCAGATGCGACGCCCAGTCCTTTGGCGGATCGAAATCCGAGGCATAGCTGTAGTCGCCCACCTGGAAATTGGGATGGTCCACCGCGCGCGACAGCATCACGGTGCCCGCATGGGGCGTGCCGTCTGGCAGGATGATCGGGTGGCGCAGGCCGGGATCGGGAAGGGGCATGATGGGGCTCAGTCGTCGGGGCGGGCCAGCGAGAAGACCTCGGTCACGCGGGAATAATCGCGGTAACCAAGGCGGGCCAGCGGTTCAAATGTGGTGACGTCGAACATGCCGTCCTTCATGCAGTCATCGCGCAGGTGCACGCCGGTCACTTCGCCAAAGGCGACGCGGTTGGAGACTCCGGGCAGCGTCACGATCTTGGTCAGCTTGCACTCCAGCGCGGCGGGGGCACCGGCAATGCGGGCGCAATTGATGGTCTGGCAGTCCTCGGCGGTAAGACCCGCATGGGCGAATTCATCGACCTCTTTGCCCAAGGTCTGCGAGCTGGCATTCATCGCATCGCGCATGGCGTAGGAGACGATATTGACGCAGAAGACGCCGGTTTCCTCGATATTGGCCATGCTGTCCTTGGTGTTGTCCTGGTCATCCTTGCTGCCGGTGGAGGCAAACATCACCTGCGGCGGGGTATAGGCGACGCCGTTGAAAAAGGAATAGGGCGCCAGGTTGTTGACACCGTCAGCCGAGCGGGACGAGATCCAGCCGATCGGGCGCGGCGTGATCACGGCGTTGAACGGGTTATGGGGCAGGCCGTGGCCGTCTTCGGGGCGGTAGAACATGCGCATCTCCAATTGTTTGCTCAATGCTTAGGCCCGTGCTAGGGCGAATTCCACCCCTTTACGGGTGATTTCGCGGAGGCGTGAGTGGCGTGATCGAACTGAAACCGGAGCAGCCGGACGACCGCTGGGAAGTGGAGGCGCTTTATGATCTGTGCTTTGCGCCGGGGCGTGAGGCGCTGTCCTCCTATCGCCTGCGCGACGCGGTTCCGCCGGTTTCGGGCCTCAGCCTTGTGGCGCGGGATGAGCAGGGCATTCTGGCCGGTGCGATCCGGTTCTGGCCGGTGCATGTGGGTACGGCGGATGCGCTGTTGCTGGGGCCGGTGGCGGTACACCCGACCCACCAGGGGGAGGGGCTGGGCGGGTCCCTGATCCGGGACAGCCTTGCGCGGGCCGCCGATTCTGGCTGGGCGCGCGTCATGCTGGTGGGCGATGCGCCCTATTACCGCCGGTTCGGCTTCGAGAAGCTTGAGGGCGTGTTGATGCCGCCGCCCACCAACCCCGACCGGGTGCTGGGACTGGCGCTGATCGCGGATGCCTGGGACGGTGTTGACGGAGATGTGACCCGCTGGACCCGCACGCAGGATTAAGCGGTCGATCCCGCTTCAACTGGGGGCCTTTTCTCTGCTATCGTGAAAGGAGGATAGGGGCTGTATCCACAGAAACCCTGCAAGCCCAGGTGGTGCCACATTGAACAGATCCGCTCTGTCTGCCATTTCAAAGTCGGGGACGGGGACCGCAACCCAGGTCGCGGCACTGTGCTTTCGTATTACCAAGACGGGCAAGCCGCGGATTCTGATGATCACGTCGCGGGGAACCGGGCGCTGGATCTTGCCGAAAGGCTGGCCGATCCCGGGGCGCAGCCTGGCCGAATCCGCAGCCATCGAAGCCTGGGAGGAAGCGGGCGTGCGGGGCGTTCCGGTGGACAACTGCCTGGGCGAGTTTACCTATGACAAATGGCGCAGCGAATTATCACCTGTGCCCTGTGTCGTGCGGGTCTATCCCGTCATCGTGACGGCCCTGCAGGATGAGTTCCCCGAGCGGCATCAGCGCCAGCGGGCGTGGACATCCCCGCGCAAGGCTGCGGGGCTGGTGCAGGAAAAGGCGCTGAAGAAAATTCTTACCCGGTTTGATCCTGATGGGATCGGCTCTGAACTTTTCAACTCTTGAAGTGAGGTGAGGGGAACGCGTAATGGGCAGTATCCGCTGCGAGAAACGAGATGATACAGTATAGTCTGAAATGCGCCGAGGGTCACAGCTTTGACAGCTGGTTCCAGTCGGCTGCTGCCTTTGACAAACTGGCCGCCGCCGGGATGGTATCCTGCGCCATCTGCGGTTCGCAAAAGGTGGAGAAGGCCATTATGGCGCCGCATGTGCGTCCCGGTCGCAAGTCTGTTTCCCCCTCAACTGACTCTGATACCGACGCCGCGTCCGCGCAGGCAGGCGGAGCATCGCCGCAGGCTTCTGTTCCTGCCCAGGTGCCGGAGGGGGCGCCAGGTGCCCTCAGTGCTCCTGCCAGCGAGCAGGAAAAGGCCCTCCGCGAGCTGCGGCGCCAGGTCGAGGAGAACTCGGACTACGTCGGAAAGGATTTCGTCTCGGAAGCGCGTGCTATGCATTTGGGCGATGCGCCCGAACGGGCAATTCACGGCGAGGCGCGGCTGGACGAGGCAAAGGCATTGATCGAGGACGGGGTGCCGGTTTTGCCGCTGCCTTTCGGTCCGACGCGAAAAACGAATTAAAGGGACAGGCATATGCACGCAGTTGTGACCGGGGCGAGCCGGGGCATTGGCCGGGAGCTGGTAAAGCAGCTCACAGAGGCCGGGCACGAGGTGACAGGCACCTCGCGGGATCATTCCTCGGGGGTGCGGCTTGATGTCTGCGATTCCGGCCAGCAGGCGCGATTTGCCGCCCACCTGGGCGACAAGCCGGTTGATCTTCTGGTCTGCAACGCTGGTGTCTATATCGACAAAGGCATGGCGCTGGAGGATTACACCACTGAGGTCTGGAGCAAGTCCCTGGCGGTGAATGTCACCGGCGTGTTCCTGACTGTGCAGGCGCTGCTGCCGAACCTGCGCCTGTCGGATAACCCGAAAATCGCGATCATTTCTTCCCAGATGGCCAGCCATGCCCGCGCCCCAGGGGGCAGCTATGCCTATCGCGCCTCAAAGGCGGCGGCGCTGAACATCGGGCGCAATCTGGCGACGGATTTGAAACCTGAAGGTATTTCGGTCGGGATCTATCATCCCGGCTGGGTGCGCACTGATATGGGCGGCAGCGAAGGGGATATCTCGGTCCAGGAATCGGCGGCTGGGTTGATGCATGAATTCGACGTGCTGACACTGCAGACGACAGGCTGCTTTCACACCTGGGATGGCCGTATTCACGCCTTCTGAGCCGAACCAACGCGTGTCGCCAAATGAAAACGCCAGAGCGGTCAGGCTCTGGCGTTTTGCTTTATGTGCAGGTCTTTTCTACGTCGTTACTCCCAGCAGCTGACCAGAACGGTCATGCCGCTGGCGTGGCGTACCAGTGCCTCGTTCGACAGGGGCGCGGCGCCGGCGGATTGATCGGCACTGGCGATCCCTGCAGCCGTGATTGCATTGCGCAGCGCGGTGGCATTGATGCCAAAGCTGACGCCTTCGGGCAGTTGGCGGCCCTTGATTTCGCGCGGCAGCAGCATGCCCAGAACCGCACCAGAGGCATCCAGCACCGGACCACCCGCATCGCCGGGCTGGGCTGCGAGATCCAAGCGGATCACGCCGTTGTTGCCATCAAGGCTTTTGATATCGGCTAGGGTGCCGAAGGTCAGGCTGGGAGCGCCCAGAATGCCCTCGTAGGAGAAACCCGACACGGCGATTTCGGATTGCAGGCGCGGCGTCTGGGTGGTGAACCCAGCAACGGCCATCGGGGCCAGGTTCTGGACAGGCTGCAGGATCGCGAGGCCATCCTCGGCATTGTTTGCGGCGACGGTTGCCTGATAGCCATGGTCCAGCGTGATCCGGCTGCAGCCTGCAACCACATCCGAGGTCGTCACCACGGCGCCGTTCTGGTCGACAAAGAAACCGGTCCGGGACAGGCGGGGCTTGCGCACTTCCAGACCGGACACCAGATCGACGCTCTGGCGCACATCGCTGCCTGCGGCGGCGTCCAGCACCCCGTCAAGCCGCTGGAAACTGTTCTGCATGGCGGCCAGCACCCGGGCACGGCGGTCCTCATCCCCGGTCGGCCAGATCAGGGTGAAGCCCTTGATCTCACCATTCTGCAGTCTGACCTCGGTATGAGAGACGATCTGCCCGTTGCTGCCTTCGATGGTGAAGCTGTCGTTGCCGCGCTGCCGGGGGCCGTCCAGAGGAACGATCTCAAGCGTCTGCATGATGTCATAAAGACCGAACAGCGTGTTCTTGTCGCCGCGCTGGCTGATCATCAGCACGCGCACGCCCAAAGAGCCGCGGCTGTCGTAATGGGCAAAGGGCGATTCATAGCGGGAGAAGGCGACTTCACCAGCGGGAATATCCATCGAGATCCCGGCGCCGGTATCGATGACATTGGCCATGCCGACGGAAATCAGCGGCGCGTTGTAATCATCCAGCAGAACCTGACGCTGTGCGGTGGTCAGAACGCCGGTGGGCTCAAAACCCTTGAAGGACTGCCAGTCCGACATGGACCGGCGCGTGCCGCGACCAAAGGCGCCATCGATCGCAGCAGCATAGAAACCGGCGGCTTTCAGGGCGATCTGAAGCTCCTCGCGCTCTTCTCGGGTCAGCAGGCGTTCGCTGCGGCGGGCCTCGGCCGGGGTTTCATCGGGCAGGGTGATTTGCGGCTGCGATTCAACAACAGGTTCGGACACCTGCGGCACGGCCGGAGCCGTGGTCGGAGCCGTCGCGGTGGCCTGATCCTGTGCGCCGACCGGATAGAACTGATTGCGTAGGTTGGCCTGGAAGGCGATGAAGCTGTCGCGGGGGATCTGCCCTTCGCTGCGGTAGACCTGCAGGACCCGTTCGGCATCCTGGCGGGTATAGGGGCCAAGAACGATGCCGTACCAACCTGCGCCAAGGGTGAAACCGGCCACATCGGGCAGTCGCGCGGCATAGCTCTGCGCTTCCTGCTGGGCATCGGCCAGAGACGGGCGGGCCGCGATCTGGATCCAGACGGTCTCCTGTCCGGCTTGTTGCGCCTGTGCTGGGCCAGCCAGAGCAAATGCAAACATATTGAGCGCCAGCAGCAGGGCGGTGACTATTCTTTTCATTACAGGACCTCTATCCCGATGGGGCAATTTGTTGTTGCGCAGATAAGCATTTTGATGGGGTAAAGAAAACTCCTGCAGAAGGGGGAATTCGTGCCTTGATGCAGCAAACCATCACCTTTGCCGCAGCCAGAGGCGCAAAGCATCCCTTACCTTGCCGTTCAAAGGCGACTAGCCGTTGACCCCCGGCGGGGGCTTGCATAGGAAGAACCCCGCATTTGCTGCCCTATTGAGATGTCCCAGAGAGGGATCTGATATGACCCAGACCACCAGCGGCGCCGCCGCGACCACTGCCTCCACCGACGCGCCGCGCTCGTTTCAGGAAATCATCCTGCGACTGCAGGCCTACTGGGCATCCAAGGGCTGTGCCATCATGCAGCCCTATGACATGGAGGTCGGCGCCGGCACCTTCCACCCGGCCACGACGCTGCGCTCGCTAGGCTCGGCGCCCTGGGCTGCGGCCTATGTGCAGCCTTCGCGCCGTCCCACCGATGGCCGCTATGGTGAGAACCCCAACCGCCTGCAGCATTACTACCAGTATCAGGTGCTGATCAAACCCAGCCCGCCGAACCTGCAGGAGCTTTATCTCGGCAGCCTCGAGGCGATCGGCATCGACATGGAGTTGCATGACATCCGGTTCGTCGAGGACGACTGGGAAAGCCCGACCCTGGGTGCCTGGGGGCTGGGCTGGGAAGTTTGGTGCGATGGCATGGAAGTCAGCCAGTTCACCTATTTCCAGCAGGTCGGCGGCCATGACTGCGCGCCGGTGTCGGGTGAGCTGACATACGGTCTGGAGCGTCTGGCGATGTATGTCCTGGGTATCGACCACGTGATGGACATGCCCTTCAACGATCCGAATGCGCCGATCCCGCTGACCTATGGCGATGTGTTCAAGCAGACCGAAGAGGAATACGCCCGCTGGAACTTCGACGTGGCCAACACCGAGGTTCTGCTGCGCCATTTCGAAGAGGCCGAGGCGGAGTGCAACACGATCCTGTCGCAGGCGCATGACGACCCCAAGACCGGCAAGCGCATCATCATGGCGCATCCGGCCTATGATCAATGCATCAAGGCGAGCCATATCTTTAACCTGCTGGATGCGCGCGGGGTGATTTCGGTCACCGAACGTCAGGCCTATATCGGCCGGGTTCGGGCGCTGGCCAAGCAATGCGCCGATGCCTTTGTGCAAACAGCCGCTGGCGGACAGGCCGCCTGAAGGGGACAGACGCCATGCTAGGCAAGGTTCTTGCGATCATTCTTGGATTGTCCGCGCTCGTCGCGGGCGGCGCCATGTACTATCTTCAGGTCTATGGCTTCTATGAAGAGGTCGCGCCGCAACCGGGCCGCGACGTGGTGCTGTTGCCACTTGATGGCAGCGAGCCGCGCCCGATCACCTATGATGATTTCCAGGCCATCGACGCGGACAGCTCTCCGATCCGCTACCGGGCCTGCTTCACGACCGATTTGACGCGGCAGGATCTGGCAGCGGAATTCACCCCCTCCAAGCAGACCGTGCCGCGCAATGCGCCGGGTTGGTTCGACTGTTTCGACGCCGAAGCGCTGGGCGCCGCGCTTGAGGAAGGTACTGCCACCGCTTTCGTTTCAGTGAAGAACATTTCCTATGGTGTCGATCGCATCGTGGCGATCACCGATCAGGGGCAGGGCTTTGTCTGGCACGATATGAACGATTGCGGCAAACAGACCTATGATGGCACCTCTGTGGTGGAGGGCGCCTGCCCGGAGCGGGACGAGTAAACCACCTGACAGCCCATCCGGGGCTGCTGCACTGACTGAAGATTTTTCGCGCCACCGGCGCATCTACCCCCGAGGACCTGGAATGCCCGATCTGCTGATTGAACTGTTTTCCGAAGAAATCCCGGCCCGTATGCAGGCGCGTGCGGCGGCGGATCTGAAAAAACGGATGACCGACGGTCTGGTCGAGGCCGGTCTGACCTATGCCGCGGCCCATGCCCTGTCGACACCGCGCCGTCTGACCCTTGCTGTCGATGGTCTGCTGGCCGAAAGCCCCACCCTGCGCGAAGAGCGCAAGGGCCCCAAGGTCGGCGCGCCGGACAAGGCCGTCGAAGGCTTCCTGCGTGGCGCCGGAATTTCCCGTGATCAGCTGGAAGAGCGCGAGACGCCAAAGGGCGCCGTCTATTTCGCCACTATCGAAAAAACCGGTCGCCCGGCGGCAGAGATCATCGCCGAGGTGCTGGAGACGACGATCCGCAACTTCCCCTGGCCGAAATCCATGCGCTGGGGCGCTGGTTCCTTGCGCTGGGTGCGTCCGCTGCAATCGATCCTCTGCATCCTGTCGGATGAGGGCGGCGCCGAGGTGGTGCCGTTTGAAATCGAAGGCCTGAAGGCGGGCGACAGCACCCGGGGCCACCGCTTCATGGCGCCGGACAGCTTTACCGTCACCGGTTTTGAGGACTATTCCGCCAAGCTCAAACGCGCTTACGTGATCTTGCACCCGGCAGAACGCGAGGCAGCGATCTGGCATGATGCTACCAACCAAGCCTTCGCTGGTGGTCTTGAGGTGGTCGAGGACAAGGGGCTGTTGACCGAAGTCGCGGGTCTTGTGGAATGGCCAGTGGTTCTGATGGGCAAGATCGACGACGATTTTCTGGAGCTGCCGCCCGAGGTGCTGCAGACCTCGATGAAGGAGCACCAGAAGTTCTTCTCGGTCCGCAATCCAAAGACGGGCCGGATCGAAGGCTTTGTTACCGTTGCCAACCGCGAAACCGCCGATCACGGCGCCACCATTCTGGCGGGCAATCAGAAGGTTCTGTCGGCGCGTCTGGCCGATGCGAAATTCTTCTGGGAGAACGATCTGCGCGTGGCCAAAGAGGGTATGTCCTCCTGGACCGAGGCGCTGTCGAACGTGACCTTCCACAACAAGCTGGGCACCCAGGCCGAGCGGATCGAGCGGATTGCCGCGCTTGCCCGCGAGCTGGCACCGGTGCTGGGCGCCGATCCGGACCTGGCCGAACAGGCGGCCCGCGTGGCCAAGGCGGATCTGTCGTCGGAAATGGTCTATGAATTCCCTGAGCTTCAGGGCCTGATGGGCCGCTATTACGCTGAGGCCGCGGGTCTGCCGCAAGAAGTGGCCAATGCCTGCGAACAGCACTATTCTCCGCTTGGCCCGTCGGATGATGTGCCGAGTGAGAAGATCTCGGTCGCGGTCGCGCTGGCGGACAAGCTGGACACGCTGACCGGTTTCTGGGCCATCGATGAAAAACCCACCGGGTCAAAAGACCCCTTCGCTTTGCGCCGCGCGGCGCTGGGCGTCATCCGGCTGGTGCTGGAAAATGACATCCGCACGCCGCTGGACCAGCATATCGACACCCATCTGCTGCGCCACGAGCTGGAACAGAACGGCGATGACGCTGTATCGGCCGGGCTGATGCGCGACATGATCAAGGAAATCGCCGAACATGGCGTCTTCGGCTCCGCAGTGCGCACGGTTCTGGATGCCTTTGACGGCGACCTACCCAAGCATATGGAAGAGCTTAAGGACAGCCTTCCGGATGTGTCGCGCGATCTTCTGACCTTCTTCCACGACCGGCTGAAGGTCTTCCTGCGCGATCAGGGCATCCGCCACGATGTGATCGATGCCTGTATTGCCATGGACGGCAACGACGATCTGACCCTGCTGGTGAAACGCGCCCGGGCGCTGGAGGCCTTCCTCAAGACCGAGGATGGCGAGAACCTGCTGCAGGGCTTCAAACGCGCCAACAACATCCTGTCCCAGGCCGAAGAGAAGGACGGGGTCGAATACTCCTTTGGCGCTGACAAGAAATTCGCCGAGGACGACAGCGAGATTGCCTTGTTTGATGCGCTTGAACTGGGCGAGGGGGCGATCTCCTCGGCCATCGAGGCCGAAGATTTCGCGGCCGCCATGGGCGGCATGGCGGCGCTGCGGGCACCGATCGACGCCTTCTTCGAGGCGGTGCAGGTCAATTCGGACAAGGAAATCGTGCGCCGTAACCGGCTGAACCTGCTGCACCAGATCCGTGCGGTCTGTGGCCAGGTGGCTGACTTGACCCGTCTGGAAGGCTGAACGGCATCCTGAGCATCAGGCCCGAATGAAACTACAGTAAACGCCGCGCTGATTGCGCGGCGTTTTTCGTAGGACGCGGCAGGGTCTTCGCAGGGCACCCGGCTCGGCGTGGATAACGTCAGGAAAATATGGCGTTGCATGGGCTTCTCTTCTGTTCTCCTCTTGCAGGAGCGCAAAGGCGGCTTATGCTGCTAGGAAACTGTGAGTGCCGCAGTGCAGAAAGTTCAGGATAGACAATGCCCGATGCGCCCCTGGCCACGCTGATCACCCAGACAGCCCCAATTGCGACCTCCAGCCATGGCGGGCGCGCCAAATGTCTGCAGCGCTTGGTCCGGCTGGATCTGCCGGTGCCGCGCACCGTTGCCCTGTCTTTTGATGCGGTGCACGAAATCGCCGCGGGAGATATGCCGGATATCAGCGCCATCCTGTCGGAGTTTCCAACCGATGCGCTGCTCTGCGTACGGCCCTCATCCGAAGATCCGGATTGGGGTGGGCCGGGTGCGATCCTCAACATCGGTATGAACGAGGACCGCTGCAAAGGGCTGTGCAATCGGCTTGGAGAAGAGGCAGCAGCGGGTCTGTATTTGCGGTTCGTGCAATCCTATGCGGTGCATGTGGCGCGGCTGGATCCGGACGCCTTTGACGATGTCGAGGACGGCGGCCCGGATGCGCTGCGCGAAACGCTGATGGCCTATGAGGCGGAGACGGATGAGCCCTTCCCGCAGGATCCAGCTGAGCAACTGGCGGCCGTTTTGCGCTCGATGGCGCGCGCCTGGGAAGGCACCTCGGCACGCCTGTTGCGCCAGGCCAAGGGCGCTCCGGCGGATGCTGGACTGGGCCTTGTGGTGCAGGAGATGATTCCGGGGCTGGGGCAGGGGGAATGCGGCTCTGGCGTGTTGCAGCTGGTCGACAGCCGCACCGGTAAGCCGCAGCTCACCGGCCGTTACCTGAGCCAGTCGCAGGGCCGCGAGGCGCTGGGCGCCGGAGCGCGCGCGCTGTTTCTGGAAAAGGACGCCCGGGGTCCCTCGCTTGAGGAACTGGCGCCCACGGCCTTTGCCGATCTGAAATCCTATGCCGGATTGATGCGGCGTCGGCTGCGCGAAGAAATGCAGGTGGAATTCGTCATTCAGGACGACGACGTGCATATTCTCGACGGGGTGCGGGTGGCACGCTCAGCGCAGGCGGCAGTACGGATCGCGGTAGCGCTGGCGCAGGATGGTATTATTCCCCCGCACGAGGCGGTGATGCGGGTCGACGCCCATGCCCTGAACGAGCTTTTGCACCGGCAGGTGCTGCCAACGGCCGAACGGGATGTGATTGGTGCCGGGATCGCGGCCAGCCCAGGCGCTGCGACAGGCAGACTCGTGTTCACGGCGGCCGAAGCACAGGCCAGCGCCGCGCGCGGTGAGCCATGTATTCTGGTGCGTCGGGAAACCTCGCCAGAAGATGTTCGCGGCATGCATGCGGCCGTCGCAGTGCTGACCGAACGGGGCGGCATGACCAGCCACGCAGCGGTGATCGGCCGGGGGCTGGGGGTGCCGTGTATCGTTGGCGCCTCGAATATGAAGTTCCTGACCAAGCAAAAACAGCTGGTGGCCACCGACGGCCGGGTCTTCAAGGCCGGTGACACCGTCACCATCGATGGCAGCAACGGTCAGGTTTTGGCCGGTGAGCCGGAAATGCTGGAAGCGGCGCAGGACGATGCCTTCCAGACCCTTCTGACCTGGGCGGACGAGGCGCGCGACATGGGAATTCGCGCAAATGCGGATACGCCTGCCGACGCCCAGACAGCGCGCAACTTCAAGGCCGAAGGCATCGGGCTGTGCCGGACCGAGCATATGTTCTTTGATCCCGGTCGGCTGACGGTGATGCGCGAGATGATCTTTGCCGAAACTTCGTCCGGACGGGCGGCGGTTCTGGCGCGACTGCTGCCGATGCAGCGGGACGATTTCCGCGAGCTGTTCCGGATTATGGAGGGGCTGCCGGTCTGTATCCGGCTGTTCGATCCGCCCTTGCACGAATTCCTACCCACATCGCTGTCCGGTCAGCGTGAGCTGTCCGAGGCGCTGGGCATTCCCGTCAGCGATGTTACCCGGCGGGTGGAGGAACTGCACGAGTACAATCCGATGCTGGGTCTGCGCGGTGTACGGCTGGGGGTCACAGTGCCGGAAATCTACGATATGCAGGCCCGCGCCATTTTTGAGGCCACGCTTGAGGCTTCCAAGGACGGGGCGCCCGTGGTGCCGGAAATCATGATCCCGCTGGTCTCGGCCAAACGCGAGGTGGAACTGGTCAAGGCGCGCATCGATGCGGTGGCCTCGGCCGTCAGCGCCGAGCGCGGTCAGAAGTTCGATTACCGTCTGGGCGTCATGGTCGAAACGCCGCGCGCTGCCTTGCGCGCTGAAGAGATCGCGCCGCATACGGCGTTTCTTAGCTTCGGAACCAACGACCTGACGCAGATGGCCTATGGTCTGTCGCGCGATGATGCGGGCCGTTTCATGTCGAACTACGTGCAGCAGGGCGTCTTCCCAGAGGATCCGTTCCACGTTCTGGACGTGGACGGGGTCGGAGAACTGCTGAAACTTGGCGCGCAGCGGGGTCGCACGGGCCGCGCCGATATCACCCTGTCAATCTGTGGCGAGCACGGCGGCAACCCCGAATCGATTGCCTTTTGCCGTGAGGCTGGCTTTGATTACGTGTCTTGCTCTCCGTTCCGCGTTCCGGTGGTGCGTCTGGCTGCGGCGCAGCTGGCGATTGGAGAGAAGATCGGCAAGGCCGCTCCAACCTACGTAAAGACTTAATAAAATTCGATTTCAGAAAGCTTTGGCTGGGTCCATCTGGGCGGTTCCCTACTGGGCGCACAGGGACCTGACCATTCGTATAGGTGGACGATCTGCGGATATTCGTTTAGAGCCTGCCACCGCGCAACCTGGGGAGGCCGTGCGCGAGCTGACAAACGAGGATCTGTAGATGAAACTCCTGACGCTGGCTGCCACTCTGGCGGCCCTGACGGTCACGTCACCCATGGCCCATGCCGAGACTGGCCTGAAGTCTCTGTTCGAGCGCGAACAGTCCACCCTGAACGCCGTGCCCACACGCCGCCTGAACGGATTTTTCGGCTTCAAGCGTACCCCATCCAAGCCGGATGTAAAGGACCTGCGGTTCACCCGTGCATGGCTCGACGAACAACCCAAGGCGACTGGCGGCGAAAACTTTGCTTGCCTCGCAGAGGCGCTCTATTTCGAGGCGCGCGGTGAAACCGTCAAAGGCCAGTTCGCTGTCGCCGAGGTGATCCGCAACCGCGTTGAAAGCAGCCAATTCCCCGGCAGTTTCTGCGGCGTGATCAATCAGGGAACCGGCCGCCGCTACCAGTGCCAGTTCACCTATACCTGCGATGGCCACAAAGAGGTCATTCGCGAAAAACGCGCCTTTGAACGCGTGGCCAAGGTGGCCCGTTTGGTGCTTGACGGTGTTGATACCGGCCTGACCAAGGGCGCCACCTATTACCACACCACCGCAGTGCGCCCGCGCTGGAGCAGCCATTTCACCAAAACCGCACGGATTGGCGTACACCAGTTCTACCGTGACGACCGGTTCCGCACCGCTTCCAGCGAGTGATCGGGCAGCAAGGGTGATTGCACCGACCGGATCGCCGTAAAGGCGGTTTCGGTCGCTGGTACGGCGCATGCGGGCCTGCTATGGACGGGGAGACAGATGTACGGTGGACACCGTACGTTTTGATACCGCCAGACAAAGGCCCGCAGCCATGCCCTCAGAAATCCGTCTCGCATTTGAACACCCTTCGGAACGGTCGATCGCGACCGCCAGCGGTGGTCCTCTGGACCGGATCTCGCTGCGGGATCACCTGGTCGAAGTGGAAATCGGCGCCTTTCAGGCCGAGCGCGGCACCACCCAGAGAATCTGTTTCAATGTGGTGGTCGAAGTGGCGCCGCTGCCTGCGGATCTGGATGATGACGTGGACCGCATCCTGTCCTATGACAAGGTGACTGAGGCAATCGCCTATGAGCTGGCCGCCGAGCGGCTGAACCTCCTTGAAACTCTGGCCGAACGCGTGGCCGAACGGGTCCTGCTGGAACCGCAGGCGATCCGCTGTTTCGTGCGGGTGGAGAAACTGGACCGTGGACCGGGGGCGCTGGGGGTGGAAATCGTCCGCTCCAAGGATCAGGTCACGCACACGGTGGACGAAGGCGAAGTCCCGCATCCGCGCCTGATGTACCTGTCCAATGAGGCCATCGACAGCGACAATCTGACCGGCTGGATCGATCAGATGGAGTGCCGCCAACGGCCGCTGATCCTTTGTGTCGGCGCGCATCCTCTTGCGGTGCCGCAGACCGGCCACAAGATGACCCAGCGCCGGATCGACCTGCTGGCGATCGAACAGAACGCCTGGCGTCTGGCAGCCAAGGACCACCGCTGCGTTGTGGTGGCGACCCGGACCGAGTTGGACTGGGCGATGAAAAACGGCCAGATCTGCGTCTGGGCCCCGTCCAAGATCGTGCTGGATGCCGTCGATGGTCCCTCGGCTGCCCCTGCCGAAGCGGTTGCGCTTGCCTCGTGGTTTGCGGCAACATTCGAAGCAGGAGAGATGATCGTGATCGGTGCGGACCTGCCAGCCGATCCGCAGGTGCCCTTGCGCGCCGTCGATATGGAGCAAACCACACTGTGATGTATTACCGCCCGCTGGTGCAGCACGGAGACCTCCGCCCCGAAGGGGCGGTGCCCCTGGCGGGCGGATCTTCACTGTGGTTTTCCGAGGCAGAGGTGCTGAGCCGCGATGCGCCGCCGCGCCTTATTCCAGCAGGGCTTATCCCGGAAGACATCTGTCACCGGCTGAGTGGCCGCCGCGCTGCGATTGCCGGTCTTGATATGACCCAGCCGCAGGTCATGGGGATTCTGAACGTCACCCCGGACAGTTTTTCAGACGGCGGCCGCCACAGCGGGGTAGAGGCAGGCTGCGCTGCCGCCCTGCGGATGGTCGAGGAAGGCGCTTCGATCATCGATGTGGGCGGCGAATCGACCCGCCCCGGCGCGGATTTTATCCCCGAGGACGAGGAAATCGCCCGCACCGCGCCGGTGATTGCCGCCATCCGCGAGGCGTCGCAGGTGGCCATATCCATCGACACCCGCAAGGCCGAGGTCGCCGCGGAAACGCTGGAGGCCGGGGCCGGGCTGATCAACGATGTGTCGGGATTTACCTTTGATGCCGCATTGGCGCCGCTGGCGGCGCAGGCCGGGGTGCCGGTCTGCGTGATGCATGCGCAGGGCGATCCCGCCACCATGCAGGAAAACCCGGTTTATGAAAATGTGCTGCTGGACGTCTATGACTTTCTGGCGGCGCAGGTGGACCGGCTCGAGGCGACTGGGGTTCTGCGGGACCGGATCGTCATCGATCCCGGCATCGGCTTTGGCAAGACGCAGGAGCACAACCTGACCCTGCTGCGTAATCTTAGCCTGTTTCATGGTCTTGGCTGTCCCATCCTTTTGGGCGTGTCGCGCAAGGGCTTCATCGGCAAGATCGGTCAGGCACCTGCACCAGATGCCCGCGCGCCGGGATCAATCGCTGTCGGGCTGGCTGGTCTGGCGCAGGGCGTTCAGATCCTGCGCGTGCATGACGTGGCAGAGACCGCGCAGGCCGTGCGCCTGTGGCAGGCTGTGCGCTGAAACAGGCTTAGGCGCGCGAAAACAGGCGGCGCAGGGCGCCCCATTGGCTGATGCAGAGGCCGCTCAGGATCAGGGCCATCGCCAAAAGCATCGAGGCGGGTAGGGCTTCGCCCAGAAAAACCGCACCAATGACCACGGCCCAGACAGGCACCTGATAATTCGTCAGGGTCATGAAGGTGGGCCCGGCCTCGCGTACCACAATCACCCGCAGGAAATTGGCGGCAGCGGTTGGGATCAGCCCCAGGAAGGCGATAATCGCAAGAGTGTGCGTATCCGGCATGACCGGAGGGCCTTCTATGGCCCAGGCTGTGGGCAGGATGATGACGCTGCCGATGACCAGCAGGATCGCGGCAAGACCCACCGGATCGACGGGCGGCAGGCGGCGGGTCAGGATCGAGCTGACCGCATAGCATCCTGCGGCAGAGAGGCAGGCGATACGGCCCAGAAGTTCCAGCTCTGAATTGCTGCTTTCAAAGGCCTTGCCGCCGATCAGCAGGGCAACACCGACAAAACCGATCACAAAGCCGATCACACGCCGCAGGATCATGCGCTCGCCGGGTACAAAAAAATGCGCCAAGGGGAGCACAAAGAGCGGGATTGCTGCCATGCTAAGCCCCGTGAAGCCGGCCGAGACATGCTGCTGTCCCCAATTGATCAGCATGAAGGGAAGGGCCGTGCTGGCAAAGCCGATAATCAGAAGAGGCGTCCAACTGGTCTGCGCCTTGAATAAACCACCGCCTCGCAAGCCCCAGATTGCACAGAGTAAAACGGCGGCAAAGCCAATGCGTCCGGCTGCCAGCCAGAAGGGCGTAATCCCTTCCAGAGCCACTTTAATCAGGGGAAAAGTGCCGCCCCAGACCAGCCCGAGGGTGGCGATCATGGCCCAGTATTTTCCCATCCGCTCTGGCATCTTTTCGCTGTCCCTAGTTCGCCTGCAAGTGATTGCCCCAAGGTGGGGCAGTCAACCTGACTGACACCCCTCTTGCGTCAGCCGCGCGACAAGACCCGAGCGCTGCGCCGAGGTCAACCAATTAGTCTTTGGTTCAGGAGGGCGTTCAGGATTGCGAAGGGCTTGTCGGTTGTCTCAGGAATGGGCAGGGGCGCGGCGGCGGGGCGTGCGGCTCAGCAGCAGCCCGCCAAGGATGAGCACCAAAGCTGCAAAGAGCTGTGGTGGCAGGGTCTCGTTCAGCAGGGTGGCGCCGAACAGCACCGACCAGACTGGCACCTGATAATTCACCGTCGACAGGAAGGAAGGCCCGGCGCTGCGGGCGATTTGCACCAGCAAAACCTGCGCCAGCGCGGTGGGCAGCAGCCCAAGGTACAGAACCGCTGCCAGCGGCGTTGTCTCCGGCAACTGCGGGACGCCCTCGGCCCAGAGCGCGGCGGGCACAATCATCATGGCAGCACAGCTGAGCGCCGCCGCCGAGAGCGACAGCATATTCACAGAGGGGCAGAGCCGGGTGATGATGGAGCCGACCGCATAACAGAGCGCAGCGCCAAGGCAGGCAAGGCGCGCAAGCGATTCAAAATCCGTGCCCGCGCTGCTGAAGGCCTCAAGCCCGATCAGCACAACCACGCCTGCAAAGCCGGTCAGGAAACCGATACTGCGCCGCAGGGTCATATGCTCGCCCGGCACCAGAAAATGCGAGAGTGGCAGTACGAAGAGCGGCACAACTGCCATGCAGACCCCGGCAAAACCGCTGGCCACATGGGTCTGCCCCCAGCTGAGCAGGGTAAAGGGCAGCGCGTTGCTGAAGAAGCCCATGCCAAAGGCGCAGGCCCAGATCAGCCGCCCGGCGCGGTTGGTTATCGGCGGCAGTGAGATCCCCATGGCGCGGATGATGGCCAGCAGGCACAGGGCGCCAACCGTGATCCGCGCGGCTGCGATCGTGACCGGCCCAAGACCATCCAAAGCGACCGAAACCGCCATGAAGGAGGCGCCCCAGATCATGCCGAGAAACAGAAGCTTGATCCAGTTGAGGGTGCCGGGGCCGTCGTGCATGGGAATACTCCGAAAACAAAAGAGGCGCTTCGGTTGCCCGAAGCGCCCTGCAGAGGAATAAGGCGGCGGGACAGGCCCGCCAAGCCGAAAAGGCGCCTTAGTTCTTTTCTTTGTCGACCATCTTGCCGGCCGAGATCCAGGGCATCATGTCGCGCAGTTTCTCACCGACCTGCTCGATCTGGTGTTCGTCGTTCAGACGGCGGGTGCCTTTGAAGAACGGCTGGCCAACGGCGTTTTCCTGCATGAAGTCACGCACGAATTTGCCGGTCTGGATGTCGGTCAGAACCGCTTTCATCCGGGCTTTGGTTTCGTCGTAGGGCAGGATGCGCGGACCCGAGACATACTCGCCGTATTCGGCGGTGTTCGAGATCGAGTAGTTCATGTTCGCGATGCCGCCTTCGTAGATCAGGTCGACGATCAGCTTCACTTCGTGCAGGCACTCGAAATAGGCCATTTCCGGCGCGTAACCGGCTTCGACCAGGGTTTCAAAGCCCATGCGGATCAGTTCAACGAGACCACCGCAGAGAACGGCCTGCTCACCAAAGAGGTCGGTTTCGCATTCTTCGCGGAAGTTGGTTTCGATGATGCCCGAGCGGCCGCCACCGATGGCGGAGCAGTAGGACAGGCCGATTTCCAGCGCCTTGCCGGTGGCGTCATTGTCCACGGCCACCAGGCAGGGCACGCCGCCGCCTTTGGTGTATTCGCCGCGCACGGTGTGGCCGGGGCCTTTGGGCGCCATCATGATGACGTCGACGCCTTCTTTCGGCTCGATCAGGCCGAAATGCACGTTCAGGCCGTGGGCGAATGCGATGGCTGCGCCGGGCTTGATGTTGTCGTGGACGTATTTCTTGTAGGTCTCTGCCTGAAGTTCATCGGGCATGGTGAACATGATCACGTCACACCAGGCTGCCGCTTCGGCGATGCCCATGACCTGCAGGCCTTCGGCTTCGGCTTTCTTGGCCGAGGCAGAGCCTTCGCGCAGGGCGACGACAAGGTTCTTTGCGCCGCTGTCGCGCAGGTTCAGGGCGTGGGCGTGGCCTTGCGAACCGTAGCCCAGGATGGCCACTTTCTTGTCCTTGATCAGGTTCACATCGCAATCGCGGTCATAGTAAACGCGCATGTCAAAATCCTCCGGTTGACGTTTGATGGTGATCATAGACAGTGAGGGGGCGATTGCGATGGATCTGCGCGCATAAATCGCGCTCATTTTGCAATAGTCATTCGTTGATTTGATCTATATTGACTAGATCATGCTTGATGATCTGGATCGGCGCATTCTGCGCCACATGCAAAGCGAGCCGGAACAATCGATTCCGGATCTTGCTGAACGGTTGGGCCTCACGCCATCGCGCCTGTCGCGGCGGCTGGAAAAGCTGCGCGAGACAGGCGTCATTCTGGGCCAGCACGCGGTGATCGACTGGCGCGCTCTGGGCTATGCGGTAGAGGTCTCCTTGCGGGTGACACTGGACAAGACCAACCCGCGCGCCTTTGACGAATTCCTGGAGGCCGCGCGGCTGATCCCCGAGGTGCTGGAGATCCAGACCTTTCTGGGGCAGGTCGATGTGCGCCTTTCGGTGATTGCCCGCGACATGCCGCATTATCAGGAGATCTACCGGGCCCAGATCCTGACCCTGCCGCATATCACCGATATCGAGGCGCTGATGCATGTGGCGCGGATCAAATCGAACGAAAGCCTGCCACTATGAGCCGCAGCGATCTCGACGATATCGATTTTGCCATCCTGCGGGCGCTGTCGCAGGATGCCACCCGCACTGCCGGGGCGCTGGGGCGGGAACTTGGCCTCAGCCAGCCCGCCACATGGCGCCGTATCCGCCGCCTGCAGCAGGCGGGGATCCTGCTGGGGCGTCGTCTGGATCTGGACCGCAAGAAGCTAGGCTTTGGCGTGACAGTGTTTCTGGGCATCAAGCTGGCGACCAAGGGGCGTGTCAGCCTTGAGGACTTCGAACGCGCGGTCTCTGCCATCCCCGAAGTGGAAACGGTGGAGCATATCCTTGGCATGTATGACTACCGCCTGCGCGTCACCGCCCGGGATATCGCCGATTTCGAACGGGTGCTGCGGCGCCGGATCATGACCTTACCTGGGGTCGGCAACGTGGACGCAAACGTGCTGCTCTCCGAAGAACGCAGGCCGGGGCCGCTGGGATAGGCTGCGCTTTGTCGATGATCGGAAACCCGATTTCCATTTTCCATGCGGCGGGGCGTCGCTTTGATCTATGCTTTTTCACCTGCCCCGCACATACCAAGGCCAGCATCGCGCCCCCGTATGCCAAAGTAGACTTTGCCAAAGCAGGGCGACAGCGCTAGCGATAGACAGCAAAAGAAGGAGGATCACCGATGGCATTGCTTGATACCGTGGACCCGAAGGGGCTGGATGAATTTTCGGTGGTCTTCACCGACCGCTCGCTCAACCATATGTCGAAGGCCTTCCAGCAGGTGATGCTGGATATCAGCGACATGCTGAAAGAGGTGTACAGCGCCGAGGCCGTGGCCTTGGTGCCCGGTGGCGGTACCTTCGCGATGGAGGCTGTCGCCCGCCAGTTTGCCCGCGGCGCCAATGCTCTGGTGGTGCGCAACGGCTGGTTCTCCTACCGCTGGAGCCAGATCTTTGAAAGCGGCGGCTTCACCGCTTCCAGCACGGTGATGAAGGCGCGCCAGACCGGCAACAGCACCCCGTCGCCCTTTACCCCCGCGCCGATCGAAGAGGTGGTGCAGGCGATCCGCGAACAAAAGCCCGATATCGTCTTTGCGCCGCATGTGGAAACATCGGCCGGGGTGATCCTGCCGGATGATTATGTGACAGCCATGGCCGCCGCCTCCCATGAGGTCGGCGCGCTGATGGTGCTGGATTGCATCGCGTCGGGCTGTGCCTGGGTCGATATGAAGGCCACTGGCGTTGATGTGCTGATCTCGGCCCCGCAAAAGGGCTGGAGCGCGTCTCCCTCGGCGGGGCTCGTGATGTTCTCCGAGGCGGCGCTGAAACGTCTGGAGGAAACCACATCGGACAGTTTCGCCATCAACCTGAAGCAGTGGCGCGCCATCATGAAGGCCTATGAGGACGGCGGTCATGCCTATCATGCCACCATGCCGACCGATGCGCTGCGCGCCTTCCGCGATACCATGCTGGAAACCCGCGAGTACGGCTTTGACCGGCTGCGGGACGCGCAATGGCAGCTGGGCAACGGTGTGCGCGCCTATCTGAAGGACAAGGGCGTGGTCTCGGTTGCCGCCGAAGGGTTCGGTGCGCCGGGCGTCGTGGTCAGCTATACTAGTGACCCCGAGATTCAGAACGGCAAGAAATTTCTGGCGCTAGGCATGCAGATCGCCGCTGGCGTTCCGCTGCAATGCGACGAGCCCGATGATTTCCGCACCTTCCGTCTGGGTCTGTTCGGTCTTGATAAGCTATATGATGTGGAAGGCACGCTGAAGCGCCTGACATCGGTCCTGGATCAGGTGCTCTGACCAGATAGCAACACCAGCCTGCCGGGGATCATGTCGGCAGGCTGGCCACCGTCGCCCGGATGAAGTCCTCGCAGAGCGCGTGCTGGGTGATGGGCAGCATATGGCCAAAGCCCGGTTCGATCCGGCATTTGAGGCCAAAGGCCTCCATCGCGCGGCCCTGTTCTTCGGCATTCAGCACTGCGTCATCCGCTCCGAACAGCACCGCGCCGGGCGTGCGCAGCTCGCGCAGGTACCGGTCGGCTTGCTCTGCAATCGTCGGGTATAGCAGCGTGGCATCGGCAGAAGCCGCGATAAAGCTTTGCGGGCGCAGGCCCAGAATGCCCCCGGCCCGGTCGAGGAAGTCCGGAGGGCAGGTTTCAGGAGCAAAGATCTGCGTCAGAACCGCCTCGGCGGTGCGTTTGGCAGCGGGGATGGCAACCGTATGGGCCATCAGGCGCCGGACCATGGGGGAATGTACGATCAGCCCCTTGAAGGCATCTGCCCCGCCCGCCGAAGGATGGGTCAGGGGCGCCAGCAGCGCCAGCCCCCGGATCCTGTCCGCCGCGGCCAGTGCCATTGCCAGCGATACCGCGCCGCCTAGCGAGTGCCCCACCAGAACCGGGTTTTTCACCCCTTTGGCATCCAGCAGCTCCTGGATCATCGCGGCTTGCGCGGGCAGGCGGGCAAGTGTGTCGCTGTTGCGGGTGGAGTATCCGCAACCGGGCCGGTCCAATGCAATGATATGAAAATCTTGCGCCAGACGTCCGGCCAGCGCATAAGTAAAATGTTGCAATTGCCCCGATAGGCCGTGGATCAGCACCAGTGTCTGCGCTTTCTGCGGTCCTATTTCCACGTAATGCAGCCGACCGTGGGCGGTCTGGTGGAACTGTCCGGCCGGAGGCACCAGTCGCTCTGCCTCGCGGGCCTGCTTGCGTGTGCTAAGATGCGCCGCGCCGAACAAGGCTGCGGGCGCCGCGAGGGCTGCAATCGAGAGCGTACTGAAAACCGACATTGAAAACTCCGGGTGGGGTTAGCGTTCCTGCGGCGCGCCCAGCTCTGAAAGATCCGGGGAGGGAAGGGCGTCCAGCAATTGAAACACCCGGTCCCGGCAGGCTTCGCCGCTCCAGGATACGGGGTGGAATATCGGCGGCAGGCCGGGGTGGCGCAGCACGATCCGGCGCCAGCGGTGCACGATCAGGGTGCGCAGCGTGGCGATCTGGGCCGGATCCAGATCCGTCGGCGGGGTCTTGATCCCCTGCAGGGCCGTGTTGAGCCTATCGCAGGCCTCTTGCAGGTCTTCGGGAAAGAGGCGGTCTTTCAGCCAGACGGGCACCGAGATCTTTGAAAACTCGATGGCCAGCAGGTCATCAAGGTTCCCCGGTATCTTGCCATGGCCAAGGGCGGTGTGCCGGTTAACCGCCACATATTGCGGGAGCAGAAGAACGTCATCCAGCGTGGCCTGTCCTGCGCCTTCCTCACTGATCAGCAGGTGCCAGTCGGTGGGTGCGGGCGGGTGGCGCTCGTAGATGCGCGGGGTCACCGCAGCGGATTGGCTGCGGCCGAATTTCGTCAGGAAATGCACAGAAGCGCGCCCGGAACGAGAGCTTTCGACCCAGCCGTCCTTGCGCAGGCGGTGCAGCGCCACGCGGATGGCTTCGGGTTTGATGCCCATGGGCGTGATAATCCGCGTCAGGGCGCTGCCGCTGATCTGGGCGCCCTCCTTCTGCGCAAGATCACCAAAAAGGGAGACGATGATCGACCAGACCCGCAGGTTCTGCGGATCGTTCAGCTGCGCGACGCTGGCTTCAAACCACTGGTTTTGTTCTGTGCTCATTCTCACAGAATAGAATGCCCGGGCCGCTTGCGCTAGCCCGGGCAAAATTTCTCTTTGATTGCCGCCTGCTATCAGAAGGCGTTCATGGTCAGCAGTTCGTATTCCGCGACCAGTTCGTCGTCCTGATTGGTCAGGGTCACGTGCCAGCGTACCTCGCCGTATTCTTCGTTGCGGGGCGTCTTCTTCTTGACGGTCAGGCGCACCTTGATGCTGTCGCCGGCTGACACCGGTTTCATGAAGCGCAGACCATCAAGGCCGGTGTTGGCCAGCACCGGGCCTTCGTCTGGCTGCACAAAGAGACCCGCGGCAAAGGACAGGAGCAGATAGCCATGCGCGACGCGGCCCGGGAAGAAGGGATTCCGCTTCGCTGCGGCGTCATCCATATGGGCATAGAAGGTATCGCCGGTGAAATGAGCGAAATGTTCGATATCATCAAGCGTGACGGTGCGTGGAGCTGTGTGGAGGGTCTCTCCAATTGACAATTCACCATACTTCCGGGTGAAGGGATGTGCCGGAGCCGCGATTTCCGTGCCGCCCGGCACCCATTTGTCACCGATTGCGGACAGGATATCAGGGCTGCCCTGGATGGCGGTGCGCTGCATGTAATGTTTGACGCCGCGCACGCCGCCCAGCTCCTCGCCGCCGCCAGCACGACCCGGACCGCCGTGCACCATATGGGGCAGCGGAGAGCCGTGGCCGGTGGATTCCTTCATCGAGTCGCGGTTGTTGAAATAGAGGCGCCCGTGGAAGGCGCCGGAGCCAAGCGCGACAGCGCGCGCGACTGCCGGATCATGGGTGATGACCGAGGCAACAAGCGAGCCCTGACCGCGATTGGCCAGCGCGATGGCGTGGTCCAGATCACGATAGCCCATCACGGTCGAGACCGGGCCGAAGGCTTCGGTGTCATGCACATGCACAGCTGTGTCAGGGTCTTCGCAGTGGAACAGCATCGGCGGCACAAAGGCGCCCTGTTCGGCGTCGGCGCCTTCGACGGCAAAATTTTCGGGATCGCCAAAGACGCGTTTGGCTTCGGTGCCGATCAGGGCCGCTTTTTCCAACACGTCGCGTTTCTGGCTGCCAGACACCAGCGCGCCCATGCGGGTGGTTTCCAGGCGCGGATCGCCGATCACCACTTTCGCGAGGCGCGCCGACAGGGCCTCGATCACCGCCTGAACCTGCGCTTCGGGGGCGATGATGCGGCGCACGGCGGTACATTTCTGACCTGCCTTGGCGGTCATCTCGCGGCTGACTTCCTTGATGAACAGGTCAAATTCCGGCGTGCCAGGCGCTGCGTCAGGCCCCAGGATCGAGGCGTTGAGGCTGTCCTGTTCGGCCACGAACCGCACTGAGTTCTCAACAATCGCCGGGGTGTTGCGCAGTTTCAGCGCGGTGTTGGCGGAGCCGGTGAAGCTGACTACGTCCTGGCAATCCAGACGGTTCAGCATGTCGCCGATACCGCCCGAGACAAGCTGCAGCGCGCCCTCGGGCAGGATGCCGCTATCGAGCATGATCTTTACCGCCAGTTCAGTGACATAGCAGGTCGCGGTCGCTGGTTTCACGATGGCAGGAACACCCGCCAGCAGGGTGGGCGCCAGTTTCTCCAGCATGCCCCAGACCGGGAAGTTGAAGGCGTTGATATGCACCGCAACCCCTTGCAGTGGGGTGCAGATATGCTGGCCGAGGAAGCTGCCTGTGCGGGAAAGCTGTTCGACATCGCCGTCCAGATAGACATGGCCATCGGGCATTTCGCGGCGCCCCTTGGAGGCAAAGACGAACATGGTGCCGATGCCGCCGTCGATGTCGATCATGTGATCCGATTGCGTGGCGCCAGTGTGGAAGGACAGATCGTAGAGCGCGTCCTTGTGCTTGCCGAGTTCGGTGGCCAGCGCCTTCAGCATGCGTGCGCGGTCGTGGAAGGTCAGTTTGCGCAAGGCAGGGCCACCCACCTTGCGGGCATGATCCAGCATTGCCTGCACATCAAGGTCATCATTGCCGGCGCTGGCGATCGTGGCGCCGGTCACCGCACTGGCGATATTGCGGGCGCCTGCGCCGGGTTTCACCCAGTCTCCGGCGGCGTAGCTGGAAATCTCAAGAAGGCTCATTGCTGTCTCCCTAGGTTGCCCGCGCCAGCATTGTTCGCCCCGGACACGGGGCAGGATCAGATGCCGCATGGCGGGCAGGATTGATTTGCGATATATATTGACCGTCCGGTCGGTTTATGCAAGAAAATTGTCCAGACGCCGCCCGAGCTGGTGATTTCGGAAAGAAAACAGCCTTCTGGCGGATCAAGTGATATTGGGGGTGAGGGGAATGACAGATTCGATTCTGGTCGCGGATCACGGGCAGTGGGTGGAAATCACCCTGAATCGCCCGGACCGGCTGAACAGCTTCAACGATGAGATGCACAATGCCTTGCGCGCCGCGCTGGAGGCTGCCCGCGATGGTGGCGCCCGGGCGGTTCTGCTGACCGGTGCTGGCCGGGGCTTTTGCGCCGGGCAGGATCTGGGCGATCGCGATCCGCGCAAGATGGACGGCCCGCCGGATCTTGGGAATACCGTGCGGACCTTCTATGCGCCGCTGGTACGGTTGATCCGCTCGCTGAACTTCCCGGTGATCTGCGCCGTCAATGGCGTTGCTGCCGGGGCTGGGGCAAATATCGCACTCGCCTGTGATGTGGTTCTGGCGGCCGAAAGCGCCAAGTTCATCCAATCCTTCTCCAAGGTGGGTCTGATCCCCGATACTGGCGGCAGCTGGCATCTGCCACGTCTTCTGGGCGAAGCCCGCGCGAAGGGGCTGGCCTTTACCGCCGAGCCGCTGCCCGCCAAAAAGGCCGAGGACTGGGGGCTGATCTGGAAGGCGTTGCCGGATGAAGAGCTTATGACCGAAGCCCGCGCCATGGCCGAGAAATTCGGAAATGGTCCGACGCTGGGTCTGGGGCTGACCAAACAATGTATTCAAGCTGCCGCCGTCGACACGCTGACCGACCATCTGGAGATGGAAGCGGACGCCATGAAAACCTGCGGTGAAAGCGCAGACTATGCCGAAGGCGTTGCCTCTTTCCTGGAAAAGCGCAGCCCGGAGTTCAAAGGCAAATGACCATGACCCCGAAAGAACGCGCGGAAAAATCCAGCGCCGCCATGTGGTCCAGCGACAATGCGTCGAAATGGGCCGGAATGGAGATCGCCGAGGTCGACGCCGGGCGCGCGGTACTGCAGCTGACGGTCGAAGCGCACCATTGCAACGGCCACGGTATCTGCCATGGCGGCGTGACCTTTATGCTGGCCGACAGCGCCTTTGCCTTTGCCTGCAACAGCCGCAATCAGGCCACCGTGGCGCAAAGCAACAGCATTACCTATACCGCGCCGGGACGCCTTGGCGACCGGCTGACCGCCGATGCGCGAGAGGTCTCCTTGACCGGGCGCAGCGGCATCTACGACGTGACCGTCAAAAATCAGGATGATCTGGTGATCGCAGAGTTCCGGGGCCTGTCCCGTGCGATCAAAGGCCATCTTTTCGAAGAATAGGTGAGGAGGACGCCATGAAAGACCTGACCCCCAACAAGGCCGAGCTCGACCCGATCGAAATCGCCTCCATCGACGAAATCCGCAGCCTGCAGCTGGAGCGCCTGAAATGGTCGCTGCGCCATGCCTATGACAACGTGCCGATGTACAAGCAGCGGTTCGATGAAGCGGGCGTGCATCCCGACGATCTGCAGCAGCTTTCGGATCTTTCGAAGTTCCCCTTCACCTACAAGAATGACTTGCGCGACAACTACCCATTCGGTCTCTTTGCCGTGCCGCGCGAGGAAATCATCCGCCTGCACGCGTCCTCGGGCACCACGGGCAAGCCGACCGTCGTGGGCTATACCAAGGGAGACATCGACAACTGGGCCGATCTGGTCGCGCGGAGCTTGCGCGCCGCCGGTCTGCGCAAGGGCAACATGGTGCATAACGCCTATGGCTATGGGCTCTTCACCGGCGGTCTTGGCGCCCATTACGGGATCGAACGCCTGGGCGCCACCGTGGTGCCGATGTCCGGCGGCCAGACCGAGAAACAGGTGGGCCTGATCACCGACTTCAAACCTGACGGGATCATGGTGACACCCTCCTACATGCTCAACATCCTTGAGCAGTTCCACAAGGTGGGACTGGACCCGCGCGACAGCTCGCTGCAGGTGGGTGTCTTCGGCGCCGAGCCCTGGACCGATGCCATGCGCAAGGAGGTCGAAGACGCCTTTGACATGCACGCGGTGGATATTTACGGCCTGTCGGAAATCATGGGGCCGGGTGTGGCCAGCGAATGCGTGGAAACCAAGGACGGCCCGGTCATCTGGGAGGATCACTTCCTGCCCGAGATCATTGACCCCGTCACCGGTGAAGTGCTGCCCGACGGCGAAATGGGCGAGTTGGTCTTTACCACGCTCACCAAGGAAGGCCTGCCGATGGTGCGTTACCGCACCCGCGATCTGACCCGCCTGCTGCCGGGCACTGCCCGCACCATGCGGCGGATGGAAAAGATCACTGGCCGCAGCGACGACATGATCATCCTGCGCGGCGTCAACGTCTTCCCCAGCCAGATCGAAGAGCAGCTGATGGCCACCGGTGGTCTGGCGCCGCATTACCAGATCGAGCTTTATAAATCCGGCCGCATGGATGCGATGCGCGTCTTTGTCGAAGCCAACCCGGATGCCACCGACGAAATGTCGAAAACCGCTGCAGCGCGGATGCTGACCAAACGGATCAAGGATATGGTCGGGGTCTCGACCGAGATCATTGTTGGCGAGCCGGGCGAGGTGGAGCGCAGCCAGGGCAAGGCCAAGCGCGTCGTCGACAACCGCGACAAAGGATAGGCAGAGCAGTGGCCCGCACGATCGCAAAAGACCATGACCTGAAGCGGGCGCAGATCCTCAAATCTGCGGCCAAGGTCTTCGCTGACGCCGGTTATGACCGCGCGTCGATGACCCAGCTGGCGCGGGAGTGCGGGATCTCCAAGGCCAATATCTATCACTACTATGACAGCAAGGATGCCGTTCTCTTCGGCCTCCTTGAAACCTATCTGAGCGATTTGCGGGATCGGGTCTGCGAGCTGGACCTGTCGGGCCTTGAGGCAGAGGCCCGCCTGCGCCGCATCGTGGCGGAGATATTGCTCGCCTATCAGGGGGCCGATGACGAGCATCAGGTGCAGATCAGCGCCATGTCAGCCCTCCCCGAAGAACAGCAGACATTGCTGCGTGGCTATCAGCGCGAGCTGGTCACCTTCATGAGCGACGCGATCAGCGCCGTCGCGCCCGAGGTTTTTGCCGGGGATGCGGCGAAGCTGCGCGCAGCGACCATGTCGGTCTTTGGCATGCTGAACTGGTATTACATGTGGAATTCCGGTGCCGGATCCGACGCCCGCGAGGGCTATGCCGATATTGTCACCACCCTGACGCTGAACGGGGTAAAGGGCCTCTGAGAGCAAAGGGGCTGACAGCAGGGTTTATCCCGGAAAGCGAAAAAGCCGCCCGAAAGGGCGGCCTTTGGTGATTCGGGAAGCAAAAGCACCGTCATCATTTTTAATGTGGTTTGCGCAGAGGGTTACTCTGCCAACAACCTCAGAGCAGTTCCAGCGAACCTGCGGACTGCTTGCCGTCACGGCCGGTTTCCAGCTCATAGGAAACTTTTTGGTTGTCGTTCAAACCGTTGAGGCCCGAGCGTTCAACCGCCGAGATGTGCACGAACACATCTTTTCCGCCAGCTTCGGGCTCGATAAAGCCGTAGCCTTTAGTTGCGTTGAACCATTTTACGGTGCCATTGGCCATCCGATATCTCCAGTATAGACTTCCTCCGCAACGTGCGAAGGTATTCAAACGCCTATCACAGGCTGACCGGTCCGACCATGCCAATAATGTCATAGGTCTTGCGCAGGATCGGGGCTGTGATTTCGCGGGCACGTTCAGAGCCGCGCGACAGGATGCGGTCGATTTCGTCCTGTTCGCCCATCAGCCGGGCCATTTCGGTCGAGATCGGCGCCATCTTGGACACGGCCAGATCTGCCAGCATCGGCTTGAACTCCGAGAACTGCCGCCCGCCAACATCAGCCAGCACCTGGTCCACGGTCTGTTCGGCGAGGGCCGCGTAGATGTTCACCAGATTGCGCGCTTCGGGGCGCTCTTCCAGGCCCTTGGCTTCCGACGGCAGGGCCTCCGGGTCGGTCTTGGCCTTGCGGATCTTCTTGGCGATTGTGTCGGCATCGTCGGTCAGGTTGATGCGGCTTGCATCTGAAGGATCCGATTTCGACATCTTCTTGGAGCCGTCACGCAGGCTCATCACCCGCGTGGCGGCACCCTCGATCACCGGCTCGGTCAGCGGGAAGAAATCAACGCCATAGTCGTGGTTGAACTTGGCCGCGATGTCGCGCGTGAGTTCAAGGTGCTGTTTCTGGTCCTCGCCCACCGGCACATGCGTGGCGTGGTAGATTAGGATGTCCGCCGCCATCAGCGACGGATAGGCCAGTAGACCCAGCGAGGCGTTCTGCTGGTTCTTGCCCGCCTTGTCTTTCCACTGGGTCATCCGCTGCATCCAGCCCATGCGGGCAACACAGTTGAAAACCCAGGCCAGTTGCGCATGTTCAGGCACCTGGCTCTGGTTGATGAGAATGGATTTCTCCGGATCAAGCCCGGCGGCAATGAACCCGGCACACAGTTCGCGGGTGGCTTTTTTCAGATCGTTGGGATCTTGCCAGACGGTGATCGCGTGCAGGTCGACCATGCAATAGATGGTCTCCATGTCCTTGTCCTGCCAGTCGACAAACCGTTTGAGAGCACCAAGGTAGTTGCCAAGGTGCAGGTTGCCCGAGGGCTGGATGCCGGAAAAGACACGCGGCGTGAAAGTGGTCTCGGTCATCGAGAAACTCCCGTCTGGAAATAGGGCCTGCGGTGGCTTAACCATGGGCGCAACGGTCGTCAACAGCCCGTCCAGGTGGCGGGTCCACAAGGGCGCGTCAAAAGGCCGGGACAGGCAAAAAGGGCAGGAAAGAAATGAGCAGCAGTGAAAACCCATCACCCGTGAACCCGCTGCCGCCCGTGGTGGTGGCGCTGGTGCTGGTTATCATGGGGATCGAGGCGGCGTTTTCGCTTGGCGCGCGCGGCATCGTCGGAGGCCCGTCCGCCGTGGGCTGGCGGCTGGAGGCTTTCCAGTCTTACGCATTCTCTGCCGAAATTTTCTGGTGGATGTGGGAGACCGGACAATGGCCCGCGCAGCATCTGCTGCGGTTTGTCTCCTTTGCCTTTGTGCACGGCAGTTTCACCCATGCGCTGTTTGTCTGCGTCTTCGTGCTGGCCATGGGCAAGATGGTCGGAGAGGTCTTTGGCGATATTGCCATGATCCTGATCTTTGTCCTTTCTGCCATCGGTGGCGCCCTGGGCTATGCGATCTTCTCCGGCAGTCCGGTGCCCCTGATCGGCGGATTTCCGGCGGTTTACGGGTTGATCGGGGCCTTTACCTATATCCTGTGGCGACAATTGTCGCTGGTGGGCGCGCAGCAGAGCCGGGCGTTTTCGCTGATTGCCTTTCTGATGGGGATCCAGCTGCTGTTTGCGCTGCTGTTTGGCGGCCAACCCGACTGGATCGCGGATCTGACTGGCTTTGCCACCGGGTTCTTCCTGTCGTTTTTCCTGGCGCCCGGCGGCTGGGCGCGGTTCCGCAACAAGATCCGTCACGACTGAACGCGGGCAGGGGGCTCCCGCCCGGATTGCGACAGGACACCATGCCTGATCCCGTTGGGCCGGGCGCCGTGCCAGGGCGCGGCGCGGTCAGCCCCGGTTGCGGCGGAGTGCCTTTTTGAATTCTGCGAGCCGGAAGGCGCCAACGGCCTGGCCGACGCCAAAGTAGATCACCGCCCCTGTCAGGATCAGTCCCAGAAGGGCCAGATAGCGCCAGCTTGGCAGGTAGAAGAGCCAGGCAAGCTGCTGTGTGCCGATATGAAGCACCGCGCCCATCAGCAGCGAGACCGCAAGAATGCGCCAGCCGCGTCGGAAGAAACGCGCATCAAAGCGGGCGACATCCCCCATGCGGCGCCCGGCCCCCATCCACAGCAGAGCGACCATCGCCCAGCCTGCCGTCGATGCGGCGATGGCGGGAGAGACCCAGCCCACAAGTGGCTTCAACCCGATGGCCAGCACCGCGTTGAGGATCATCGCCACCAGCGCGTAGTAGAACGGCGTGCGGGTGTCCTGCCGTGCAAAATAGAGCGGTTGCAGGACCTTCTGCAGCACGAAGGCAGGCAGCCCGGCGCCGTAGATCGCCACAGCCAGGGCAATGGCCGCCACGTCCTCGGGGCCTGTTGCGCCGCGTTCGTAGAGCACCGAAACCAGCGGCACCGGCACCGCGATGAAAGCGGCAGCTGAGGGCAGTGTCAGCAGCAATGAGAACTCCCCGGCGCGCGAAAGCCCCTCGCGCGCACCTGTATCATCATCTGCCCGCAGGCGCCGGGTCAGATCCGGTAGCAGCACGATGCCGACAGCAATCCCGACCACGCCAAGCGGCAGTTGATACAGACGGTCGGCAATGAACAGCCAGCTGACCGCGTTCTCGATATCCGAGGCGACCAGCTGCCCCACCACCAGATTGACCTGGGTGACGCCCATGGCCAGCGCGGCCGGAACCGCCACTCGCACGAGGCGGCGCATGGCGGGGGTGACGCGTGGCAGGCCGGGGCGCAGGCGG
Source organism: Pseudophaeobacter sp. A-200-2 (assembly GCF_041008815.1). Lineage (NCBI taxonomy): Bacteria > Pseudomonadati > Pseudomonadota > Alphaproteobacteria > Rhodobacterales > Roseobacteraceae > Pseudophaeobacter > Pseudophaeobacter sp. A-200-2. Next base: position 68,953 of record NZ_JAXGFU010000003.1, on the reverse strand, counting down.
ATGCCCGCACGCTCGGTCGCGCGCCAGACCAGCGCCAGTTGCGCAACGCCAGCAACCGGGATGGTCCAGACCAGCCAGGTGATGACCTCATGGCCAAGCGCGGCCCCAGTGATCATCGCGCTGCAGGCAAAGATGTTCAGCAGCACGGGCGCCGCCGCAGCAGCAGCAAACCGCCCCGTAGCGTTCAAGACACCGGAAAACAGCGCCGCCAGCGACATGAACAGGATGTAGGGAAAGACGATATGGCCATATCCTACAGCCAGATCAAAACGCGCATCCCCGACAAAACCTTCGGCCGTTGCCCAGACAAGGGCGGGCATGAAGACCATGCCAAGGCCGGTCAGGGCCAGTACCGCAGCGGCGAGTAGGTTGAACGCCTGTTGGGCGAAGCCTTCTGCGTCTTCATCGGCCTCCAGCCGGTCGGCGAACTGGGGCACAAAGGCTGCGTTGAAGGCACCTTCGGCAAAGAAGCGGCGGAACAGGTTGGGCAGGCGGAAGGCGGCGACAAAGGCATCAAGCACCGGACCGGGGCCGATATAGGCGGCGATCAGGATTTCGCGCACAAAGCCGAGGATGCGGCTGGCCAGAGTCCAGAAACCAACCGTGACAAAGCCGGACAGCAGTTTGATCGGCTTCATGAACCGGCTCGCTTGGCCCCGGCGGAAATGGCCTCGCGCAGCTTGCGCTCAAGGGTCTTCTGCTTGGATTCCGAGTGGTATTTCAGGCCGAACATGTCTTTGACATAGAAGGAATCGACCACCTGTTCGCCGTAGGTCGCGATCACCGCATTGGCGATATAGACATTGGCATCTGCAAGGGTGCGCGCCAGATCATACAGCAGGCCAGCCCGGTCACGGGTATCCACCTCGATGATGGTGTAGATCTCTGACCCTTCGTTATCAAAGGTGATGTGGGTCGGCACGTTGAAGGCCTTTTCACGCTTCTTGATCTTGTCGCGCGACACCAGCGCCTCGCGGGCGATGACCTCGCCCTTCAGGGTTTTCAGGATCATCTGGGTCAGGCGGGGCAGGCGCGAGGCCTCATAGGGGTGGCCTTCGGCGTCCTGAATCCAGAAGGCATCGGTCACATAGCCGTCCTTGGTCGTATAAGAGCGTGCATCGACGACATTGGCCCCGACCAGTGCCAGGGCGCCCACCATACGGGCAAAGATGCCGGGATGGTCGGCCATGGCAAAACAGGCGCGGGTGGCATCGCGGTCTTCATCGGGATGCATGCGGATGATGACTTCACCCGGATCACCGATCTCTTCCAGCTCGCGCAGCATTTCGGCAAAATCCACATGCGCGGTCACATGCAGGCCTTGCCAATAGGGCGGATAATGGCGCGAGGTTTCGCGTTTGAGATCGGATTTGGTCCAGTCTGGCAGCGCCGTGCGCAGGCGCTTCTTGGCGGCTGTGCCTCGGTGTTCGCGGTTCAGCGCCTCCATGCCGTCTTCCAGCGCGCGGCGGGTCTGGTTGTAAAGCGAGCGCAGCAGGGCGGCTTTCCAGTTGTTCCAGGTGTGCGGTCCGACGCCACGGATATCGCAGACGGTCAGCAACAGAAGCAGATCCAGCCGTTTCACCGATTGCACCGCCTTGGCAAATCCGCGCACGGTGCGCGGATCGGCAATATCGCGTTTTTGCGCCATGTCCGACATCAGAAGGTGATAGCGCACCAGCCATTCGACGGTCTCGCTGTCGGATTTGTTGAGCCCCAGCCGCGGCGCCACCTTGCGGGCGATCTGGGCGCCAAGGATCGAATGGTCCTGTTCGCGCCCCTTGCCGATATCGTGCAGCAGCATGGCCACCATCAGAACCTTGCGGTTGACCCCTTTGCGCAGCACTTCGGAGGAAACTGGCAGTTCGTCTTCGAGCTCGCCACGTTCAATGGATGCAAAGTTCGAGATCACCTGAATGGTATGCTCGTCCACCGTGTAGGAATGATACATGTTGAACTGCATCATCGCCACGATCGGTTCGAATTCCGGCAGGAAGGCAGAGAGGACGCCAAGCTCGTTCATGCGGCGCAGCGCGCGTTCGGGGTTTCCGTGCTTCAGCAGCAGATCCAGAAAGATGCGGCAGGCTTCCTTGTTGGCGCGCATTTCATCATCGATCAGGTCCAGATTGGCCGTGACCAGACGCATCGCATCAGGGTGGATCAGCATGCCTGTGCGCAGACCTTCTTCGAAGATCCTGAGCAGGTTCAGCTTGTCCGCCAGAAACTCTTCGGGATCGACGATATCCAGCCGGTTGTGCACGACCTTGTAGCCGGGTTTGATTTTTGGGCGGCGGCGGAAAATCCGTTCCAGCAGCGGTTCGCCCTTTTGCTGGCTTGCCTCAAGCTTGGTCAGGAAAATGCGGGTGATATCCCCGACCTGGGTGGCCTTGCGGAAATAGTCCTGCATGAAGACTTCGACGCCGCGCCGCCCGGCGCGGTCCTGATAGCCCATGCGCTCGGCGACCTCGACCTGCAAATCGAATGTCAGCTGTTCGGTCGCGCGCCCGGTTGCCAGATGCATGTGCGAGCGCACCGCCCAGAGAAAATTCTCTGCCTCGGCGAAAAATTCGAACTCTTCCCGGCTGAACAGGCCCAGCGGCACCAGTTCGGCGACGTCCTGCACCTGATAAAGATACTTGGAGATCCAGAACAGCGATTGTAGGTCGCGCAACCCGCCTTTGCCTTCCTTTACATTGGGTTCGACCATGTAACGCTCACCCTGTTTCAGGTGGCGTTCGTCCCGTTCGGCCAGCTTGGCCTCGACGAATTCGCGGGCATCCTTGGAAAAGAGATCGCTGCGCAGCCGGTTGTCCAGCTCTTGGGCAAGGTCGGCGTCACCGGACAGGAAACGGTGTTCCAGCATGGCGGTACGGATGGTGTAATCCTCGGCGCCAAGGCGGATGCAATCCTTGATCGTGCGGCTGGAGTGGCCGACCTTCAGCCGCAGGTCCCACAGCATATAAAGCATCGATTCAATGACGCTCTCGGCCCAGGCGGTGATCTTGTAGGGGGTCAGAAACAGCAGGTCTACGTCCGAAAACGGTGCCATTTCGGCCCGGCCGTATCCGCCCACGGCCATTACGGCGATACGTTCGCCCTGGGTCGGGTTGGCCAGCGGATGCAGGAATTGTGTGGCGGCCCGAAAGGCGGTCGTGACCAGCCCGTCGGTCAGGTGGCTGTAGGACTGGGTCAGCGCACGGGCGGCAAAGGGCGCCGCAGTAAAGGCTTCGGCAATCGCCGCGCGGCCTTCCTTGTTGGCCTCACGCAGCAGACGGACCACCTCTGCGCGCAGCGCTGCCGCCTCCATGTCCTTGGCTGCGGCAGCAATCTGCTCGTGTATCGCCGCAGCGTCAAAAATCTTGTCTGCGGCGCAGATCAGCGGGCCTTTGACCGGGGCGAGGGGCGGGGTGCCTTGATGGGCCGGATCAGAATCCTGTGCCGGAGAAGCTACTGGGAGCTGGGTCAATGACGACCACCTTCTGTTCTTGGATTGTTGCGACCGCAAGGCCGCGTTCATTGGTGCCATCGGCGCGCAGACGGAAGATACCACCGGTGCCCTGGAAGCCTGCGCCCTGGGTTAGGGCGGCGCCGGTTAGGGCGTCGGATTTCCCGGCACTGACCAGAGCCCCGATCGCGGCGATACCGTCATAGGCAAGCCCGCCGATGGAATGCGGAGCGCCCCCGTAGGCAGAGCTGTAGCGGGTAATGAACTGCTGCGATTTGCTCGGGTCGGGCAGGGCAAACCAGCCGCCCTGCACACCGGGCAGGGACAGGGTTGGCGAGGGGATGTCCCAGCGAGTCAGACCGATGTACTGGGTGCTTTCCTTATCCAGGCCCGCTTCGGGCAGAAGCTGGGTCAGCAGTGGTAGGGCGCCTGCGGTGGTCGCGGTCATGAAGACGGCGTTGGCATTGTTGGCACGCGCAGTGTCGCGGATCGGGCCGACGGCGTCGATCACGCCTTTCTGGGACAGCTCATATCCGACCGACCCGGCAATGGTTGCACCAGTGCGCCCGGCTGCGGCCTGAATGGCAGCGCTTCCTGCACGGCCCGCAGCGTCATTGCCGCTGACGATCACGATATTGCCGCGCCCCTGGCGTACAGCGTATTCGGTCAGGCGCTGGGCGGTATTGGCAAAGGTCGCCCCCAGGATAAAGACATTGCCGCCGGCGATTGCGGTGTTGTTGGAAAAGGCCAGCACGTTGACGTTGCGCTTGGCCGCAGCGACGCCTGCAGCATTTGCGGCCTCGGCATAGACCGGGCCAAGGATGATGCGTGCGCCGTCGTTGATGGCCTGGGTGGCCGCATTGGCCGCTGTCGCCGGATCGCCTGCTGTGTCATAGACCTTGAGGTCCACCTGCACGCCCTTCAAATCGCCGATCGCCAGTCGCGCCGCGTTTTCGAGGCTTTGCGCCAGAACGCTGTCGCCGGATTTGGCCGATCCGCGCGGCACCAATAGCGCCACGGGAACCGGTTTCGAGGTGTTGATGCTCGGGCCGCTTCCGATGCTGGTCGGGTTGCAGGCGCTCAGAGCAAAGGCGGAAATTGCGGTAATCGCGGCGAATGCCGCCTTGCGGGCCTGTTTGAAAACGGCGAACATGATGGACCTGAAACTCCCCTTTTCCGGCGCAGGGCGCCGTGTTGGTGGCCGTATTGGTTTAAGGGGATCATAAACGACCAAAAAGGCGGGTCCAGCGTGAATCATCAGATCGTCAAATTGTTGCCGGGGCTGCACTTTGTGGCCACGCCCATCGGCACCGCACGCGACATCACCCTCAGGGCGCTGGATGTGCTGGCGTCGGCTGATGTGATCGCCGCCGAGGACACCCGGTCTCTGCGCAAGCTGATGGAAATTCATGGTGTGCCGCTGAACGGACGCCAAATCATCGCCTACCATGATCACAGCGGCGCAGGCGCCCGGGCAAGGCTGATGCAGGCGATGGAGGCGGGGCAGTCGGTTGCCTATGCGTCTGAGGCCGGCATGCCGCTGATCGCCGATCCGGGCTATGATCTGAGCCGCGCGGCAGCTGAAGCCGGGCATAAGGTTACCGTAGCGCCGGGTGCCTCGGCGGCGCTGGCAGCGCTGACACTGGCGGGCTTGCCGACCGATGCGTTCTTTTTCGCCGGTTTCCTGCCCAACGCCAGCGGCGCCCGACGCAAGCGGCTGGAAGAGCTGCGAAACGTGCCCGGAACGCTGATTTTCTACGAATCGCCCAAACGCATCGCTGCCTCGGTGGCGGATATGGCGGCAGTTCTCGGGGACCGGCCTGCCGCCCTTTGCCGCGAGTTGACCAAGAAATTCGAAGAGATCCGGCGCGGCAGCCTGAGTGATTTGGTGGCCGGGCTGGAGGAGAAACCGGTGAAAGGAGAGATTGTCATGCTGGTGGATCGCGCCCATGGCGAAGAGGTGAGCGAAGCCAGCCTTGAGGAAGACCTGCGCGCGGCGCTGAAGGACAATTCGGTAAAGGATGCCGCATCCATCGTGGCGGAAACCCACGAATTGCCGCGCCGCAAGGTCTACCAGCTTGCCCTGCAACTGGCCAAGGACGCAGGCTGAGCGGATGGAGGGGCGACACTATCAAGGTCAGCGCGCCCATCTGGCTGGGAAGGCTGCCGAAGACGCAGCCGCGCGCGCCTATGAGGCACGGGGCTACCGCGTGGAAGCCCGGCGCTGGCGCGGCCCCGGGGGTGAGATCGACCTGATCCTGCGCAAGGGGGACATGCTGGTCTTTGCCGAGGTCAAGCATAGCGCCACATTCGCATCCGCCGCCGCCCGCATCACGCCCACACAGATGCAGCGGATCCAGGCCAGCGCCGCGCATTTTCTGGAAGGAGAACCTCGGGGGCAGCTGACCGAGGCGCGGCTTGATGCCGTGTTTGTGAACGGCAAAGGGCAGGTCGAGATCCTCGAAAACGCCTTTGGTCAGGGCTGACAGCGTTCTGCTCTATTGAACCTTTGTGCCCGCTGGGCCATCTATTTGCCGAAACAAAAGGGATGCACTTCATGAAAATCGCCTTCCAGATGGACCCGGTCATGGGCGTCGACATCAATGCCGACAGCAGCTTCCGCCTTGCTGAAGAGGCGCAGGCGCGCGGGCACGAGCTGTTTTACTACAGCCCCGATCACCTAGCCTATCAGGAAGGGCGCATCACCGCCCGCGGCTATGACATGACCGTGCAGCGCGTCGCCGGGACCCCGGCGGTGCTGGGCGAAGAGCGCGAGGTGGATCTTGCGGATTTCGATGTGGTCTGGCTGCGGCAGGACCCGCCGTTCGACATGCATTACATCACCTCGACGCATCTGCTGGACCGCCTCAAGGGGCAGACGCTGGTGGTGAACGATCCGTTCTGGGTGCGCAACTACCCGGAAAAACTGCTGGTGCTGGATTTCCCTGATCTGACGCCGCCCACGGCGATTGCCCGTGATCTGGACACCATCAAGGCCTTCAAGGCCAAGCATGGCGACATCATTCTGAAGCCGCTTTATGGCAATGGCGGCGCCGGGGTGTTCCGTCTGGATGCCAACGATCGCAACCTGACCTCGCTGCACGAATTGTTCACCGGTTTCAGCCGCGAGCCGCTGATCGTGCAGAAATTCCTGCCCGATGTCAGCAATGGCGACAAACGCGTCATTCTGGTGGACGGCGAACCCGTCGGCGCCATCAACCGCGTGCCCGCCGCCGGTGAAACCCGGTCTAACATGCATGTGGGCGGACGCCCGGAAAAGATCGGCCTGACCGAGCGCGACCGTGAGATCTGCGCTGCCATTGGCCCGCTTCTGAAGGAAAAGGGGCAGATCTTTGTCGGCATCGACGTGATCGGTGATTACCTAACAGAGATCAACGTGACCTCACCCACCGGCATTCAGGAACTGGAACGATTTGATGACGTGAATATCGCCGAGAAAGTCTGGCAGGCGATCGAATCCAAACTGTAAGACACTTCCGGCTGGCGACACTTCAGCCTGCCAGCCGGAACCCCAGCGCCTCAGCCACATGTGGACGCAGGATTTCCGGCTCCCCTTCCAGATCGGCAATCGTGCGCGCCACCCGCAGCACCCGATGATAGCCGCGCGCGGTCAGGGCGAAACGATCGGCGGCGCGCTGCATCATCTCGCGGCTTTCCGTATCCAATACGGCAATGTCTTCCAGCAGCGCCCCTTCGGCATCGGCGTTCTGCTGCGCACCGGGATGGTCTGAAAACCGCCGCTCCTGCCGCGCGCGCGCGGTTTCCACCCTTTGTAGGATTTCGGCGGACCCTTCGGCGGCAGCGGGTAGGGTCAGATCGTCATAAGACACTGGCGGCACGTCGATGCGCAGATCGAAGCGGTCCATCAGCGGACCGGAAATGCGCCCCATGTAATCCTCGGCGCAGAGCGGCGCACGAGAGCACGCGCGGGCCGGATCCGCCAGATGGCCGCATTTGCATGGGTTGGCCGCAGCCACCAGCATGAAGCGGCTCGGGTATTTCACATGGGCATTGGCGCGGGCGACCATGACCTCGCCGGTTTCAAGGGGCTGGCGCAGGGTTTCCAGCACCGGGCGGGCAAATTCGGGCAGCTCGTCCAGAAACAACACGCCATTGTGCGCGAGGCTGATCTCGCCTGGCTGTGCCCGCCGCCCGCCGCCGACGATGGCGGCCATGGATGCGGTGTGATGCGGTTCGCGAAAGGGGCGGCTCCGGTTGATGCCACCATCCTCGATCAAGCCGCACAGGGACTGGATCATCGAGGTCTCCAGCGCCTCAGCCGCCGTCAGGGGCGGCAGGATCGTCGGCAGCCGCGCCGCCAGCATGGATTTGCCGGACCCGGGCGGGCCGACCATCAGAATGTGATGCCGTCCGGCGGCGGCGATTTCCAATGCGCGTTTGGCCCGTTCCTGCCCCTTCACGTCGCGCAGGTCGCGCGTGCCGGTATCGTCGTGGACTTCGCCCGCGGTGGCTTGAGGAAGGGGCATCTTGCCGGTGAAATGGCGCACCACGTCGATCAGGCTGGCGGCGCCGATTACCCGAGCCGCATCGACCCAGGCGGCCTCTGCCCCCGATGCCTTGGGGCAGAGCAGCAGCCGGTCCTCGCTGGCGGCGGTCATCGCGGCGGGCAGGGCGCCCACCACGGGAATCAACGTCCCGTCGAGAGACAATTCCCCAAGCGCGATGGTCTCGCTTGCGGCCTCGCTTGGGATCACCTCGATTGCGGCGAGAAGCGCTAGAGCGATGGGCAGGTCGAAATGGCTGCCTTCCTTGGGCAGATCCGCGGGTGACAGGTTCACCGTGATCCGTTTTGACGGCAGCGCAATCGACATGGCGGCAAAGGCCGAGCGCACCCTCTCGCGCGCTTCGCTCACCGCCTTGTCCGGCAGGCCGACGATGGAAAAGGCTGGAAGGCCCGGCGCCACGGCGCATTGCACCTCGACCGGGCGGGCCTCCACCCCCTGAAAGGCCACCGTGTAGGCCCGTGAAATCATGCTGCGCTATCCCTCTGAAGATACCAGAGAAAATCATAGCGAACGGTGAACCAGAGTCGCCCTTAAAGCACGTTATGCGTGTATTTTTGTCGTTGGCTTTGCGGGCCGACGACGCGGCACGTCAGTCAAGGCTCCAGGGGCGGCGCTCCAGATCCATCGCATAAGGCTCGGGGTCGTAAGTCACCTCACGCGCCTGTTCCTGCCAGCGCTGCACCGCCGGATCGAACAAGAGCGCGCGGCAATAGGCGCGGGTTTCAGGTGACACCGGCAGGTCATATCCGATGATGCGGGCTGCAACCGGCGTGTAGTACACATCGGCAAGGCAGTAGTCGCCAAAAAGCCAGCCCTCCGCAGCGCCAGACACCTTGCGGGCATGCGCAAACAGGGTCTCGATCCGGGCAAGATCCTGTTGCACCGCTTCGGAGGGGGTAAATCCCTGCCAGATATGGCTCAGTTGCATGGGGCAATCACCGCGCAGGGCAGAAAAACCGCAGGCCATTTCAGCCACCAGCCAGCGCGCAGTCGCCCGCGCAGTCGGATCGCTGGGCCACAGGCCTGCATCCGGGTGCCGTTCGGCCAGGGTTTCCCCCATAGCCAGGCTTTCGCCGATCACCGTGCCTTCGGGCGTGCGAAGTGTGGGTACCAGCCGGGCAGGCGCCAGATCTGCCAGATCCGCCGCCATGGTTCCGGAATAAAGCCCCACCATATGCACCACATGGGGGAGCGAGAATTTTTCAAGCATGAGCCAGCCGCGCAGGGACCAGCTGGAATACATGCGGTCACCGATAAAAAGATCATATGTCATGGAAAGCAGGCTAGCGCAGCTTCACGGGTTGCCAAATCGCTGATTTGTGCGCGGTGCCATCACGGAAGGTGATTGATCTTTCCGGTGCGCCAACCATCGGTCCCTTCCCCAGGAAGGTGGTGGATTTCGGTGACCGACAGGTTGTCGATCCGGTGCGAAAACGCCTCCTCTGCGGTCAGCCGTTCGGCGCGCTGGATCTGGGTCAGGATCTGGCCGAAATGGCCGACCACGATCAGATTGCGGCCCCGGTGGGCTTCTATCAGATCGTCGATGGCCCGGTCCACGCGGGCGCAGACCTCATTCCAGCTTTCTCCGCCGGGGGGCCGCACATCGCCGGGGGTTTCCCAATAGGCGCGGATGCGTTCGGGATCTTCCGCGTCGATGTCTTTCCAGGTGCGCAGCTCCCATTCACCGAAATGGATTTCTCTGAGGTCGGGCAGGTGGGCCAGGCGCGCACGGTCGCCTTGGATGGCGCTTGCGGTATCTGCTGCGCGGGACAGATCCGACGACACCACCAAGGCATCTTCGGGCAGGGCAGCTGACAGGCGGCGAATTGCGGCGCTGTCGGACAGGTCCGCCGGAAGATCCGACCAGCCGACCATGGATTTGACGTGGGTCGGGCCGTGGCGGACAAGGAAGAGGCGGGTCATGGAAGGCTTCCTTTCAGCACCAGCGGCAGGCCTGCGGTGACCTGTACCACAGTTTGCGCGCGGGCGGCGATTGCGATGTTGAGCCGCCCCTGCGCCTCGCGGAACCTCCGGGCCAGGGCGTTCTCGGGCACGATGCCAAGTCCGGTTTCGTTCGACACGATCACGATTTCTGCGCGGCAGGCATCAATCGCCTGCAACAGGGTCTCGGTTTCGGCCTCCAGATCATGGTCCGCCAGCAGGTGATTGCTCAGCCACATGGTGGCGCAATCGATCAGGCAGATCTGCCCGTCCTGCAGGTCGCCAAGCGCCTTTGCGGCATCGAATGGTTCTTCATGGGTAGTCCAGTCCGCGCCGCGCTGGGCCAGGTGTTTTGCAACTTTTTCGCGCATTTCATCATCAAATATCTGTGAGGTTGCCCAGTAAGCTTTTGGCTTGCCTGAGGAAAAGCATAGACTTTCAGCAAAGGCAGACTTTCCCGATGCGGCCCCGCCAAGAATGAATGTGACAGCTGCGGACACGTCTTCTACCCTGAGTTCGGTGATGGTTGCAGGAGTTTGGGTATCTGCTGATCCGGCCTGAAACAAGCCTGAACCTGCCATGTCCGATGACGCCCCGCAGATGTGGACCGGGATCTGCAGCAGGGCCACGACCAAGGGCGGACAGGTTCCAAGGTGGGGAGCAAAGCGGCGCCCCCGATGGCCTAAAACGACCTGATGCACCGGGGTAAGGCGCTGAAAACCGGGCCTGATCGGAGAAAAAATACAGCCAAAGTGATCCGATCCCGGCGCCACTGCGTAACATTAGTAATCAGTTTGGAGGGGAGTATCATGGCACTTGACACGACCAGTGAAAACCCGCTGCCAAAGCAGGCCATGAAGGCCGAGCTTCTGGACGCTGAAACGGAGCTGCGCCTCGCCTATGCCTGGCGCGACGACCGTGACGAAGAAGCACTGCACCGGCTGATCCACGCCTATATGCGGCTGGCGATCTCGATGGCCGCGAAATTCAAACGCTACGGCGCGCCGATGAATGATCTCATCCAAGAGGCCGGTGTCGGGCTGATGAAGGCGGCAGACAAATTCGACCCCGACCGGGGGGTGCGGTTTTCCACCTACGCGGTCTGGTGGATCAAGGCGTCGATCCAGGACTACGTGATGCGCAATTGGTCGATGGTGCGCACCGGCTCCACCTCCTCGCAAAAATCCCTGTTCTTCAATATGCGCAGGGTGCAGGCCCAGCTTGAGCGCGAGGCGCGCGCGGCAGGCGTCAAACTCGACAAGCATCAGCTGAACCAGCAGATCGCCACGGAAATCGGCGTGCCATTGCGCGATGTGGAGATGATGGACGGGCGGTTGTCCGGCTCTGACTTCTCGCTCAACGCCGTGCAATCTTCCGAGGACGAGGGCCGCGAATGGATCGAGGCGCTGGAGGATGACAGCGCGCAGGCCGCTGAACTGGTGGAAGAGCGGCACGACCGGCGCCAGCTGCGGGCCTGGCTGGTTGAGGCGTTGCAGGCCCTGAACGAGCGGGAGCGGTTCATCATCACTGAACGCAAACTGCGGGAAGAGGCGCGCACGCTGGAAAGCCTTGGTAACGAGCTGAACCTGTCCAAGGAACGCGTGCGCCAGCTGGAGGCCGCGGCGTTTCAGAAGATGCGGAAAACGCTTGAAGGGTGCTCCCGGGAGGTGCACAACTTCCTCTCATGACAAAGTCGATTCTTTTTATCAGAAAAGCGGGTGCCGCATGTACGGCAGCCGCTTTCTTTATGTTTGGGGCAAACTCCGCCGCCTTGGCCGAGCCTGCCGTGCTTCCCTCGGCCAAGGCTGCGGCCGAAGTCCTGCAGGAAGCCGATGTGGCCATTCTGGGTGAGGTGCATGACAACGCGGCCCACCACCAGAGGCAGGCCGAAATCCTGCGGCATCTGGCGCCGCGCGCCGTGGTTTGGGAAATGATAACGGAGGCGCAGGCAGAGACGCTGAGCGAGCCAATGATGAGCGACGCGGAAGCGACTGCCGACGCGCTCGATTGGGAGGCCTCGGGTTGGCCGGAGTTTGCGCTCTACGCGCCAGTCTTTGCAGCCGCCGCGCCCGCGCGGCAGTACGGCGCGCTGGTGCCGCGCTCGGAGGCGCGTCAGGCGCTGGATCAGGGGATCGCGGCCTATTTTGGCGCCCGGGCAGCAGATTTCGGGCTGGATCAGCCCCTGCCAGAGGCGGAGCAGACGGAACGCGAGGCGGATCAGATGGCCAATCACTGCAATGCGATGCCTGCTGAAATGCTGCCGGTGCTGGTCGATTTTCAGCGGCTGCGTGATGCGGCACTTGCTGCAGCGGTGGATCAGGCGCTGGAAGAGACCGGCGGGCCGGTGGCGGTGATCACCGGCAATGGTCATGCGCGGCTGGATCGGGGTCTTGCGGTCTACCTGTCAAAGGCGCGGCCCGAGGTGCGGATCCAGAGCCTTGGCCAAAGCGAGGGCGGCGCGATATCCGGGGATTTCGAACTGCTGCTGGATAGCGCGGCGGCAGAGCGCCCGGACCCCTGTCTCGCCTTCGGCAAGGGTTGAGGGGAAAACCGTTTCACACTTTGGCTCGGGCCAAGTAAAGTCGGCGCTGACGCAGAACTCCAAGGTGGCGCAGGGGCGGATAATATGCTGGCAGGCAAACATATTCTACTGATCATCGGTGGCGGCATCGCGGCCTATAAGGCGCTGGAACTGATCCGCCGCCTGCAGGATCAGGGAGCCAGCGTGGCGCCGGTCCTGACCAAGGCCGGGGAAGAATTCGTGACCCCGCTATCGGTCTCGGCCCTGGCCGGTGCGCCGGTGCACCGGGATCTGTTTGACCTCACAGCCGAGGCGGAGATGGGCCATATCCAACTGTCGCGCAGTGCGGATCTGGTTGTTGTGGCACCTGCCACCGCGGATCTGGTGGCGAAGATGGCGCAGGGGCTGGCCAATGATCTGGCCTCGACCCTGCTCTTGGCCACCGACACGCCGGTTCTGGTGGCGCCCGCCATGAACGTGCGCATGTGGGAACACGCCGCCACGCAGCGCAATATCGCCACACTGAAAGCAGACGGCATCCGCTTTGTCGGCCCCAACGCGGGCGGCATGGCCTGCGGCGAATTCGGTCCGGGTCGGATGGCCGAGCCGGATGAAATCGTCGCGGCCGTCGCAGCCGAGTTCCGTGATGGACCGCTCAGCGGCAAACGCATCGTCGTGACCTCCGGCCCGACACATGAGCCCATTGATCCGGTGCGCTATATCGCCAATCGCTCCTCCGGGGCGCAGGGCACAGCGGTGGCCCGTGCTCTGCGCGACCTGGGAGCGGAGGTGGTGTTCGTCACGGGCCCGGCAACGGTCCGCCCCCCCGAGGGGGTAGAGGTCGTTCCCGTCGAAAGCGCGCTGGAAATGCAGGCGGCGGTAGAGGCAGCCTTGCCCGCCGATGCGGCCGTATTCGCCGCTGCGGTGGCCGATTGGCGGGTTGCCAGCGCCTCGGACCGGAAGCTGAAGAAATCCAAGGATGGCCTGCCGGCGCTGGAGTTCGCCGAAAACCCGGACATCCTGAAAACGGTCTCGCATATGACTGCAAACAGACCGGGACTGGTGGTGGGGTTCGCTGCAGAAACCAACGACGTGGTGGACAACGCCACCGCCAAACGGCTGCGCAAGGGGTGCGACTGGATCGTCGCCAATGACGTCTCGCCTGCCACCGGTATCATGGGTGGCAGCGAAAATGCGGTGATCCTGATCACGGACACGGGGGCCGAGGAATGGCCGCGCATGGCGAAGCAGGAGGTCGCCGGGAAACTGGCCAACCGCATCGCTGCTGCCCTCGATAGCTAAGCCCGTCCCATCCAGCCACTGACACAGCACATCAAACCGCAGGTTCCGATATGGTGACAATCCGTATACGCCGTGATGCAGAGGCGGATCACGATCTGCCGCTGCCCTCGTATGAAACGCCGGGCGCCGCAGGCGCGGATCTGCGGGCCGACCTGACAGGGCGCGGCAGCATCCTGCTAACGCCGGGAGAGCGAGCGCTGGTGCCAACCGGGCTGCGGGTGGAAATCCCGGCGGGATACGAGATCCAGATCCGGCCCCGCTCCGGCCTGGCGCTGAAACACGGGATCACCCTGCCGAACACGCCGGGTACCATCGACAGCGATTATCGCGGTCCGCTGGGCGTCATCGTGCTGAACGCGGGGCAGGAACCCTTCGAGATCCGCCACGGGGAGCGGATTGCGCAGATGGTGGTCGCGCCGGTTTTGCAGGCGGCCTTCGTCGAGGTGACGGAGTTGAGCGAGACAGAGCGCGGCAGCGGTGGTTTTGGCTCCACGGGGAGAGGCTGATGATACTGGTTCTGGGCCTTGCAGGGCTGATCTGGTGGGGCGGGCGCCTGATGGGGCTGCCGCGCGCGATGCGGGGGAGCCTGCTGGCGCTGCTGTTTGCGGCCGTCGTGATCCTGCAACTGACCCTGCCGAATGGCCATGGTTTGCGGGCCGCCACCGGTGGCTCAGCCTCCTCCTGGCTGATCCTTGGCGGGATCGTGCTGCTGATCGGTGTCTACAGCTGGGGCGTGTCCCGTCTGCGCGCCCGGGCGGAGGCTGATGAAGAAGCCGAAGATGGCGGGGAAGCACCCACGGCCGAGGCGAAAACGGCGGCCAAACCGGGCCGGTTTTCCGAGACAGAGCTGAACCGCTATGCGCGGCATATCGTGCTGCGGGAGCTGGGCGGTCCAGGGCAGAAGAAGCTGAAGAACGCAAAGGTGCTGGTGATCGGGGCCGGGGGGCTTGGCGCACCGGCGCTGCAATATCTGGCGGCGGCGGGCGTTGGCACCATCGGTGTCATCGACGACGATGTGGTTGAAAACGCCAACCTGCAGCGGCAGGTTATTCACCGCGATCAGGACATCGGCATGCCCAAGGTATTCTCGGCGCAAAAGGCGATGGAGGCGCAGAACCCCTTTGTCACCGTGCGCCCCTATCACCGCCGTCTGACGGATGAGATCGCCGCCGACCTGTTTGCGGAATATGACATCATTCTGGATGGCACCGATAATTTCGAAAGCCGCTATCTGTCGAACCGCACCGCCGTGGCGCTGGGCAAGCCGCTGATTTCCGGCGCCCTGTCGCAATGGGAGGGGCAGCTGTCCGTCTTTCATCCCAAGGCAGGCGGCCCCTGCTACCAGTGTATCTTCCCTGAGGCCCCGGCAGCGGGGCTGGCACCGAGCTGTTCCGAAGCCGGCGTCATCGGTCCCTTGCCCGGGGTCGTCGGCGCGATGATGGCGGTGGAGACGATCAAGCAGATCACCGGAGCGGGCGAAGTGCTGCGCGGCGCCATGCTGATCTACGATGCCCTTTACAGCGAAACCCGCCGCATCGGGCTGAAACAGCGGGGCGACTGCCCGATCTGCGGCGCCGGGGGCGGTGGGAACGGGTCTGACGACAGCGGTGGCAAAGCTGCCTCCGGCAACGAATAAGCGTCAAACGCCACGCATAGAGCGAAGTCCACGTGTCCGAAGCGCTATATATTTCCCTGTTGTGCGGTGCCTTGATGGGCGGTGAGCCGGAACAGGTGCATCAATTCGACTATCCCGAAGGCCGGGCCTCGATCCGGGTCGATTGCGAGAACAGCAATCGGGTGGTGGAGTTTGGCCTCGACAAGCGCAGCAGCCTTGACAGTCTGCAACAGGCGTTGTTCGCGGCCGAAATCACCGGCAAGGAGGCCGTCGTGGTGCTGATCGACACCGATGGGGTCATGGGCCGGTTCGAGTGGCGCATTGCCCGAGCCGCGAATATTGCAGGCGTTCCGATCCGCATCATTGCCGCCGATCTGGTCGAGGATCTGAGGCCGGGCGGCTAGTATTTGCGGAAAATCCGCGTGCGTCTCTGGACGCTGCCGGGGCGCGGGCATAGCTTCTGGGCAAAGGAGGCCTTGCCTATGACCAACCCCCTGTTGTCCCACTGGGATACCCCGTTTGAAATCGCGCCCTTCGACCAGATTTCCGACGAAGATTTCGCCCCCGCGCTGGATCAGGCCCTTGCGGCCCATAACGCCCAGATCGACGCTATCGCGTCAAATCGCGATGCGCCGACCTTTGACAATGTGATTGGTGCGCTGGAAACACCTTGCCAGGCGCTGGAGCAGGTCCTGTCGGTGTTCTACACGGTGGCAGGCGCCGACAGTAATCCCAAGCGGCAGGAGTTGCAGCGTGCATTCTCACCGAAACTGGCAGCGCATTCCTCGGCCATTACCGCGAACAAGGCGCTTTATTCGCGGATCAAGGCAGTCTGGGATCAGCGCGATGAGCTGGACCTGACCGAGGAACAGCAGCGTGTGTTGATGCTGACCCACCGCAGTTTCGTGCGCGGTGGTGCAGCACTGGAAGGGGCGGAGGATGCCCGGATGCAGGAGATCAACGGACGGCTTGCCACCATTGGCACCGAATTTACTCAGAACCTGCTGGCGGATGAGAGCAACTGGTTCATGGAGCTCTCTGAAGAGGATCTGGAAGGCCTGCCGGACTTCGCCATCGCGGCTGCCCGGGCTGCGGGCAAGGAAAAGGGCGTGGACGGGCCTGTCGTAACGACCTCGCGTTCCATCATCACGCCGTTCCTGCAATTTTCTCCGCGCCGGGATCTGAGGGAAAAGGCGTTCCAGGCCTGGGCGGCGCGCGGAGCCAATGGCGGAAAGACGGACAACCGGGAGATTGCGGCAGAGATCCTTGCCCTGCGCGAGGAACGAGCCAAGCTCTTGGGATATGAGAATTTCGCGGCTTACAAGCTGGAAACTGAAATGGCCAAGACGCCCGAAGCCGTGCGGGGCCTGCTGATGGATGTCTGGGGCCCGGCCAAGGCGCGCGCGGATGCGGATGCGGCCATCCTGACCAATATGATGCAGGCCGATGGTATCAACGGTGATCTGGAGCCTTGGGACTGGCGCTATTACTCGGAAAAGCGCCGCAAGGTCGAACATGACCTCGATGAGGCCGAGCTGAAGCCCTATCTGCAGCTCGACAAGATGATCGAGGCGGCTTTCTCCTGTGCGAACCGCCTGTTCGGGCTGGAGTTCGAGCCGCTTGATATCCCGCTTTACCACCCCGATTGCCGCGCCTGGGAGGTCACGCGCAACGGTGAGCATATGGCGGTCTTCATAGGCGACTATTTTGCCCGTGGATCGAAACGCTCGGGTGCCTGGTGTTCGGCCATGCGCGGTCAGGCGAAGTTTCCGGAAAAACAGGCGCCTGTCGTGATCAACGTCTGCAACTTTGCCAAGGGCGATCCGGCGCTGTTGTCCTATGATGATGCGCGCACACTGTTCCACGAGTTCGGCCATGCACTGCACCAGATGCTGTCGGATGTGACCTATGAAAGCATCTCGGGCACCTCGGTGGCGCGCGATTTCGTGGAGCTTCCTTCGCAGCTCTATGAACACTGGCTGGAAGTGCCCGAGGTGCTGAGCGAGTTTGCTACCCATGCCGAGACTGGCGAGCCGATGCCCAAGGAAATGCTGGACAAGGTTCTGGGCGCTGCGACCTATGACATGGGCTTTCAGACGGTGGAATACGTTGCCTCGGCGCTTGTCGATCTGGCCTTCCACGATGGCGCCGCCCCGGCAGATCCGATGGCGCGCCAGGCCGAGGTTCTGGCCGAAATCGGCATGCCCCACGCCATCACCATGCGCCACGCGACGCCGCATTTCGCGCATGTCTTCTCCGGCGATGGCTATAGCTCCGGTTACTACAGCTACATGTGGTCCGAGGTGATGGATGCCGATGCCTTTGCCGCCTTTGAAGAGGCAGGCGGGGCCTTTGATCCCGAACGCGCCAAGGCGCTGGAGGAGAATATCCTGTCCACTGGCGGTTCCAAGGATCCGGCAGAGCTGTATACCGCCTTCCGCGGGCGTCTGCCCGGGGTGGATGCGCTGCTCAAGGGGCGGGGGCTGGCCGCAGAATAAGCTGCTGAATAAAAAACTGGCGCCGGGAAGAGCAATCTTCCCGGCGCCATTCGTTTCGGGGTTAGAAAATGGTCCAGTCAGTAACCCAGAGACCGGTCTACCAGATGCAGGAACGGCTCACCCGCCTCGCCGCGGCGGATGTTTTCAGCGATCACCTGCGACGCCGTGCTAGCCCGGGTTTCCGCTGCGATATGGGGCGTGACGGTGACATTGGGATGCGCCCAATAAGGATCATCCGCAGGCAGGGGTTCCACCCGGAACACATCCAGCGTGGCATGGCCCACCTGACCGCTATCCAGCGCTTCCAGCAGGGCGGCGTCGTCGATCAGCGGACCGCGGCCCGGATTGATGATCCGCGCGCCCTTCGGCAGCATCGCCAGAGTATCGGCGTTCAGGATGTTGTTGGTCGCGGGTGTATCCGGCAGCAACAGGATCACGATTTCCGCCTCTGACAACGCCTGTTTCAGCCCGTGGTCTCCATGCAGGCATTTGATCCCGTCGATCTCCTTGGCCGAGCGCGACCAGCCGGTGACCGGAAATCCGATACGGGCCAAGCTCTGGGCGCAGGCGCTGCCCAATGCGCCAAGGCCGAGCACAGTCACTGGGCGTTCAAAGGCTAGCGGTGGTACCACCGGCTCCCACCGGTCCTGCATGGCGATGGAGCGGTCAATGTCCAGATGATAGCGCAGCACGTGGCCGCTGACCCATTCCACCATGCCGGCTGTCAGCCCCGGATCCACCATCCGGCACAGCGGCATGGTCAGGGTCTGGTTGCCGACGATCTTTTCCACCCCGGCCCAGAGGTTCAGCACCGCCTTGCAGCGGGTATAGGGGGTGAAATCCTGCAGGTCGGAATTCGGCGCATAGACCACGTAATCCACCTGATCGGCGGGATGATCCTGCCGCATATCGACCGTCAGCCCGGCCTCGTCAAAGGCGCGTTTCAGCGGCTCGCGGTAGGTGTCCCAGCGGGCGGGCAGGGCGGCGAATTGAACGTTGATCATGTGGCAAATACTCCTGCCATGTCCCGGAAGCCTTTGATCTCGATCGGGTTGCCTGCGGGATCGTGAAAAAACATCGTGCTTTGCTCACCCGGTTCTCCGGCAAAACGGGTGGTGGGGGGGATGGTGAAGTCGATTCCCTCGGCCTCCAGTCGGTCGGCAAGAGCGCGCCATTCTTCTTGTGGCAGGATCACACCCAGATGCGGCATCGGCACCATGTGCTCACCCACCTTGCCCGTATTGGCGGTGGCAAAGACTGGCCCGAGATGCAGCGAAATCTGATGGCCGAAGAAATTGAAATCGACCCAGGTGTCGGTGCTACGCCCCTCGTTGCAGCCCAGAACACCGCCATAAAAGGCGCGGGCTGCTTCCAGATCGTCAACATGATAGGCAAGGTGAAATATGCTCATTGTCCGCACTTCCTGTTGTTGGTTGGGCCGCCCGTTCTAGCGCGGGCGGTGGACGTTTGCGCTTTGCACCAGGCCAAAGGCGGCGAGCAGCACCAGCATGGCCGAGCCCCCGTAGGAAACCAGCGGCAGAGGCACGCCGACAACCGGTGCCAGCCCCATCACCATCGACATGTTCACGGCAAAGAACAGGAAGAAGGTGATGGCGATGCCAAGCGTCACCAGTGACGAGAACCGGTCTCGCGCCGCAAGCGCGGTGGCGACGCAGAAGACGATGATCAGCACGTAGATGCTGAGCAGGGTAAAGCCGCCGATAAAGCCGAATTCCTCTGCCAGGGTGGTAAAGATGAAATCGGTGTGTTTTTCCGGCAGGAAGTTCAGTCGGGACTGGGTGCCCTGCATGAATCCGCGCCCGGACCAGCCGCCCGAACCAAGGGCGATCTTGGACTGTGTGATGTGATAGCCCGCGCCGAGCGGATCCTGAGAGGGATCAAGAAAGGTATCGATGCGGCGGAACTGGTAGTCCTTGATCAGCTGCCAGTCGGTGCCGCGGCTGTAGAACACCGCCGTGACCAGACCAACGGCGCCAGCAATCACCGTCGCGAAATAGGCCCAGTGCACTCCTGCGAGAAACATGACCCCGCCCCCGGCGGCCATCAGCAGGATCGAGGTTCCCAGATCCGGCTGCCGCAGTACCAGAAATGTGGGGAACAGGATCATGATCACGGGCACAAGCACCCAGAACAGGCGCGAGGTCTTTTCCGTTGGCAGCCAGTCATAATAGGCAGCCAAAAGCATAACGAGGGTGATCTTCATCAGTTCAGAGGGTTGCAGCCGCATGAAACCAATGTCGATCCAGCGTTGCGCACCCATGCCGACGGTGCCGAAGAACTCCACCGCCAGCAGCAGCACGATGGACATCAGATAGGCGAGGACGGAAATGTTGCGCCAGAACCAGATCGGCACCATGGCCACCATGATCATCACCGCCATGCCAAGGGCAAAGCGTTTTGCCTGCGGCTCGGCCCAGGGCGAGAACGACCCACCTGCCACGGAATAGAGCATCAGGAACCCCACCCCGGCGACCGAGGCCAGCAGCAAGGTCAGCGGCCAGTTCAGATACAGAATCTTGCGCAGGCCCGAGGGGACGGATTTGGCGCGGCTTTCAAGATAACTCATGCCCGGTCGCTGCCTCCGGTTTCTTCCCGTTTCAGACGTTCGCGTTCCAGCCGCTCCTGCTGCGCCTTGATGCGGCTGCGATCGCCCTTGGGGTAGGCGGACAGGGGCGGCGTTCCATCAAACAGCGCCTGCAACATGACATCGCGGGCAATGGGTGCGGCGGCGCGTGACCCGCCACCCCCGTGTTCGACCACGACAGCAACCGCAAAGCGGGGTTTGTCATAAGGCGCAAAGCAGACATAAAGCGCGTGGTCGCGCCGCTCCCAGGGCAGATCCTCGTTGCGGATCACCCCGGCGGCGCGTTCGGCCGCGGTGATATTGCGCACCTGGCTGGTGCCGCTTTTGCCGGCCATGCGGATGTCTTCGGCGATGATGCGTGAGCGGTAGCCGGTGCCGCGCCGGTCGTTACTGACCGAGAACATGCCCCTGCGCACGGTCCGCAGGTTGTTTTCATTGAGCCCCAAAGGCTCGCCGCCGCCGCTGGGCTGTTCGATCCCGTCGATGGATTTCAGCAGACGCGGGGTGATACTGCGCCCCGAGGCGATCCGCGCGGTCATCACTGCCAGTTGCATTGGCGAGGCCAGCATATAGCCCTGCCCGATAGAGGCGTTTGCAGTGTCGCCGATCAGCCAGTCCTGCCCGTGCACCCGCTGCTTCCACTCGCGGTTCGGGGCCAGGCCGCTGGCCACGGCCGACATCGGCAGATCGTGACGCACACCCAGCCCCAGCTGGTTGGCCATGGCAGAAATCTTGTCGATTCCCACCTTCAGCGCCAGATCGTAGTAATAGACGTCGCAGGATTGTTTCAGCGAGGTGTTGAGATCCACATGCCCATGGCCCGCGCGTTTCCAGCAGTGGAACCTGCGGCCGGAGACCTCCAGATACCCGGGGCACCAGACGGTTTCCTCGGGGCCGATCAACCCTTCCTCCAGTGCAGCCAGCGCCGTTACCATCTTGAAGGTCGAACCTGGCGGATAGGTGCCCTGCACCGCCTTGTTCGCCAGCGGACGGTAGGGGTCGCCGGTCAGCAGGCTATAGTCTGCGACCGAGATGCCACGCACAAAGAGGTTGGGATCAAAGCTGGGCGAGGAGGCGATGGCGCGGGTGTCCCCATGTTCGCAATCGATGATCACCGCAGCGGCACTTTCGTTGCCAAGGCGCGCCTGCACATAGCTTTGTAACTCGGCATCGACGGTCAGTTGCATGTCGGCGCCGGCCTCACCTTCGCGCCGGTCCAGCTCGCGCATGACGCGGCCGGTAGCATTCACCTCGACGCGCTTGGCGCCGGCCTTGCCGCGCAGGGCGTCCTCACGCTTGGCCTCAAACCCAACCTTGCCGATCTGGAAACGAGGAATGCGCAGGATCGGTTCCGGCGATTCCATCTTGCTGAGGTCATAATCCGAGACCGGCCCGACATAGCCGACCACATGGGCAAAGGCGCCGCGTTGCGGATAGATCCGCGTCAGGCCGACCTCGGGGGTAATGCCGGGCAGGGCAGGGGCGTTGACCGCTACTTTCGAGATGTCCTCCCAGCCGATCTGATCGGCCAGCGTTACCGGCAGGAAGGGCGGAGAGCGGCGCATTTCGGCCATGGCACGCTCGATATCTTCAGGGTCGATTTCGATCAGCCGTGACAGTTTGGCGATCACCTCGCCCACATCGCCGGCGTCCTCGGGGACGATGGTGATGCGATAGGAGGGCGAGTTCTGCGCCAGGGTGATGCCGTTGCGGTCGAAGATCTCACCGCGTGCTGGCGGTAGCAGGCGGATATTGATCCGGTTTTCCTCGGCCAGCAGCCGGAACTGATCGGCCTGATCTACCTGAAGATAGCGCATGCGGGCCGCCAACCCGCCCGCAAACCCCAGTTGCAAACCGCCCAGAAGCAGCGCCCGACGGGTCAGCTTGCGGTGGCTGAATTCCAGCTCTTTCGGATTGCGTTTCATCAGCGGCTTCCCAGGGCTTCGGCTTCGGCAGGTGACAGTTTGCGCACACCCAATAGGCTTTGACTGAAGATCACGACCAGCGGATAGGCGGCAATCGTCAGCAGGGCTTGAATCAGCGTGAGGCCCAAGGGGGCCTGCGCCACGGCCAGAATAGCAAGAATGGCTCGGTTGAGCACCACGATACCTGCGATCACAAAGGCGACGGCGAGCCATTCCGCGGCAAAGGCGGTTTCCCGGTGCGGCGGGATTCGCGACTTCAGGAATTCGCAGCCCAGTACCACCAGCAGCGCAAAAAGGCCGGGCGGGCGCTGGAACATCATGTCGGCGACCAGCATGGTTGCCCCCAGCAGCAGAACAGGCACGAAATCCGGCCGCCGCAGTGACCAGGCCATGGCAAGCGTCAGCAGCAGGTCTGGCGGTGCCCAACGGCGCGGCAGAGTGTCCAGAGGCAGCAGGTGAAAGAAGATCAGCACCAGTGCCAGAGCCGAAAAGGCCATCCGCATCATCCAGATCCGCGCGGGCGAGGTGCTAGCCATTGCTCTCCCCTTCGGACGCGGACAGAGCCTCGGGCGCCAGGTTTTGCGGCCGCGGGAGAGGCACAGTGGCATCCGGCGCCGGGACAACCAGTCCGCCGGGCTCCTTGATCACCTCAGAGCCCTGATGGCGCAGCACCCGCAGGAATTCCAGCCGTTCGTAGTCGGCAGACAGGCGCACCCGCTTACGGCCGGTGCGGTCCTCGGTCACCTGACCGATCAGCAGCCCGGGCGGAAAGACGGAGCCATCGCCAGAGGTGATGACCCGGTCGCCGGGGCGGATCAGATCGGGGTTTTCAAGGAAATCCAGCACTGGCGCAGCGCTGTTGTCACCGGTCACCAGAACGGTCTGCCCCGAAGGCTGGATGGTGGCGGGCACCGCGCTGGCGGCATCAGTCAGCAGAATGACCCGCGCGGTATCCTGTCCGGTGCCGGAAATACGTCCCACCAGACCGATCCCGTCCATGGCGGCCCAGCCATCCTGTATCCCGTCCCGGGCGCCGATGTTGAGGATCACAGACTGGCGAAAGGGCGATCCGCTGTCGGCCATCACCACACCGGTGATATAGGTCAGCTTGGGATCGAGCCGCACGTTGTTGAGATCCAGCAGGCGGGCGTTTTCCTGTTCCAGCTGCAGCGCAGCTTCTTTCCAGGCGCGCATTTGGCGCAGCTCGGAGCGCAACTCTTGGTTCTGTTCGGAAAGGCGCTGATAACTCTGGAAGTCCCGGAACAGGTTGACCGTCGCGGTAACCGGCACCATAGCCCAGTCCATATTCGGCACAACGGTATCCACCAACTGCGCGCGAAAGCGTTCGACCCTTGGGCTATCGATCCGCCAGACCAGAAAAATGGCGGCAAGGCACAGGCACACCAGCCCGATCAGCAAACGGCGCAGCGGGGCGGAATAATCTTCGCGCTGTGACCGGTCTTTGGCCAAGGGACTCCTTTCGGGTGTGGATCACCCCGGCATGCGCGGGGCAGGGCGCCTCAGCTGTCGTAGTCGATGGCGTGGCGCAGCTGTTTTTCGAATTCCAGTGCCTTGCCGGTGCCAAGGGCCACGCAGTTCAGGCTTTCGTCGGCGATGGAAACCGCAAGGCCGGTCTGCTCGCGCAGGGCCAGATCAAGATCGCCCAGCAGCGCGCCGCCGCCGGTCAACATGACGCCACGGTCGACGATATCGGCGGCCAGATCCGGCGGGGTGGTTTCCAGCGCGGTCATCACGGAATCGCAGATCTGCTGCACCGGTTCGGCCAGCGCCTCGGCGACCTGCGCCTGGCTGATCTCGATTTCCTTGGGCACGCCGTTCAACAGGTCACGGCCGCGGATCTGCATTGATTGGCCGCGGCCATCGTCGGGCATACGGGCGGTGCCGATGGAGGTCTTGATACGTTCGGCGGTGGCTTCACCGATCAGCAGGTTCTGCTGGCGGCGCAGGTAGGAGATGATTGCCTCGTCCATGCGGTCGCCGCCGACGCGGACCGAGCGCGCGTAAACGATGTCGCCAAGCGACAGAACCGCCACCTCGGTGGTACCGCCGCCGATGTCCACGACCATGTTACCGGTCGGGTCGGTGATCGGCATGCCCGCGCCGATGGCCGCCGCGATGGGCTCTGCGATCAGCCCGGCGCGGCGGGCGCCTGCGGAGAGAACCGACTGACGGATCGCGCGTTTTTCAACCGGGGTCGCGCCATGGGGCACGCAGACGATGATCTTGGGCTTGGAGAAGGTCGAACGTTTGTGCACCTTGCGGATGAAATGCTTGATCATTTCCTCGGCGGTATCGAAGTCTGCAATCACGCCTTCGCGCATCGGGCGGATCGCCTCGATCGAGCCGGGAGTACGGCCCAGCATCAGCTTGGCGTCCTCGCCCACGGCCAGTACCTTTTTGACGCCGTCCTTGACGTGGTAGGCGACCACCGAAGGTTCGGACAGGATCACGCCGCGGCCTTTGACGTAGACCAGAGTGTTCGCAGTGCCGAGATCGATGGCCATGTCCGAAGTGAACAGACCGCCTAGATTTCCAAAGAGCGCCATAAATGAGGGATCCTGTAAGTTCTGCCGTTCGTGCCCGCGACTCTGCTGCCAACGCGCATTGTAGATCTTATAAGCAGCGCAGCGCTGCCGCGAAAGGGCCGATTACCTCCAACTAGCGCCTTTCCGCCTGTGAAACATGGGGGTTGGCCACATAGCGGGCAATGTGATGGCCGTGGTCCGGGCCGTCCTTCGGCGACGGCGAGCGGGGCATTTGCGGCGCAGCATCGGCGAAAGGATCTTTCTATGGCGCGCCAACCGGGGTAGGGGCTGTGTCATGCTGTCCTATCAACATATCTACCACGCCGGAAATCTGGCGGATGTCCAGAAACACGCGCTTCTGGCTTGGATGCTCGCCTATCTGACCCGCAAGGACAAACCGCTCAGCTATATCGAAACGCATGCCGGGCGGGGCGTCTACGAGCTGCAGGCGCCCGAAGCACTGAAGACGGGGGAGGCGGCTGCGGGGATTTCCCGGGTGCTGGAAAGCCACGGACTGGCGGCGGATCATCCCTTAAGCCGTGCGATTGCCACCTGCCGCGAACGGTTCGGCGAGACCAGCTATCCCGGCTCGCCGCTGGTGGCGGCGGCCCTGCTGCGCGAGATGGACAGCCTGCATTTTGCCGAATTGCACCCGCAGGAATATACCGCCCTGCGCCAGGCACTGCGGCCCTGGCATGCCAAGGTGCATCAGCAGGATGGGTTCGAGCTGGCCCTGTCGCTGGCACCGCCGACGCCGCGCCGAGGGCTCATGCTGATCGATCCGTCTTATGAGGTGAAATCCGATTACGCCCGTATCCCCGGCATCATCGGCAAGCTGCACCGGAAATGGAACGTCGGCGTCATCGCGCTGTGGTATCCGATCCTGACAGATGGGGCGCATCAAAAGATGCTGAGCGCGCTGGAGACGCAGGCGCTGCCGGGCGTCCTGCGCCACGAGGTGCGCTTTCCGCCGGTGCGTGCCGGGCACCGGATGGTTGGATCGGGTATGTTCGTAGTGAATGCGCCCTTTGGCGCCGAAGAGGAAGCCGCGCGTATTTCGGCCCTGTTCGAGAGGCTCAATCAGGACTGAGGCGAAGACCTGTAGAGGAGGGGGGATCTCCCGCCCCCTTGGCCGCCCATCAGAGATGGGCGACAAGGCGTTGGGCCTGGCGCCGCGCCTGCGGCACGGCGCCGAATCTTTCAGACGCTCAGGTCGCGTCCTTGTAGGAGATTTCGCGGGTATCGGCGCCTTCGCCGACCTTGCCGCGGCGCACGATCAGCCGGTTCAGCGCGTTGATATAGGCCTTGGCCGAGGCAACCACAGTATCTGTGTTGGCCGACTGGCCGGTGGCGATATTGCCGTCTTCCTCCAGCCGGACGGAAACCGTTGCCTGTGCATCGGTGCCTTCGGTCACGGCGTGAACCTGATAAAGCTGCAGATGCGCCGAGTTCGGATAAAGCTCACGCACCGCCTTGAAGGCGGCATCCACCGGGCCATCGCCCTGTGCCGTGGCGCTCAGATCCTTGCCGTCGATCTCCATTTCCAGCGTCGCTTCGGCCGGGCCGCCGGTGCCGCAGATCACTTTCATCGACACCAGTTGCAGATGATCGTTCTCGGCATCCTCGCCAGAACGCATGAGCGCGATGATATCGTCGTCAAAGACTTCCTTCTTGCGGTCGGCCAGCTCCTTGAAGCGGACAAAGATATCCTTGAGCTGGTTGTCGCCGACCTCATAACCGAGGTTATTCAGCTTGTCGCGCAGCGCCGCGCGGCCCGAGTGCTTACCAAGCGGCAGCGAGGTTCCTGAAAGACCTACGTCCTCGGGCCGCATGATCTCGAAGGTTTCTTTGTTCTTCAGCATCCCGTCCTGGTGGATGCCGCTTTCGTGGGCAAAGGCGTTCTTGCCGACAATGGCCTTGTTGAACTGCACCGGGAAGCCAGAGACGGTGGAGACCCGGCGGGAGATATGCATGATCTTGGTGGTGTCGATCTGCGTGTGCCAAGGCATGATGTCATTGCGCACCTTCAGCGCCATCACCACCTCTTCGAGCGCGGTGTTGCCGGCTCGCTCGCCCAGACCGTTGATGGTGCATTCGATCTGACGCGCGCCGCCCTCGACGGCGGCCAGAGCGTTGGCCGTGGCAAGACCCAGGTCGTTGTGGCAGTGGGTGGCAAAGATCACCTCGTCCGCGCCCGGTACGGTTTCGATCAGGCGGCGGATCAGATCAGCCGATTCCAGCGGCGCGGTATAGCCGACGGTGTCGGGGATGTTTATGGTGGTGGCGCCGGCCTTGATGGCGATCTCGATCACCCGGCAGAGATAATCCCATTCGGTGCGTGTCGCATCCATGGGCGACCATTGCACGTCATCGACGAGATTGCGCGCATGAGTCACCGTGTCGTGAATCCGCTCGGCCATCTCATCCATGGTGAGATTCGGAATGGCGCGGTGCAGGGGCGATGTCCCGATAAAGGTGTGAATGCGGGGTTTCGCAGCCTTGCGCACGGCCTCGGCGCAGCGGTCAATATCCTTGAAATTGGCGCGCGCCAGACCGCAGATCACCGCGTTGTTGGAGCGTTCGGCGATCTCGCTCACCGCTTTGAAATCGCCTTCGGAGGCGATGGGGAAACCGGCCTCGATGATGTCGACGCCCATCTCGTCCAGAAGGCCCGCGATTTCCAGCTTTTCATCGTGGGTCATGGTGGCGCCGGGGCTCTGCTCGCCGTCGCGCAAAGTGGTGTCGAAGATCAATACGCGATCTTTTTCAAGTGCAGTCGTCATGTCGGTAGCTTTCTTAAAACTCTGTCCTGGATCCATTCTCGTGGCGCGCAAGCCTCCTCCTCTGAGCGGGCGCGCCGAATGGCACGCTCAGAGGCGGGTTAGGATCAGTAGGTCGCGCAGAGCCGCACCGCAAATGGCGGTGGCCGGGCCGAAGATATGTGCGCGAGCTGTCATGCGGCAAAGTTATACAGAGCGCGCCGCGAATGGAAAGAGCGAAAATAGCTCAGTGATCCTGACCATTTGGCGCTCGGCAGAGCGCTTTGGTGCGGGCAGATTTGATTTGTGGGAAATTCCTCCTAGCTGCGCCAGAGCCTTGGCGATGAGCCATAGGCAAAAGGTGCGGCAGAGGCAGGACACATGGCAAAACTCATCCTAATTCTTGGCGATCAACTGAGCCTGTCGCTGTCGGCGCTGCAGGTCGCGGACAAGGACACCGACATCATCGTCATGGCCGAGGTTGCCGAGGAAGGTACCTATGTGCGTCACCACCCCAAGAAGATCGCGCTGATTCTCGCGGCGATGCGGAAGTGTGCGGAGCAGTTGCGGGCAGAGGGCTGGACTGTCGCCTATACCCGGCTTGATGATGCGGAAAACACCGGCTCCATCGCGGAGGAAATCCTGCGCCGGGCGGCCCAGAGCGGCGCTGATGAGGTGATCGCCACAACGCCGGGGGAATGGCGGCTGATCCGGCATCTGCAGTCTCTGCCTTTGAAGGTCAGCCTCAGGCCGGATACGCGGTTCATTGCCACGCGGGCCGATTTCAACGACTGGGCCGAGGGGCGCAAGCAACTGCGCATGGAGTATTTCTATCGCAAGATGCGGCGCAAGACCGGAGTGCTGATGGAGGGTGACAACCCCGCTGGGGGCAAATGGAACTACGATCAGGAGAACCGCAAGGCACCGCCCAAGGACATAAAGACCCCTGGGCCCATGCAGTTCACCCCGGATGACGAGACGGAAGAGGTTCTGGACCTTGTCGAGCGGCGGTTTGGGGACCACTTCGGCGATCTGCGTCCGTTCCATTTCGCGGTCACCCGTGCCGATGCCCTGAGGGCAATGGCGCATTTCATCCGGCATGGCCTGCCGCTGTTCGGGGACTATCAGGATGCGATGATGACAGGGCAGAAATGGCTCTACCATTCGGTTCTGTCGCCTTATCTCAATATCGGCCTGTTGCATCCGATGGAACTGTGCGTCGCGGCCGAAGAGGCGTGGAAAGCAGGTGATGTGCCGCTTAACGCAGCTGAAGGGTTCATTCGGCAGATCCTCGGCTGGCGCGAATTCGTGCGTGGGATCTATTTCCTCGAAGGAGAGGACTATCCGCAGCGCAACGCGCTGGGCCATGATCGCGCGCTGCCGCCGCTTTACTGGGGCGCTGAGACGGGCATGCACTGCCTGTCACAGGCGGTTTCGCAGACCCGGGAAGAGGCCTATGCTCATCATATCCAGCGGCTGATGGTGACCGGCAATTTCGCGCTTCTGGCCGGGATTGATCCGCAGGCGGTGCACGAATGGTATCTGGCAGTCTATGCCGATGCTTTTGAGTGGGTCGAGGCGCCTAATACCGTCGGGATGAGCCAGTTTGCCGATGGCGGTATCGTGGGTTCCAAACCCTATGTCTCCAGCGGCGCCTATATCAACCGCATGTCGGACTACTGCAAATCCTGCGCCTATTCCGTCAGTCGCAAGGTGGGGGAGGGCGCCTGTCCGTTCAACCTGCTCTACTGGCATTTCCTCGACCGCCACCGGGAGCGGTTCTCGGCAAATCCGCGCATGGGCAACATGTACCGCAGCTGGGACCGGATGGATGCGGAGAAGCGCGCGCAGATTCTGGAAGAGGCTGACGCCTTTTTGGCCGGGCTTGAGGCGGGCGGTACGGTCTGACCCGAAGCGCGGACCGCCGCTGGATCAGTTGTCGGTGCTGGCGGCGTTGTCGTCCGCAGCGGCGTCCGTTTCAGTAGATTCGGTCACCAAGGCGCCATTCTGCCAGTCACCGTCGGTTTCCTGACCAGTGGCATAACGCATCTTGCCGGGGCCCTGCCGCTTGCCGTTGACGAAGCTGCCTTCGTAGACGTCGCCATTGGCATAGGTGGCAACACCTTCGCCGGTGATCTTACCTTCCTGCCAGTCGCCTTCGTAGACAAAGCCGCCGGGCATCTCGATCCGGCCCTTGCCGTGGCGCTGGCTGTTGGCAAATTGCCCGGTGTAGACCGATCCATCCGCATATGTGACCTTGGCCTGACCGTGGCGCTGCCCGTCCTGCCATTCACCTTCATAGCGGTATCCGCTGGCATAGGTCATCACGCCCTGACCGTGGTTGCGGGCGTTCTTGAAACCGCCGGTATAGGTCACGCCGTTAGGATAGGTGGCGGTGCCGGTGCCTTCGATCACTCCGGCGATCCAGTCGCCTTCATAGGTCGAGCCATCGGGATAGGTGATCTTACCTGTGCCATCAGCCAGATCATCGCGGAATTCCCCCACGTAAACCGAGCCGTCGGGATAGGTGACCTTGCCGGTGCCCTCGATCTGACCCGCCAGCCATTCGCCCTCGTAGACGTAGCCATCGGTCTTGGTGAAGGTACCGGTGCCATGGCGCAGGTCATCCTGGAATTCGCCGACATAGACGTCACCATTGGCATGGGTCTGTTTGCCGATACCCTGCCTGCGGCCGTTTTCCAGCGGTCCTTCGTAGACGTCGCCGTTGGGCTGGGTCAGCTTGCCGGTGCCGTGCATCTGGTTGCTGGCCCAGTCGCCTTCGTAGATCAGCCCGTCAGGCATGGTCAGCGTGCCGGTGCCATGCAGCAGACCATCGGCGATCCCACCTTCGTAGGTTGCGCCATCGGGGTATACGATCTTGCCTTCGCCTTCCTTGCGGCCCTCCACCCAGTCGCCAGCGTATTCATAACCGCCGGGATTGCGCATCACGCCCTTGCCATGGTGCTGGCCGTTGACAAAGCTGCCTTCGTAGCGCGCGCCATTGGCGTAGACCGCGATGCCCTGACCACTGATCAGACCATCGGTCCATTCGCCTTCATAGGTGCCGCCATCGGCAAAGGTGATCTTGCCGAGCCCCTCGGGTTTGCCCTTGGCGAACTCGCCTTCGTAGACGGCGCCATTTGGATAGCGCGCCACGCCCTGACCACGGATTTCGCCATCGACCCAGTTGCCGGAATACTCATAACCATTGGGCAGCCGGTAGGTGCCGGTGCCATGCTGCAGGCCGCCGCGAAAGGTGCCTTCGTATTCGCCGCCGATTTCATCCTGCGTGGTGAGGACCTGACCGTCCTGCGCCTGCAGGGGAGAGGCCAGCGCCATAGCTGCTGAAATCACGAATACGGAGCCGAAACGGGTCATGAAACTTCTGCCTGCCCTTTAGTTCTGCGCCGGACCAATGGGCCGGGCGCGGTGCCAGTCTGCGGATGGAACACCGCCTGATGTTGCATCTCAGCTGCGAAACTATGCGACAGGGCGGCCTGTCGCAATGTCTTTTGCGGCCTGCACTCTTTCCCTTGGCCGGGGATCTGGTAAACGGCTGAGAAGAAGTTTTGCGAAGGGCACGACCACCATGGCAGACCGTTTCCGTATCTCTCTGGCGCAGCTGAACCCGACGGTCGGCGATATTGCGGGCAATGCGGCCAAGGCCCACGCGGCCTGGGAGGAAGGTCGCAAGGCCGGTGCGCAGCTTGTGGCGCTGCCCGAAATGTTCCTGACCGGCTATAACACCCAGGATCTGGTGATGAAGCCGGTGTTCCACCGCGCCGCCATGGCGGCTGCCGAACAGCTTGCGCAGGATTGTGCCGACGGGCCCGCGCTGGCCATCGGCGCGCCCTGGGCCGAGGGTGGCAAGCTCTATAATGCCTATCTGATCCTCAAGGACGGGCGGATCGCATCGCGCATCCTGAAACACCACCTGCCCAATGAAACCGTCTTTGACGAGGTTCGTGTCTTTGATGCCGGGCCGCTGGGTGGGCCTTATGCGATTGACGATACCCGCATCGGCAGCCCGATCTGCGAGGATGGCTGGCACGAAGACGTGGCCGAGACGCTTGCAGAGACCGGCGCCGAGTTCCTGCTGATCCCGAACGGTTCGCCCTATTTCCGCGGCAAGATGGAGGTGCGCTATAACATGATGGTGGCGCGCTGCATCGAAACCCATCTGCCGGTCATCTACCTCAATATGGTTGGCGGGCAGGACGATCAGATCTTTGACGGTGGCAGTTTCGTGCTGAACCCTGGCGGCGCGCTGGCGCTGCAGATGCCGCTTTATGACGAGGCGGTGACCCAGCTGGATCTTGAACGCACCGACGAAGGCTGGCGCGCGGTCGAGGGCGAGAAAGCGCATTTCCCCGATGAATGGGAGCAGGACTACCGCGCCATGGTCGAATCCCTGCGCGATTACATGGCCAAAACCGGGTTCAAAAAGGCGCTTTTGGGTCTGTCCGGTGGGGTGGATTCGGCCATTGTCGCTGCCATTGCCGTCGATGCCATCGGGGCCGAAAATGTGCGCTGCGTGATGCTGCCCTCGGAATATACCAGCGCGGAATCCCTGGAAGATGCCGAAGCCGTCGCCAAGGCGCTGGGCGTGCATTACGACTATGTGCCGATCAGCGAAGGGCGGGCAGCCATCACCAACACGCTGGCGCCGCTGTTCGAAGGGCGCGATGCCGACATCACCGAGGAAAACATCCAGTCCCGCCTACGCGGTCTTCTGCTGATGGCCATGTCGAACAAGTTTGGTGAGATGCTGCTGACCACCGGCAACAAGTCCGAGGTCGCGGTGGGGTATGCCACGATCTATGGCGATATGAACGGCGGCTACAACCCGATCAAGGATCTCTACAAAACCCGCGTCTTTGAAACCTGCCGCTGGCGCAACGCCAATCACCGGCCCTGGATGATGGGCCCGGCGGGCGAGGTGATCCGCCCCAATGTCATCGACAAGCCTCCGTCAGCCGAGCTACGCGAGGATCAGAAAGACAGCGACAGCCTGCCCGATTATCCCGAGCTGGATGCGCTGCTCACCATCTTGGTGGACGAGGAAGGCTCGATCGCAGATTGCGTTGCTGCCGGGTTTGACCGCGATGTGGCGAAACGGGTGGAGCACTTGATTTATATAAGTGAATACAAGCGCTTCCAGTCCGCTCCGGGCACCCGCCTGACGCCGCGCGCCTTCTGGCTGGACCGGCGTTACCCGATTGCAAACCGCTGGCGCGATCCGGGCTGAACCGGCGTATTTGCCAGCAAGAGTGCGCGTCCAGGGGCAGGAAAACCATACCCCCGCGTGCCTGGGCTGACGCGAAAAAGCCACAGCTTGCACGGGGTGGATGAAAGAGCGCTCTTGCCCCATGGACCAGGGGCGCGGGGCACGGCATAGACCTCTTATGCCTGGACCTAAGCTGCCACATTTCCAAGCTGATCTTGCCCTGCCCAAACGTGTCGATGCAGTTGTCATCGGCGGGGGAATCATCGGCTCTACGACCGCTCTCGAATTGGCCGAGCGGGGATATTCCGTTCTTCTTTGTGAAAAGGGCCAGATTGGCGCCGAGCAAAGCTCGCGCAACTGGGGCTGGGTGCGCATCTCGCAGCGCGATCCACGCGAATTGCCCCTGATGGCCAAGGCGATGGAGATCTGGCCCGGTCTGGAGGCTCGCACAGGACATCCCACCGGCTATACCCGCTCCGGTATTCTGTTCACCGCCGAACGGGCGCGGGCCGCGGCCGAACTGGCCACCTGGGCAGAGCATCTGACCCCCTATGACATTCCGGCACAGATGGTGCGTGGAGAGCAACTGGCGGAGCTGATGCCGGGACACCAAACCGGCACCATCGCGGCGCTGCATACGCCCGAAGACGGCCGGGCCGAGCCGCAACTGGCCACCCATGCCATCGCCAGCGCCGCGCGGGCAGCCGGGGCCAAGGTGATGACCGAATGCGCTGTGCGCAGCGTCGAAACCGAGGCTGGACGTGTCAGCGGCGTGATGACCGAACGCGGCCGTGTCGGCTGTTCGGCCGTGGTGGTTGCGGGCGGCGCCTGGTCGCGGCTGTTCCTCGGCAATGCGGGTGTGGCGCTGCCACAGCTCAAGGTGCTGAATTCTGTGCTTAGAACCTCGGCGGTGCAGGGCGGTCCCGAGGCGGCCATGTGGGCCGCCGGATTTGCCATGCGCAAGCGCGCCGATGGTGGCTATTCCATCGCTGATGGCACCGAGAATGTTGTCGATATCGTGCCGGACAGCTTGCGGCTGGCGCTGAAGTTTTTCCCGGCCTTCTTGGAGGAGTGGCGATCCCTTCGGTTCCGCCTGTCCGACCGTTGGCGGATCGAGGCGGGGCAGGACCGGCGCTGGGCACCGGATCAGCGCACGCCGTTCGAAACCTGCCGGGTGCTGGATCCCGCGCCCTCGCAAAAGGCGATCCGCAACAGCTGGGCCGCGGCGCAAAAGGCCTTTCCTATCCTGCAGTCCGCCGATGTGGTGCAAAGCTGGGGCGGCATGATTGACGTGACCCCGGATGCCATTCCGGTAATTTCGCAGGTGGACGATCTGCCGGGGCTGTTCGTCTCGACCGGTTATTCCGGCCATGGGTTTGGCATTGGCCCTGCTGCTGGACGGTTGACCGCAGATCTGGTGACCGGTGATGCGCCCATCGTGGACCCGCGCGCCTTTGCGCTGAGCCGGTTCACGAAAAAGGCGCGGACAGCCGTGCCCGCGCCCGAGGTCATTGGCACCGCCCGCTAAGGCGCGCGGCGCAATTCTCAGCCCATCATCTGATAGCTGACCGGCACAAAACGGAATCCCTCGCCACGGGTTTCGACAAAACCGGCTGCCGGGAAGGGCATGTGATAGCCGATCATCGGCGTGCGCGTGGCGGACAGCATATCCAGAATACGGCGGCGCGATGCCGTGGCAGCAGCCTTGTCCATGTCAAAGCGGACCTCCCATTCCGGGTGGGCGAAGGACCAGACATAGTGGTTGGCCAGATCCGCTGTCAGCAGCAGCTGCTGATCGCCGCTGTCCAGCATATAGGTCATGTGACCGGGGGTATGGCCAAAGGCGGCCATCGCCGTGATACCAGAGGCTACTTCGCCGCCGTCCTCGACAAAGGTCATCTTTTCGGCCATCGGGGTCACCTTCTTTGAAACCAGATCGGCAACGCGGTTTTCGGCGTCCATCTTGGCCCAGAAATCATACTCGGTGCGCCCCGTCACATAGCGCGCATTGGCAAAGGTCGCGGCGCCGCTGGTGGTCATGCCGCCGATGTGGTCGGGGTGCATATGGGTGATGACGACCACATCGATCTGATCCGGGGTGACGCCTGCCTCGGCCAGGGCTTTCTGGATGCCGCCCTGACCAAGCCCGGTATCGAAGAGGATCTTCTCTTTGCCGGTATCGACAAGCGTGGGGGTGAAAAAGAACTGCGCCATCTCGGCGGGGATGAAGTTCTGGGCCGAGACTTCGGCGAATTCCTCGTCCGTTGCACCGCCGCCGAAAATTGCCTTGGCGCCGTCGCGGGGCAGGCTGCCGTCCAGCAGGGTCGTCACGGTGAAATCGCCCAGCTTGAAACTACGAGCGTGGGTGGCCGGTGCCATGGCCGCGTGGCCCTCTGCCAAGGCGGGCGTGACGGTCGCGGCCAGGGGGAGGGCGGTTGCGCCGGTCAGCACGCTGCGGCGGGACATCTTTACGGTCATATTCTGGTCTCCTCTGTGTTGGTTGGCACTTGTTATGCGGTCTTTGGGATCGAGATAGGGCTTTTTGGCGGGGGACAAGGTACGCGCAGCGCGAGGTCACGGGATCGTGTCGCTTTACGAGGGGGGCAGCGGGTAAATCTCCTCTGGGCCCCAGCAAAGACACCAATCCGAAAGGAGGGGGCGCTATGGGTGCCAAAACTGGACAAAACCCGTTCCATGTGAGATGGGGCACAGCAACAGGAGACCATTCATGACCACCACCCGTTTTGCTCCGTCGCCCACCGGCTATATCCATGTGGGCAACCTGCGCACCGCGCTGATGAATTACCTGATCGCCCGCAAGGCTGGCGGCACGTTCATCCTGCGCATCGACGACACCGACCCCGAGCGGTCGAAGGAAGAATATGTCGATGCGATCAAGCAGGATCTGGAGTGGCTGGGTCTTGGCTGGGACCGGATCGAACGCCAGTCCGAGCGGTTGGACCGCTACCATGAAGCGGCTGACAAGCTGCGCGAGATGGGCCGGTTCTACGAGGCCTTCGAGACGCCGACCGAATTGGACCTGAAGCGCAAGAAGCAGCTGAACATGGGCAAGCCGCCGGTCTATGACCGCGCTGCGCTGGAGCTGTCTGAAGATGAAAAAGCCGCCCTGCGCGCCGAGCGCGGCGATGGTGTGTGGCGGTTCAAGCTGGACCACCAGCGCATCGAATGGAACGATGGTATTCTTGGCGATATTTCGATCGACGCGGCCTCGGTTTCGGATCCGGTTCTGATCCGTGGCGACGGGCAGTTCCTGTATACGCTGGCCTCGGTCGTGGATGACACGGAATTTGGCGTCACTCACGTGGTGCGTGGATCGGATCACGTGACCAATACCGCGACCCAGATCCAGATCATCGAGGCGCTGGGTGGCAAGGTGCCGGAATTTGCCCATCACTCGCTGCTGACCGGCCCGCAGGGCGAGGCGCTGTCGAAACGTCTTGGCACGCTGGCGCTGCGCGATCTGCGCGAACAGGGCGTGCAGCCGATGGCGCTGCTGAGCCTGATGGCGCGGCTTGGCTCCTCTGACCCGGTCGAGTTGCGCAGCGAGATGGCCGAGCTGATCGAGGGCTTCGACATCAACCGTTTTGGCGCCGCGCCGACGAAATTCGACGTTGAGGATTTGTTCCCGCTCACCGGGCGCTATCTGCAGAGCCTGCCGCTGGAAGCCGTCCAGGAGCAGGTCGAGGCGCTGGGTGTTCCGGCGGAAAAACAGGCCGCCTTCTGGGATATGGCCAAGGAAAACATCACCACGCTGAAAGACCTTGAAGGCTGGTGGACGCTGTGCCGCGACGGGGCTGAGCCGCTGATCGCGGATGAAGACAAGGACTTCATTGCCGAGGCGATGGCGCTGCTTCCTGATGGCCCCTACGACTCAACCACCTGGGGCAGTTGGACCGCTGCGGTGAAAGAGGCGACTGGCCGCAAGGGCAAATCCCTCTTCATGCCGCTGCGCCACGCAGTCACGGGCATGGAACGCGGCCCCGATATGAGCGCTCTTCTGGCGCTGATGGAGAAGGTCCGCGCCAAGGGCTGAGCGGTTGGGGCGCGATCCGCGCCTGATTGACCAGAAAAGACGGTCCGGTTTCCGGGCCGTCTTTTCTTTGATGGCCATCTGCACGGGCGGATCTAGGGCTATGCTTTCAGCTCTTTGCCCATGTCGGTAGCGGAATTCGCCAGTTCCCTGTTCGGATGCGAGGAGAGGGCAGTCAGCGCTTGCTGCATCCATTTCATCACGAAAGGGTCCTCCTTGCCGCAATGGGCAATCGGGGCAAAGCTGCTGTCCAGCAAAAGCTTGGGCGATACTGGCACCATACTGACATGTTCAAATATGCAGTCATCCTCGGTCGGATCTTCGGGGAGGGTTTCCCACAGCAGGCGTTCCAGCCGTCCCATCACCTCAATCGCGGTGCCAGGGTCGTTGACCCCGGGTGACAGGGCCTTTTGCGCGGTCTCGGCCAGCAGCGTCAGGCCAAAAACCGGATCCTGATCGAAACTGCGTACATCGCCGATTTCAATGGCCTTTGCGGCTTCCTTGCAGAGGCTCTCATCGCCGCTTTCTGCCCAAGCGACAGGGCGGCCGCGCAGGACAAAATCACCCGGGGCGCGGTGCATGGTGATATGCGCGCCTGCCTCGGCGGCGATCTCGTTCAGACGCGCCATATCGGCAAAACGCACGAAACCACTGCGCCTGGCCGGAATGGGCAGGGCGCCCTCTGGCTGTTCATCGCTGTCAGCGGGTTTGCCCCCCAGGCAGGGGCGTTTTGCCTGCTGTTTCAGGCTGGTACGGCTACGGGTTTCAATGAGACGCAGGGTGTGGTCCATGCTGCCAAGTCCCGACAGGTGGTCGATCCACCGCAGGATGGCGATGACAATCAGCGCAACGACAAAGATGGTCATGGCAAAGACGACAATGGCGGATTCAGGCGCGTAGACCTTGGCCCGGAACAGGATGATCGCGCACAGCGAATAGACGAACCCGCCGACAAAAGTGGCAAGAACGCTTTGCGTTACCGTGTCTTCGAGCAGCAGTCGGTAGACCCGCGGCGTAGACATCGAAGAGGCGGTCCGGTAGGCGCTGACCATGACGTTGAGCGAAAAGGTCGTTACCGCCAGCATGCCAGAGGCAAGAATGGTCAGGATCGGCAGGACTGCGTCACGCCCGAACCGGTTGCTCAGCCCCTCAGGCAGCATGGGGGTCAGAAGCGGCGCCAATGCCAGAGCGAGCACGGAGCAGAGCGAGATCAGAACCACCCTCAGCCACAGCTGGCGCGTCAGGCGCTGGAAATAGAGCAGTGTTTTCGAGATCATGACGCGGGGCGCAGTCTGCGGGCGCCGGTTGATGCGATCAGATCGTCAAACAGGCTGCGTTCTTGCGCGGTGGTGGGTTGGTGGCGCGGATAACGGGGCGCGTCGCGGTCATCCAGAATAGGCGCGTCCCAGCCATCGGTGGTCGCGACAAAGTCGATTACGCCTTCGCGGCCAAAGACCTGCATGTATCCCTGAAGCACCACGTCAAGATAGCTCAGCAGGATCGGATGGCGGTTCGACCCCGGTGCTTGGCGCTCAGCCGGAACCGCGTAGACCGAAATTTCCGGCGCGCCGGGCAGGTCGTGGCCCACCGCTTGCGAAGCGAGAACCCGGTCATAGGCGTACTCGCGTTCATCAAGCGCCGCCCAATCCGCACCGGGAACAGCAGCGATCAGCCCGTCGATGGTATCGCCCGGCGCCGGTTTGGCGGTCAGAAAGGCCACGTCGCGCAGATCGGTATGTGCCCAGGTGCGGCGCCAGCCACTCAGCCGGGCAGGGCGCGGATCGCTGTAATCGTGGGTCGCCGTGTTCACGAGGCTGCCATATCCAAAGAAATACGGAGCGGTCTGGGTCATCTCGGGTCCTCCTTGCCATTTGATCTATGTCAAATCGGGCGCTGAAAAAATATATACTGTAATCTGCATGTTTTGAGGGGTGCAGAACGATGCGAATTACAAAGAGGACGAATATTGCCGTCCGGTTGCTGATGTACTGTGCGGCCAATGCTGACCGGTTGGTGACCAAATCAGAGATCGCAGAGTCCTGCAATATATCAGAAAATCATTTGGCGCAGGTGATCAATCAGCTGAGCCAGCTTGGCTACCTGCACACCCAGCGGGGCCGCAATGGCGGTATGAGCCTGGGGCGAACCGCCACTGAGATCCGGATCGGTGACGTGTTTCGTCATATCGAAGGCGATCTGCCGATGGTGGAATGTTTTGCTGACGCCGATAACACCTGTCCCTTGGTCGATGCCTGTCGGCTGCGGCTGGCCCTTTCGGATGCGGCGCAGGCTTTTTACGAATCCCTCGACAACGTCTCATTGGATTCTCTGATCTGCGACAATCCGGATCTGATGCGCTTGCTGCAACCAGCTACCTGCACCCGGTGATCGCAGTTGCCGCCCCGTTGTCGGGGCAGCTGATCAATCGCGGGCGCGCAGAATGCGGGCCGGACGGGCTGCCAGCGGACGCAAGGCGAAGGCAAGACCGGCCAGCAGTGTTGTCAGGATCCCGCCGCCGACCACGGCCAGCGCATTCGGCCAGATGATGCTGTAGCTGGTTTCAAACACATAGGAATTCACTGCCCAGGCTCCGGCGATACCTGCCGCCAGCGCCACCATGCCCGCGCCTGCGCCCAGAATGATGGAGCGCAACGCAAAGCTTTTCAGGATCTGCGCGCGTGGTGCCCCGAGTGTTTTCAGCAAAGCAGCCTCGTAGCGGCGGGCGGGTTCTCCGGCGGCTGCGGTGCCAAGCAGCACCAGGAACCCGGTCAGCAGAGTTGCCGCCGCCCCGTATGAAGTCGCCGCTGCCAGCTGGCGCAGGATGTCGGACACCCGGTCCACCGCATCGCGCACCCGGATCGCGGTGATATTCGGCATTTCCTGGGCCAGATCCCGCAGGATCTGCGCCTCGGCCTGCTCCTCGGCATAGACGGTGGCGATATAGCTGTGCGGCGCAGCGGCCAGCGCGGATTCGTTCATGGCAATCACGAAACCCATCCCTGCGGTGGAAAAATCGACCGAACGGAAACTGGTGACCGTGGCGGTGATGTCGCGGCCCAGTACATTCACCGTCATGGTGTCACCGATGGCAATGCCCAGCTCTCCAGCCTCTTCTTCGGCCAGGCTGATCTGTGGCGGGCCGCTGTAGTCTTCGCCCCACCATTCCCCCGCAGTGACTTGGGTATTTTCGGGTTTGGCGCCTGCGTAGGTGAGGCCACGGTCGCCGCGCACCACCCAGTGATCTCCGGCGACTTCGCTGGCGGGCTGACCGTTGATGCCAGTCACGACCCCGCGCAGCATCGGCGCGCTTTCGATACGGCTGACGGCGGGGTCACCTTCGACCCGATCCAGAAAGGCGGGCATCTGATCGCGCTGGATGTCGACGAAGAAATAGGAGGGCGCGACATCTGGCAGGGTGCCGGTGATGGCGCGGCGCATATTGCCGTCGATCTGCCCGATGGCGGCCAGAACGGTCAGCCCCAGCCCCAGCGCCAGAACGGCTGGAACCGCGCCATCGCGGGAAGTGCCAATCGCCGCTAGCGCCCATCGCAGGGCCGGGCGTCCACGGGCAATGCGCGCGGCGCGCCGGGCCAGACCGCCAAGGATCAGCGCAGCCACCATCAGAACGGCCAGCGCCCCGCCCAGGCCGCCAGCAGTCCAGAGCGTCAGCCGCACTGATCCGCTGAACAGGGCCGCCGCCGCCACCAGCAGCGCCAGTGCCAGCGCGGTTGCGAGCACATAACGGGGCGCGGGCAGGCTGCTGCCACCGGCAAAGGCATCGCGGAACAGCGCCGCTGCGCGGATCCGCTCGGCCCGGGCCAGCGGCCAGAGCGCAAAGATGAAGGCGGTCAGCAGACCATAAAGCGCCGCCTCGGCCAGCGCGCCGGGGTAGACTGAGAAGATCGCGGGAAATGGCAGCTGCGCGGCGATCAGCGGCCCCACCAGAACCGGTCCAAGCCCGCCGATCGCCATGCCCATGGCAATGCCCAAGAGCGCCAGCACCCCGATTTGCAGGAAATAGGTGAGAAAGATCACCTGCCGCCCGGCGCCAAGGGTGCGCAGGGTGGCAATGGTTTCGGTCTTGCCTGCCAGAAAGGCACGTACGGCGGCCGAAACGCCGACACCGCCCACCGCGAGACCGGAGAGGCCGACCAGCACCAGGAACCCGCCCAGCCGCTCTACAAAGGAGGTGATGCCCGGGGCACCATTGCGGGCATCGCGCCAGCGCATGCCGGAATTGGCAAACCGCTCCTCGGCGGCAGCTTGCAGCTGTTCAAGGTTTGCACCGGGGGGCAGATCAAGCCGGTATTTCGAGGAGTAAAGCGTTCCCGGCTCTAGCAAGCCCGACTGCGCCAGCGCGTCAGTGGCAACAATGGTGCGGGGACCAAGGGTGAAGCCGGATGCCGCCGCATCCGGTTCGTTTTCGATAATGGCCGCGAGGCGCAGATGCTGGGTGCCAAGACGGAAGACATCCCCGGGCGCAAGGCCCAGACGGTCCGCCAGGACCCGCTCCATCAGACCGCCGGGCACCCCGTTCGATCCCGCCAGCGCGTCTTCCAGCGGAATGTCGGGCGACAGGCGCAGGGTCCCCGTCAGCGGGTAAAGCCCATCGACCGCCTTCACCTGTGTCAGCGCGCGTTCCTCGCCCACTACTGCCATGGAGCGGAAGTCGGCAATTTCCGAACTGCGCTCGGCGATAGAGGCCATCCAGGCGC
Source organism: Pseudophaeobacter sp. A-200-2 (assembly GCF_041008815.1). Taxonomy (NCBI): domain Bacteria; kingdom Pseudomonadati; phylum Pseudomonadota; class Alphaproteobacteria; order Rhodobacterales; family Roseobacteraceae; genus Pseudophaeobacter; species Pseudophaeobacter sp. A-200-2. Next base: position 27,259 of record NZ_JAXGFU010000003.1, on the reverse strand, counting down.
GCTCTTCCTCGTTGGCAAAGCGGTAGGTAAAGGACATCTCCGCATCGCCGCCCAGCATGGTGGCACCCTCGCGGGTTAGCCCGGCCTCGATCGAGGCGCGTATCGAACCGATGGCGGCGATCACCCCGACGCCCAGCGCAAGGCAGGCCAGGAAAATGCGAAATCCCTTCAGCCCGCTGCGCAACTCACGCAGGGCAAAACGCCAGGCGAGGCGAAGATCTGGAAACTTCATTCCGCGGCCTCGTGCGCGGCCCGATCATCCAGCAGATGCCCATCGCGCAGTCGCACGACCCGGTCGCAGCGGGCGGCGAGTTCCGGCGCATGGGTGACCATGATCAGCGTGGCGCCATAACGGTCGCGCAGGCCAAATAGCAGATCCATCACGGCGGCGCCGTTGGCCTCGTCCAGATTGCCGGTGGGTTCATCCGCCAGCAGGATCGCCGGGCGCGGCGCCAGCGCGCGGGCCAGCGCCACCCGCTGTTGTTCACCGCCGGACAGCTGTGCCGGGTAGTGGCCTGAACGGTGGCCAAGACCGACAGCGTCGAGCTCCGCCTGCGCGCGTTCAAAGGCATCCGTAACCCCGGCCAGCTCAAGCGGGGTCGCCACGTTTTCCAGCGCTGTCATCGCTGGGATCAGATGAAAGTTCTGAAAGACCACCCCCATGTGATCGCGGCGGAAATGGGCCAGTGCGTCTTCGTTCATCGCGGTCAGATCCTGCCCCAGTGCCGTAATTGTACCACCGGTGGCTTGTTCAAGCCCGCCCATCAGCATCAAGAGCGAGGATTTCCCCGATCCCGAGGCGCCGATCATGCCCAGTGTCTCGCCCTTGTGCACATCCAGGGTGATGTCCTGCAAAATACGGACGGGACCGGTATTGCCATTCAGGGTCAAAGACGCATCTTTGAGGTGAAGAACGGGGCGGTTTTGATCTGTCATAAAGGCGGCCTGTTGAATGTGTTCTTTCGGATATGGAGCGATTGTGACAATGCGCAAGGTATGGGTGATAATCGGATTTCTGATCAGTGTCTCTGCGGCCTGGGCCGAACCGGTGCGGATCACGGCGTTTGGCGACAGTCTGGTGCAGGGATATGGCCTGCCACAGGGGGATGGATTCGTGCCCCAGCTGGAACACTGGCTGCAGGCGCACGGCGCCGAGGTCGAGATCACCAACGCGGGCGTCTCGGGCGACACGAGCGCGGGTGGGGCAGCGCGGATCGACTGGACGCTGGCGGATGACCCCGACGCTCTGATCGTCCTTCTGGGCGGCAACGATCTGCTGCGCGGCCTGTCGGCCGAGGAAATGCGCGCCAATTTGAGCAAGATCCTGAGCGCCGCAGAACAGGCCGACACCGAGGTCCTGCTGGTCGGCATGCGGGCGCCCAATAACTATGGACCCGATTATCGGGCCGCGTTCAACGCTGTGTACCCGGATCTGGCCAAGGAGTTCGGCGCCCTGCTGCACCCGGATGCCTTCGCCGGGATTTTTGAACGTGTCGGAGGGGATCCCGCCAAGGCGCAAGAATTCATGCAGGACGACGATATCCACCCAAATGCCGAAGGCGTTCGGGAAAATATCGAGGCGCTAGGTCCGGTCGCGCTGCAACTCGTGGCACGGGTTTCGGGCTGAGCCGCCCCTTAACACTGCAGCAAGAACGACCGAGAAAGCAGCTCCCAAGCAGGGAGCTGCAGCATCGTAGCGCTGGTCCGGAGGAATTACCCGGAAGTCAGAGCAGTTGCAGATCCACGGCCGACTCGCGGCCATCACGGCCCGGTTGCAGCTCGTAGGATACTTTTTGGTTGTCTGCGAGGCCGGTCAGGCCCGAGCGTTCAACCGCTGAAATGTGAACAAATACGTCTTTGCCGCCCGCATCGGGGGCAATAAATCCATAGCCTTTGGTTGTGTTGAACCATTTGACGGTGCCTGTGGCCATCGTCTGTACTCCTAAAGTCTAGTCTCAGTCTAACCGCCGGTGCGGTCAGGCGGCCGCATCAGCAGATGGTCACGACCGTGCCTGTAAGGCGTACAGTAATGTCATTCGCGTAACGTCGCAGTAACAGCATTGGCCATCCTGCCCCCATCACGCAAGAAAAACGCGCGCCTTATCTTGGTGGGGATTTTTGCTGTGTGGCTAAAATGCGCCTGTTGCGATGCCCGCAGCGCCTAAAGAACGGTCACGACGGTGCCCAGCGGAACCCGTTCATAAAGGTCCACCACATGTTCGTTCAGCATGCGGATGCAACCGTTGGACACCGAATGCCCGATGGTGTCCGGCTGGTTGGTGCCATGGATGCGGAAATAGGTGTCGATGCCGTTCTGAAACAGGTAAAGAGCCCGCGCGCCCAATGGGTTATCGGGGCCGCCCGGCTGAATGTACTTGTTGCCTGCAAACCGGCTGTAGGTGCGCGGGCTGCGCTCGATCATTTCCTGCGTCGGCCGCCAGGTGGGCCATTCCTTCTTGGCCTCGATCACCGCGCTGCCGGTGAATTCCAGGCCCGCCCGGCCAACCCCGACCCCATAACGGATCGCCTTGCGGGGCTCTGTCACGAAATAGAGGTAATAGGACCGGGGCAGGACCAGAATTTGCCCGGGGGCGAATTCTTTCTTGATTCTCACGACCTGAGGAGTCGGATCGAAAGCACCCTCAGCAGCGGCAAAACCAGGAAGGGTCGCGGCGAGGACGGAACTGGCGAGAAACAGGCGGCGTGAAATCATATCGGCCTCATTTACTATGGAACGTTACAGATCAATATTTTGATCTGGTGCTGAATTTGCGTCAATGGGGGCGGGAAGCATGCAGTCAGAGGTGTGATCACAATGACCTGAGGCGGTGATTGACAGTGCATGTGCGCCTCTTGCTGGGGACGGTTTCATTCCTATATGGAATTTTGAATATTTTAGCAGAGGCGCAGCGCCCTCTGCGCCAGACCCCTTTTGAGGAGGATCCTGTCATGGGAGCCAAAACCCTGACCTGCCTGTCCTGCGCCCAGCTGAATCGGGTGCCCGAGGAGAAACTGACCGCAGGCGCCAAGTGCGGCACCTGTGGCGCGGCTCTGATCCCGGATGCGCCGCTGGATATCGATCCGGCCATTCTGCAAAAGGCAGCCAAGAATGATGACCTGCCGCTGGTGGTGGATTTCTGGGCGCCCTGGTGCGGCCCCTGCCGGATGATGGCGCCGGAGTTCTCCAAGGCGTCGAAGAAGCTGGCGGGCAAGGCGCGGCTGGTGAAGCTCAACACCCAGGACCACCAGTCCACCGGGGCGCGTTATCGGATTCGCGGTATTCCGACCATGGTCGCCTTTGAGCGCGGCCGCGAGAGCAAGCGCCAGTCAGGCGCGCTGAGCGAAGGTCAGATTGTGGGATGGGTGCAAAGCCCGGCGTAACGGTCGCCCAAGCGGGCTGCGTTCGGGGCTGGACGCAGCGTTCAGGCCTCGGCCGTCGCCTCGTCAGTCAGGTGCGGTGCATCAGCAAGATTGCGCAACAGCACCGCCATGATCAGCACCAGCGCTGTTGCAATGCCGACGCCGGAGTAGACCAGAAGGCTGGTCCAGACGGAATGGCCCAGTACAACAAGGCTGAACAGCGCCGAGAAGAAACCGGTCAGCGTTCCCATCATGATGCCTGCAAGTGCCATGTCTTCTCCTGTTTCCGGACAGATCGACGTAAGGAAGATACCTCAGCCCGTGTCTCTCACTACAGACAATAGTCCTTAAGATTTTGTTTAAATCTGGATGGGTCTGCGGCGAAGCTGTGGAAAATCCACGGCAGGGAGTGGGGCGGTTGGGCATCTGGCCCTGCGTTTTGCTGGCTTTTATAGCTCTGACCGCGCCAGACTTTCCCCGCGGCAAGGCGCTTTCGCACCTCCCTAGGTCAGACCCGGGCCTGCCATATTGACAGGCCCGGCTGAGGTTTAACGCACAAACTTCTTGTGTTTCAGGCGCTTGGGTTCCAGCGCGTCGGCGCCAAGGCGGCGTTTCTTGTCTTCTTCGTAATCTTCGAAGTTGCCCTCGAACCACTCCACATGGGCATCGCCTTCAAAGGCGAGGATGTGGGTACAGATCCGGTCAAGGAAGAAACGGTCGTGCGAGATGACAACCGCGCAGCCCGCGAAATCCACCAGTGCGTCTTCGAGGGCGCGCAGGGTTTCCACGTCCAGATCGTTGGTCGGTTCGTCAAGCAGCAGCACGTTGCCGCCTTCTTTCAGGAGCCGGGCCATGTGCACGCGGTTGCGCTCACCACCGGATAGCAGGTTCAGCTTTTTCTGCTGATCGCCGCCCTTGAAGTTGAAGGAGGAGCAATAGGCGCGCGAGTTCACCTGTGCATCGCCCAGTTCAATGATCTCGGCGCCACCGGAAATTGCTTCCCAGACGGTTTCATTGTCATTGAGATCATCGCGCGACTGATCGACGTAGGAGAGCTTTACGGTATCGCCGAATTCGACGGTGCCATCGTCGGGCTGTTCCTGCCCGGTCAGCATGCGGAACAGAGTCGATTTACCGGCGCCGTTGGGGCCGATCACGCCGACGATGCCGCCGGGCGGCAGCGAGAAGTCCAGCCCTTCGATCAGCTGCTTGTCACCATAGTGTTTGGACAGACCGTGGACCTCGATCACCTTGGAGCCAAGGCGCGGACCATTGGGGATGACGATCTGGGCGCGGCCGACCTTTTCGCGTTCGGACTGGTTTGCCAGCTCGTTATAGGCGGCGATACGGGCCTTGGATTTGGCCTGACGTGCCTTCTGACCCTGACGCATCCATTCCAGTTCGCGCTCCAGCGTTTTCTGCTTGGATTTGTCTTCGCGGGCTTCCTGCTCCAGCCGTTTGGCCTTTTGCTCCAGCCAGCTGGAATAGTTGCCTTCCCAAGGCACACCGGCGCCGCGGTCCAGCTCCAGAATCCAGCTGGTGATGTCATCGAGGAAATAACGGTCGTGGGTGACGCAGAGGATTGTGCCTTTGTAATCAATGAGGTGCTGTTGCAGCCAGGCGATTGTTTCGGCATCGAGGTGGTTGGTCGGTTCGTCGAGCAGCAGCATGTCGGGCGCTTCGAGCAGCAGTTTGCACAGGGCGACCCGGCGTTTTTCACCGCCCGAGAGGGTTTTCACATCTGCGTCATCCGGCGGGCAGCGCAGCGCCTCCATCGACACGTCAATCTGGCTGTCCAGATCCCAAAGGTTCTGGGCGTCGATCTCGTCCTGCAGCTTGGCCATTTCCTCGGCTGTCTCGTCCGAGTAGTTCATCGCCAGTTCGTTGTAACGGTCCAGAATGGCTTTCTTTTCCGCAACACCCAGCATGACGTTTTCACGCACGGTGAGGCTTTCGTCCAGCTGCGGTTCCTGCGGCAGGTAGCCCACTTTGGCGCCTTCTGCGGCCCAGGCCTCACCGGTGAAATCCTTGTCGATCCCGGCCATGATGCGCAGCAGAGTCGATTTACCGGCGCCGTTGACGCCGACGACACCGATCTTCACGCCGGGCAGAAAGGACAGGTGGATGTTTTCAAAGCATTTCTTGCCACCGGGGTAGGTCTTGGAGACCCCCTGCATGTGGTAGACGTATTGATAGGCGGCCATGTGACTGCTCCATAATCGGGGAAATTCGCTGCCCGGTGTGATAGCGGATGGGCAGGGAAGGAGCAATCGGGTAGGCGCGCGGGGCTGTGGCCCTGACGCGCACAGCATCTTGGAGGTGTGCATAAACCATCAGTGCAACGCTCTAATGCGCGGTTTGCCTCACCTGGGAAGGACCCGCGTCCGAACCGAGGGGCGCAGCCAATTGATTTCCCCGCAGAACTATGCGCATCAAGCGATCGATGACCTGTGGATTTCCATATCTTCGCCCCGGCATGCGCGTGGGGCTGCTTGGCGGCTCCTTTGATCCGCCGCATCGGGGGCATGTACAGATCAGTCTTGCGGCGCTGAGACGTTTTAATCTGGACCGGATGCTCTGGCTGGTCTCTCCGGGCAATCCTCTCAAATCCCGTGCCCCGGCCACGCTGGAGCGGCGGGTCGCGGCGGCGCGGGAGATGATGCAGCATCCGCGGATCGAGATCAGCGATATCGAGGCGCGCCTTGGCACGCGTTACACGGCGGAGACCCTGCGGCATCTGCGGGCGCGTTATCCCGGCGTGCGATTTGTTTGGCTGATGGGGGCGGACAACCTCACCCATTTTCACCGCTGGAAGGACTGGCGAGAGATCCTTGAGACGGTGCCGGTCGGGGTGCTGGCGCGCCCCGGCGACCGGATCTCGGCGCGGCTGTCTCCGGCTGCGAAGATCTATGGGCAATACCGGCTGAAAAGCAGCCAGAGCCACCTGCTGGCCGGGGCCGAGACTCCTGCCTGGTGTTTCCTCAATGTGCCCATGGTCGATACCAGTTCGACGGAAATCCGCGCACGAGGGGACTGGTCAGCGACGTAGGCTGGCCGAGGCAATCCCGGCGCTGATCACCACCAGAAGCCCGGCCCATGTTAGAAGTTCCGGCAACTGGCCGAAGACAGCCCAGCCCAGCAGCACCGCCGCGATCAGCTGGAAATACACCGTGGGGGCCAGACGCGAGGCCTCGCTCCGGCTATAGGCATAGAGCAAGAGTAGGTTCCCCAGCATGGAAAAGGTCGCGCTTCCGACGGTCAGCGCGGCGGTGGACAGGGTCACCTCGGGCAGGTTGGAAAGGCCCAGGGGCAACAGGAACAGCGCGCTGAGCAGGAGCTGGGTGAAGCTCAACTCGACCGGTTTGCCGACATGGGCCAGCCAGCGCGACGCCGTCAGGAAACAGCCGTAGAAACAACCCGCCAGAACCGCATACATCAGATTGGCCGAGCCACCGAAGCCGGGGCGGACCACCAGAAGCACACCGCAGAAGCCCGCGCCCATCAAGATTGCGCGCAGCGGCGTGGTACTTTCCCGCAAAAGGGTCACGGACAGTACATAGCTGATCACCGGCCCGATGAAGAAGGCGGCAAAGACATCGGCGATCGCCTCGGTCTGCAGGGCCGTCTGGATCGACAGGATACCGCCGGTAATGAGGCTCGCACGCAGCCAGATCCGCCAGTCCTTCAGCAGGCGCAGGCAGCCCCGGGGGGCAAAGGGCAGCACCAGCAGCGCACCGATGGCAAAACGGGACCAGGCCACGAACCCGGGTGTTGCCAGACCGCTGCTGGTCAATAACTTCCCGCAAAGATCCCCGGCGGGGATCATTGACATGGCGATGAACATGATAGTGACTGCTTGGAACATGGGGGCCAGCGGTAGCAGGCAGGGCACGGAGGCGAAACAGAAAAAGCCGCCCGGGTTTGTCGTTTGGCAGTTTTTATAAGACACTGACAGATATGATATCGCGACGAAAATTCCTTGGCGCCGGGATGGCGGCGCTAGCAGGATCGGCAAGCTGGGCCAATGCGCCGACGATGTCCCTGCGTCCTGTAGCTCGGAAAAAGGTACTTGCCGGAGCAGCGGCTGCGGATCTGGAGGCGATCCTGGCGGGCTCTGGCCTGCAGGGCAAGGTTGCCTGCGCGGTGGCGGATGTCAAAACCGGGGCGCGGCTTGAATCGCAAGCGGGCGCGGCCGGGCTGCCGCCGGCCAGCGTCGCAAAAACCCTGACGGCGCTTTATTCGCTGGATGTGCTGGGGGCTGAACACCGGTTTACCACCCAGGTTCTGGCCGCAGGCCAGATCCGCAGTGGCGTGCTGCATGGTGATCTGATCCTTGCTGGTGGCGGCGATCCGATGCTGAACACCGACCATCTGGCGCAGCTGGCGCGTAGCATGAAGGCCGCGGGCCTGCGTGAGGTGCGTGGCGATTTCAAAGTCTGGGATGGCGCCTTGCCACAGGTGCAGTCGATCGATCCGGAGCAGCCGGATCACGTGGGTTACAGCCCGGCGGTGTCTGGCATCGCGCTCAATTTCAACCGTGTTCATTTCGAATGGAAACGCGGGGCCAAGGGCTGGTCCGTCAGCATGGATGCCCGCACCGAGAAATACCGCCCCGAAGTTGCCATGGCGCGCATGGCGGTGAAGAACCGCGCCCTGCCGGTCTATACCTATGTGGACCGGGGCGGCGCCGATACCTGGACCGTGGCCAGTCAGGCGCTGGGCAATGGTGGTTCGCGCTGGTTGCCGGTGCGGCGCCCGGCGGAATATGCGGGCGATGTGTTCCGGACCCTGGCGCGGTCGCACGGTATTGCCCTGCGCAAGTCCAAGGTCACGCAGAGCCTGCCGCAGACGCAGGTTCTTGCCCAGCATCAGAGCCCGCCGCTGAGTGTGATGCTGAAGGCGATGCTGAAGTATTCCAACAATCTGATGGCTGAAATGATCGGCATGTCGGCGACAGCAGCAGCGGGCAAGCGTCCCGGATCGCTGCGGCAGTCCGCTGCCCAGATGAGCGATTGGGCAGCGCGTAAATACGGTATGAAAGACAGCCGGTTGGTGGATCATTCGGGCCTTGGCGATGCCTCGCGGATGACGCCGGATGATCTGGTCACGGTGCTGATCGCGGCCCATGGGGCAGGGCAGCTGAAGCCCCTGCTGAAACCGTTTCCGATGAGGGACCGCAAAGGGCGGGTCTTGAAATCTCATCCCATCAAAGTGCTGGCCAAGACCGGGACCCTGAATTTCGTCTCAGGGCTGGGCGGCTTCATGACCGCTGCCGACGGCACCGAGCTGGCCTTTGCGATCTTTGCTGCTAACACCACGGCCCGGTCACGGATCAAACGCGCCGACCGGGAGCGCCCGCCAGGCGCGCGTGGATGGAACCGCAAGGCGAAAGCGCTGCAACAGATGCTGATCGAGCGCTGGGGCAGCGTTTACGGAAGTTGACACTGGGGCCTTCCCAAAAGGCCGATGGTGTCCCGCTTACAATGAAAAACGCGGCCCCTATTGGGCCGCGTTTTTATTATCCTTGAGGAGTGGGCGGGGATCAGAAGTCTTCCCAGCCTACCGCCACTTTCGCAGGCGGCTCGTCCGCAAAGAAATCGTCGTTCTCGCTGCCGGGTGCCGGGTGGGCCGAAGGCGCGGGCATCGTTGCTATGCTGGCCACGGGGCGACGACCGCCCCCGGTGTTGAAGACCGAGACATGCCGGGCCAGTTCGTTGGCATCGTTGCGCAGGATCTGGGCTGCGGCGGTTGCCTCTTCGACCATGGCGGCGTTGTGCTGGGTGACCTGATCCAGCTGGGTGACGCCGGTGTTGATCTCGGCCAGTGTTGTCGACTGTTCCCGTGCGCCGCCGGCGATCTCGGAGATATGGCCGGAGATGGTGCCGACGCGGTCGATGATCTTCTTCAGCTCGTCACCGGCCTTGCCGACAAGATCAACGCCCTTGTTCACATGCTGGGAACTTTCGGCGATGAGGCCCTTGATCTCCTGAGCAGCATCCGAGGAACGCTGCGCCAGGGCACGCACTTCCGAGGCAACGACGGCAAAGCCACGGCCTGCTTCGCCTGCACGGGCGGCTTCCACCCCGGCGTTCAGCGCCAGAAGGTTGGTCTGGAAGGAGATATCGTCAATGACCGAGATGATCTGCGAGATCTTTTCGGAAGAGGTTTCGATCTGGGACATCGCGTTGACCGCATCGGTCACCACCTTGCCGCTTTGCTCGGCGGTGGATTTCGCCTCGGTCACGATGGTTTCAACTTCCTTGGCGCCATCGGCAGCGGAGCGGACGCTGACGGTCAGCTCTTCCATGGCCGCTGCAGTCTCCTCCAGCGTGGCCGCCTGGCTTTCGGTGCGCTGCGACAGATCGCTGGACGACTGGCTGATTTCCTCGGAGTTTTCCCGGATGCGGGTCGAATTGTCGATCACCGCGTCGATGATGCCGACCATTTTTTCCACGGTGGCATTGTAGTTCTGGCGCAGGCTTTCGTATTCGGTGGCAAAGGGCGTGTCGATGGTCTTGCTCAGATCGCCTTCGGACATGTCCTGCAGCGCCACGTTCAGCGTCTCGACGACCTTTTTCTGCTCAGCCTGGGCCACCTTGCGCTGCTCTTCCACCTCACGGGCGGCGGCCAGTTGGGACTTCAAATGATCCAGCGTCTGGGCAATCCGGCCGATTTCGTCGCGGCGGTCCAGGTGGCTGACTTCGGTGTCGTAATCGCCGTCGGCAATCACGTCGATCGACTTGGTGACACTGCTGAGCGGGCGCGACAGGATAGAGCGCAGTGCAAAGACCGATAGTGTACACATGATCACAAACGCGGCGATCGCGAAGACCATGGACATCATTTCGTCAAAGGCGGCTTCGGCAAAGGCCACCTCGGGCGACCAGAGCATTGCGACAGAGCCTACAATGACGGATCCATCGGCCCCGGCCGTCGCGGGAGCAGCAACATAGTAACCGTCCGCCGACATTTCCGTCTGACCAGACTGGGCCGAGGCATGGCCGAGCTCGCTCAGCTTTGCCAGGTCGGCTTCGCTGATTTCTCCTCCGGTTGCAACGACCTTGCCATCCTTGTTTACGGCAACCCCTGCCAGGGCGCGGCCATCGGACAGTTCGATCAGTTTCTCGATATCAGCCGACAGCCGGTCCGAGTCCCCAAACCGGATGGCGCCGCCACTGCGGGCTGCCACGGTGATTGTGACCCCGCTGCCCAGCGTGCGAACGCCCTTTTCAACGGCGGCCTTGAAGGTCTTCTCGTTCTTGTAGGTCAGCGATCCGGCTACCACCAGAGTGGTTGCCGCGATCAACAGGCAGCATTTCATGAATACCGACATGCCTTTGAACAGGGATATCGAGGGAAGACGGACTTTCATTTGTGCACCTTTCGATCTTTTGCAGTGCGTGGAACGCGCTGGATTACATCAGCGATTCAGCGTCAACAGCCACCGTCATTGCTCCGATCGGAGCGCCGGTTGCGGGATCCACAATGGTAAGCGAGATTTGCGCCTGATAGCTTTGGGTAGATGCATCAAGCTCGACATCCCCGAAGTGCGCGGCATCCGGGCCGACGGGGTAGGTCTGCTGGAACTTGGCCTCGTCGCCTTGCCACATGTCAGAGGTCGCCGCCGAGGCAGCCACGTTCAGCCCATGGGCATCCATGACGAAAACTTCGGTGATCTGGCCACCCGATTTCACCACCTGCTCGCGCAGGAAGTCGGCGGCGGCATTCTCTAGCACAGGCGTGATCGTCGGTGTGGAGGCGGTCCCCACTTCGGCGCGCCAAGCTGTGTCCATGGCATCGATCTGAGCCTGCGAATAGCCGGAAGTCCGGGCGTTTTGCCCGTTGATGGCATCAATCAGAACCGGGGCGGTTGCCCAGTCACGGATGCTATTTTCCAGATACGCTTTCATGCTTGGCTCAAAGTCGTTGGCCCAGACGGGCGACAGAACAAGGGAAAACAGGGCGGAACAGGTAACTATACGCATTGGATACTCTTTGCTGTGATTTAGGTCGGGATGCAGACCATGATCGACGCTAGGTCCAAGGGTTTACGGATGAATTAACGGTGCAGTGAGGGTCCCGGGCGGCCTTTGGGCCAGGTTTTGAAGGGAAATTCTGCGTTGCAGCGACTGATCAGGGGCGTGCCTGCGAAATGCAGCAAGCCTCTGAATTACATTCAAAATCACGATTGTGTGACAGGGCGCAGTAAGGAAGACACAGCCTTGAAACAGGGGGAAGGGAGGCGTGCGCAGGCGGGCATTGGAGATAACAAGCTTAAAATTGTAAGTGTTATCTCGCGGTTTTCATGGCGTTTTTGATGGTTGAATATTGACGGCACAGGGGCGGCTACCCGCCGATTCCAGTCATGGCATCGCATTCTGCCTATGTCAGGCATCGCGAGCTTTCGATTGTTGGAAAAGTCATTGTGATCTGGACCGAACCGCGCGGCATTGAAGTTGCACTCTGCAAGCCCCTAATGTCACCGCATGATTGAGCTCAAAGACCTACAACTGCTGACGGCGCTGGCCCGACACCAGCATTTCGCCAAAGCTGCACAAGAATGCGGCATGTCGCAGCCTGCCTTCTCGATGCGGATCCGCAACCTGGAGGACAAGTTGGGCGTGTCCATCGTGCGGCGCGGCAATCGGTTTCAGGGTTTGACAGGCGAAGGCGAGCTGATCGTGGCGCGGGGCCGGTCGCTGCTGGATGACGCCCGGGCGCTGGAGCAGGAGATCGCGGCGGCCCGCGGGCAGGTTACTGGCACGCTGGATCTGGGTGTGGTGCCGACGGCCACCAGTTTCGCGGCGCGGTTGGTCAACCGGCTGCAACAAGCCCACCCGCGCATTCTAGCTCGAATCAACGTGATGTCTTCGGCGGCCATCCAGCAGCGTCTGTTCGAGGGAACGCTGGATGCGGGGCTCACGTATATGGACTCCATCGAACAAAATCTTGTGATCAGGCAGCCGCTTTACGACGAACGTTATGTGGTTCTGGCGCCGGTCGGCTTGGTGGCGCAGATCGCTCTGCAGGCGGGCGAGGGCGCCGGTGAAATCAGCTGGGCACAGGCTGCTGAACTGCCGCTGAGCCTCTTGGATCAATCGATGCAGAACCGGCGTATTCTGGATTGGATCTTTGCCGAGCAGGGGCTGAGGCCTGAGGTCCTGTCGGAATCCAGCGGCTTTATGTCCGCTATTATTATGGCGCGTGAGGGGCTTGTGGCTACCATCCTGCCGCAAGCGCTGGCCGATGCGCTGGGCCCGATCGAAGGAACCCGGGTGCTGCGGCTGGAGGCGCCGGAACAGGCGCGGCCGATCTGCATGGCCACGCTGGACCGCCAGCCCGAGCTGACCACGGTCCGGGCGCTGAGGGACGTGGTTGCCGCCTTTGAACAATAAGTCTTCGTTATCGTGCCTTATGAATATGCGATTTGACGATATTCACAGCTGATGAAATGCCAAAGCGCATGGCACCAGCGAAGTGGAGATCAACGTGGCACCGTTGGACAATAGCAAGGGCGTATGGAAATCCGGCAAGGGCAAGGGACGCAAAACCCCCAAGGGTCGTCAGCTTGACGATCAGGCCCACGAGGAAGTCTTGGCACTTCTGGGGGACCGCCCCCGCAATCGCGATCTTCTGATCGAATTCCTGCATCTCATCCAGGATGCGTATGGCTGTCTCAGCGCGGCGCATATCCGGGCGCTGGCCGAGGAAATGCGCACTGGTCAGGCCGAGATCTATGAGGTCGCCAGTTTCTACGCACATTTCGATGTGGTGAAGGAAGGCGAGACCCCGCCGCCTGCGCTGACCATCCGGGTTTGCGACAGCCTGTCCTGCGAACTGGCCGGTGCCCAGCAGCTGCAAAAAGCGCTGGAGGATGGGCTGGACCCGTCCGAGGTGCGTGTGCTGCGCGCGCCTTGCATGGGCCGTTGCGACACGGCGCCGGTGCTGGAGATCGGTCACAATCACATCGATCACGCCACTGCGGAAAAGGCGATTGCCGCCGTTCACGCCGGTGACACGCACCCGCAGATCCCTGATTACCAAACCTATGCCGAATATGTCGCCGATGGCGGCTATCGCATCCTTGCCGAGCTGCGCGCGGGCGGCGACTGGGAAGCGGTGCAGGACAAGGTGCTTGAGGCCGGTCTGCGCGGTCTTGGCGGCGCCGGTTTCCCCTCGGGTAAGAAATGGGGCTTTGTACGCGCCAATCCCGGTCCCCGCTATCTGGCCGTGAATGGCGATGAGGGAGAGCCCGGCACGTTCAAGGACCGTCACCATCTTGAGCGCGACCCGCATATGTTCCTTGAGGGCATGCTGATCGGCGCCTGGGCCGTCGAGGCCGAGAAAGCCTTTATCTATATGCGCGACGAATATCCGGCGGTGCTGGAAATCCTGCGCCGCGAGATCAAGGCGCTGGAAGATGCCGGTATTGTCGAGGAAGGCTATATCGATCTGCGCCGCGGGGCAGGGGCCTATATCTGCGGCGAAGAAAGCGCGATGATCGAAAGCATCGAAGGCAAGCGCGGTGAACCGCGCCACCGCCCGCCGTTTGTGGCGCAGGTGGGGATCTTTGGTCAGCCGACGCTCGTGCACAATGTCGAAACCCTCTACTGGGTGGCGCGCATCTGCCGGTTTGGCCCCGAAGTGCTGAATTCGGTTGAAAAGAACGGTCGCAAGGGGCTGCGCAACTACTCCGTCTCGGGCCGGGTCAAGAACCCCGGTGTTCATCTGCTGCCCGCAGGTTCCACCATCGCTGATATCATCGAGGCCGCGGGCGGTATGCTCGATGGCCACGCCTTCAAGGCCTATCAGCCGGGCGGTCCGTCCTCCGGTCTGTTGCCAGCGCATATGGACGATATCCCGCTCGATTTCGACACGCTGCAGCCGCATGGCACCTTTATCGGCTCCGCTGCCGTGGTGGTGCTGTCGGATCAGGATTCCGCCCGCGATGCGGCGCTGAACATGCTGCGCTTCTTCGAGGATGAGAGCTGCGGCCAGTGCACCCCCTGCCGAGCTGGCTGCGAAAAAGCGGTCAAGCTGATGCAGGCCGACAAGTGGGATCAGGGCCTGCTCGAAGAGCTGAGCCAGACGATGGTCGATGCCTCTATCTGCGGTCTGGGCCAGGCCGCGCCGAACCCGATCCGCCTGACCATGAAACATTTCCCGGAGGAGATCTGAGCATGATCCTTCAGTTGATGTTCCGCCCGGCGGATACCGCCGGGCAGCGCCCGACCAGCCCCCATGGGCGGGCGCTTCACGCCCACCCCGGGTCGGGCACTCCCCTATTCTCTTCTTCGCAAGCCAAGGAGATCTGAGCCATGTCGAAGCAAATTACCTTTACCCTCGACGGCGAACAGGTCACCGCAGAGGCGGGCATGACCATCTGGGAAGTCGCGAACGGTCGTGGCCTGAAGATCCCGCATCTGTGCCACAAGCCGCAGCCGGGCTACCGCCCCGACGGCAACTGCCGCGCCTGTATGGTGGAGATCGAAGGCGAGCGCACGCTCGCAGCTTCCTGTATCCGCGAACCCAGCGAAGGCATGGTGGTCACCACCAATAACGCGCGCGCCACAAACGCCCGTAAGATGGTGATGGAACTGCTGGTGGCCGACCAGCCCAAGCAGGAAGTGGCGCACGACAAGTCCTCGCACCTGTGGGACATGGCCGAGCTGAACGGGGTTTCGGAGTCGCGTTTCCCCAAGCTGGAAGAGGGCCGCATTCCGCTGCTCGACGACAGCCATGTCGCGATGAGCGTGAACCTCGATGCCTGCATCTCCTGCGGCCTCTGCGTACGTGCGTGCCGCGAAGTGCAGGTGAACGATGTCATCGGTATGGCCGGGCGTGGTCATGATGCCTATCCGACCTTTGATATCGCCGACCCGATGGGCGCGTCCTCTTGCGTGGCCTGCGGCGAATGCGTGCAGGCCTGCCCGACCGGCGCGCTGATGCCCGCCTCTGTGGTGGACGATGCGCAGGTGGGCGACAGCAAGGATTACGATTCCGAGACCGAGAGCGTCTGCCCCTTCTGCGGCGTCGGCTGCAAGGTCAGCCTCAAGGTGAAGGACGGCAAGGTCAAATACGTCGAGGGCATCAACGGCCCGGCGAACGAAGGCCGCCTCTGCGTGAAGGGCCGCTTCGGGTACGATTACATCCACCACCCGCACCGTCTGACCAAGCCGCTGATCCGCCGCGACGACGCGCCCGCCAAGGGGCTGAACGTCGATCCGGGCAACCTCTCCACCCATTTCCGCGAAGCGAGTTGGGAAGAGGCGCTGGATCTCGCGGCTAAGGGGCTGATGAAGCTACGCGACGAGGATCCGCGTAATGTCGCGGGCTTTGGCTCGGCGAAATGCACCAACGAAGAGGCCTATCTCTTCCAGAAGTTCATTCGCCAGGGCTTCAAGCACAATAACGTCGACCACTGCACCCGTCTGTGCCACGCCTCCTCGGTCGCGGCGCTGATCGAGAACGTCGGCTCCGGTGCGGTGACCGCCAGCTTCAACGAGATCGAAAACGCTGATGTGGCGATCATCATCGGTGCCAACCCGATCGAGAACCACCCGGTGGCGGCGACCTATTTCAAGCAGTTCACCAAACGCGGTGGCAAGCTGATCGTGATGGACCCGCGCGGCGTCGGCATGCGCCGCTTCGCGACCGAGATGCTGCAGTTCCGTCCCGGCGCGGATGTGTCGATGCTGAACGCGATCATGAACGTGATCGTCGAGGAAGAGCTTTACGACAGCCAGTACATCCACCGCTGGACCGACAACTGGGCCGCCGAGAAAGAGCATCTGCGCCAATTCACCCCTGAAAAGATGAGCGAGATCTGCGGCATCCCGCCGGAGCAGCTGCGCCGGGTGGCCCGGATGTTCGCTGGCGCGCAATCCGCGCTGATCTTCTGGGGCATGGGCGTCAGCCAGCACATCCACGGCACCGACAACTCGCGCTGCCTGATCAGCCTGGCGCTGATGACCGGCAACGTCGGGCGTCCCGGCACCGGCCTGCACCCGCTGCGCGGTCAGAACAACGTGCAAGGTGCCTCCGATGCCGGTCTGATCCCGATGTTCCTGCCGGATTACCAGACGGTGACGAGCGACGCGGTGCGCAGCTCCTTTACCGATGTCTGGGGCGGCGGCGACTTCTCGAACGAGAAGGGTCTGACGGTGACCGAGATCGTCGATCAGGTCTATGCGGGCAATATCAAGGGCATGTACATCCAGGGTGAGAACCCGGCGATGTCCGACCCCGACGCGGATCACGCGCGGGAGGCCTTTGCCAAGCTGGAGCTGATGATCGTGCAGGATATCTTCCTGACCGAGACGGCGAACTTTGCCGATATCATTCTGCCTGCCTCGGCCCTCTACGAGAAGAACGGCACCGTTTCGAACACCAACCGGCAGGTGCAGCGGGTCCGCCCGGCTGTCACCCCTCCGGGTGACGCGCGCGAGGATTGGTCGATCACCGTCGATCTGGCGCAGCGGATCGGTCTGCCCTGGACCTATACCGATGTGTCCGAGGTCTTTGCCGAGATGAAGCTGAACATGAAGTCGCTCAACAACATCACCTGGGAGCGGCTGGAGAACGAGACCGTGGCCTACCCGTCGCTGTCGCCCGAGGATCCGGGCCAGTCGGTGGTGTTCGGCGATGGCTTCCCGCGTGCCGGTGGCAAGGCATTGTTCACACCCGCTGCCGTGATCGCGCCGGATGAGGCGCCGGATGCGGAATATCCGATGATCATGACCACCGGCCGTCAGCTGGAGCACTGGCACACCGGGGCGATGACCCGCCGGTCGCTGGTGCTGGACGCGGTAGAGCCGGAAGCGAACTGCTCGCTGCATCCGAAGACGCTGCGCAAACTGGGTGTTGAACCCGGCGGCATGGTGCGTCTCTCCACCCGGCGCGGTTCGATCAAGATCATGGCGCGCGCCGACCGGGCCGTGTCCGAAGATATGGTCTTTGTGCCCTTCGCCTATGTCGAGGCGGCAGCCAATGTGCTGACCAACTCGGCGCTGGACCCCTACGGCATGATCCCCGAGTTCAAATTCTCGGCGGTTCGGGTCGAAAAGGCGGAAGAACAGATCGCGGCCGAGTAATCCAGCCAGATGAAGCTGTTCCCGGGCGCAATGTCATCCACATTGCGCCCGGTTTTATTTGTATGGGTCAGCCCAAGAGGGTGATGGCCCCGTTGCCCGCGGCCTGACGCAGGCCGTGCACTTCTTTCAACTCTTCATCGTTGATCCAGCCGAGCGCAGCCTCGGTGCTGTCGAATTCCAGAATCACGCCGACCCCGGTTTCGTCACGGGAGCCTTCAATCACCCGCTGCTGCGGGGAGGAGGTCACGACCCGCACCCCGTGTTTTGCAAGCGCGGCGCCTGCTTTTTCGCGATAGGCGGCAAAGCTGTCCGGGTTGGTGATGGGCAGATTGACATAGGCATAAACCATGATGCGTTTCCTTCTGTGGAGTGGTCGGGTTTGCGACCCGTGTTTCAACCCGTGCTGAATGCCCGGCAGTGTGGTGTAGAAAAACGCGTGAATTTCGACATCAGACATGCAAAAACGCACGCATGAAGATCACATGGGATGATATGCAGACCGTTCTTGCGCTGGTGCGCGGCGGCAATCTGGCCACTGCGGGCGCGCAGCTGGGGCTGACCTATACCACCGTGGCGCGCCGCATCCGCCGCGCCGAGGAGGCGCTGGGTCGTCCGTTGTTCGAACGCCGCCCCGAGGGCTATCACCCGACCGAAGAGGCGCATGAGATCGCTGCGGCCGCCGCCCGAATGGAGGCCGAGGAGCAGGCGGCGATGCGGCGCCTGTCGGGCCGGGCGCAGGATCTGAGCGGCCCTTTGAGCCTCACCGCGCCGCCCTTGCTGATCCAGACCTTTCTGGCGCCGCTGTTGGCAGAGTTCACGGCCGCGCACCCACAGTTGGAGTTGACCGTCAGGGCGGCCAATGGCGTTCTGGATCTCGCCCGGCGTGAGGCTGATCTGGCGCTCAGGATCAGTCGCCACCCGCAGGAGACGCTGGTGGGGCGCAAGCTTGCCGAACAGCAGAGCGGGTTTCTCGCGCTGCCCGAGATCGCCGAAGCGGCAGCGCGTGATCCGCAGGCGCCGCTGGATTGGGTGCTTTATGCGGGGCACGATGCGCCGCCCGCCGCCGCCAGCAAGATCCATCCCGATATACGGGTGCGGGCACGGCTTGATGATATGCCCAGCATGATTGCCGCGGCGCTGGCCGGAATGGGTGCCCTGCGCATGCCCGTCTTCCTTGGGCGCGCCTATCAGCAGTTGGTGCCGCTGCCGCATCTGCCGGTACAGCCCTACGCGCCGATCTGGTTGCTAAGCCACCGGGACCTGCAGGGATCGGCCAAGGTCACGGCGCTCAAGGGCATTCTGGAACCTTGGTTTCGAGACAACAGAACCCTGTTCTCATGCCTGCCCTGAGGCGCTAGCATCGCGGCAGATTTCAAAAAGGATTTCCCATGCCGCGCCGATTTGTCGATCTTTCCGTTGCTCTAGAAACAGGTATCCAGTCCGACCCAGAGATCATGCTGCCGCAGATCGAATACCTTTCTCACGATCAGACCGCTGAACAGGTGATGAGCTTTTTCCCGGGGCTGAAACGGGAGGATCTTCCCGGCGGTGAGGGCTGGGCGATCGAACGGCTGCAGATCGCCACCCACAACGGCACCCATCTGGATGCGCCCTATCACCATCATTCCACCATGAATGGCGGGGAGCGGGCGATCACCATCGACGAGGTGCCGCTGGAATGGTGCATGGCGCCGGGGGTAAAACTGGATTTCCGCCATTTCGACGATGGCTATGTGGTTACAGCCGCGGATGTGGAGGCCGAGCTGGACCGGATCGGCCACGAATTGCAGCCGCTTGATATCGTGGTGGTCAATACCTCGGCCGGGGAGCGCTATGGGCATCCCGATTACCTGGTGCGGGGCTGCGGCATCGGGCGGGAGGCGACGCTGTACCTGACCGAGCGGGGTGTGCGTGTCACCGGCACGGATGCCTGGAGCTGGGATGCGCCCTTTCCGCTGACGGCGCAGGAATACGCAAAATCGGGCGACCCGGCGATCATCTGGGAAGGGCACCGCGCCTCGATGGAGGTGGGCTATTGCCATATGGAGAAGCTGACCAACCTTGACCAGCTGCCGCCCACGGGATTCGAAATTTCCTGCTTTCCGTTCAAGATCAAGGGTGCCTCTGCCGGATTCATTCGGGCTGTGGCGATCTTCAACGACTAAGGAACAGCGCGCTGTTCAGCGATGGCGCGCCATGAAGCGGTCGATGTCCTTTTGCGCGGGCTTCTGGCCGGTGAAGACCTCCATATAGCCCGGCATCCGCGCCAGACGCTGGGCCGCGTCCTCGTGCACCTGCATCGAGATATAGCCGATCTGAGTGTAGATCATGGTGAGTGCGCGGATCTCGGCGTCCTCGGGATCATACCCGTACCGGATCAGCATATCGGTCATCGCCCTCTTGCGGCGAGCATCGGCCAGATCCAGTCGGGCCTGTAGCGACGGGTCGCTGCGCGCCCAGTTGCGGATCGCCAGATCCAGCCGGGAATCGAACAGATCCGGGTCTAGCCAGCAATCAAAGAGGTTGAACACCGCCTCGAACAGGTTCTCTGCATAGGCTTCGGTGCGGGCGACCAGATTGCCGGTGTTCTTGTCCTCCCAGTGGCGGATCATCGCCTCCAGCAGCGCCTCGCGATCCTTGAAATACCAGTAGAAACTGGTGCGCGAGACCCCCAGTTTTTTCGCCAGCGGCATGATCTTCACCGCGCCGACGCCATGGGCGGTCAGCTCTTCATAGGCGGCCATCAGCCAGGCATCCGCGCTGCTGGTCTGCTGGGAGAGATCTGCAAGGGTTTGAGAAGCGTTCATGGTATTTTGCATAACAGCGACATCCTCGTGACGCAATCGAAGTTGACGTATGTGATTATTGAATTGACACTTATGTCAACTGATGATGTCAATTCGATAAGAGGAGGTCGCACAGATGGCAGAGGTGGCAGTCAAATCGCGGGGTCGGCGGGCGCGCCGCAGCGCTGGGCGCACGGCAGAGCCGGGGCAGAACGAACACCTGCGCGTGCCCTATATCAGCCGCAGGATCCCCACCTATGACATCCTGTCCGAGGAGAGTCTTGCGCAGATCGAGGCCACCGCCGAGCGTATCATGTCCGAAATCGGACTGGAGTTCCGCGACGATCCCGAAACCGTTGCCCTGTTCCGCGCAGCGGGCGCCGCGGTGACCGATCTGACCGCCAGCAGCTGGAATCTGAAATTTGCCCCCGGCATGATCCGGGAGATTCTGAAAACCGCGCCCGCGCGATTTACCCAGCACGCCCGCAATCCTGCCAACTCGGTTGAGATCGGCGGCGATGCCATGGTGCTGGCGCCCTCTTACGGCTCTCCCTTCGTGATGGATCTGGACAATGGCCGCCGCTACGGCACCATCGCCGATTTCCGCAATTTCGTGAAACTGGCGCAGATGAGTCCCTTCCTGCACCATTCCGGCGGTACCATCTGCGAGCCGACAGATATTGCCGTCAACAAGCGGCATCTGGATATGGTCTATGCCCATATGCGCTATAGCGACCGGGCCTTCCTGGGTTCGATCACCGCGCCCGAGCGTGCCGAGGACAGCATCGAGATGTGCCGCATCCTGTTTGGTGCGGAGTTCGTCGATCAGAACTGCGTCATCATGGGCAATTTCAACACCACCTCACCGCTAGTGATCGATGGCGTCACCTCGCAGGGGATCCGTGCCTATGCGGCGGCGGGGCAGGGGTCGATCCATCTGCCCTTCCTGCTGGGCGGGGCAGTGGCGCCGCTGACTATGGCCGGGGCGCTGGCGCAATGCCTGGCCGAAACCATGGTGTCCTGCGCCATCACCCAGCTGGTGCGTCCCGGTGCCCCGACCATTCTGGGTTCCTTCATCAGTTCCATGTCGCTGCGGTCGGGCTCGCCCACCTTTGGCACACCGGAACCGGCGCTGGCCTCGCTGGCCATGGGGCAGCTGGCGCGTCGCCTGAAGCTGCCGCTGCGCTGCGCCGGGAATTTCTCAACCTCGAAACTGCCGGATGCGCAGGCGATGCAGCAGGCGATGATGTCGATGATGTCTGCGGTGCAATGCGGGGCCAATTACATCCTGCATTCGGCAGGTTTCCTCGACGGGCTTTTGTCGATGTCCTACGAAAAATTCATTCTCGATACGGACCTTTGCGGTGCGCTGCATGCCTATCTGAAAGGGTTCGAGGTCAACGAAGACACGCTCGGGTTCGACGCGCTGGCCGAAGGCGGCCCAGGGCAGCACCTGTTTTCCACCCAGCACACCCTGCGCCATTACCAGACCGCCTATTGGGATAGCGCGGTGGACGATCACCAGCCTTGGGAAACCTGGGATGAAAAGGGCAGCGTCGATGCGGCCTCCCGCGCCAACGCCCGCTGGAAGGCACAGCTGGCCGCCTATGAGGCGCCGGCCATGGACAAAGGTACGGATGAGGCGCTTCAGGCCTTTATCACCCAGAAGAAAGCCGAGGTGCCCGATGCTTGGTATTAAGTCCTGTACTGAGGCCTTTTCCTGAACCCGTTTCCGTTTCACCATTGACCCGACCACCCCGCAACAGATGCCCGCAAGGAGAGCGCCAAGATGTCCAATGATCCGCTTTTGCAGCCCTACAAACTGAAACACCTCACCCTGCGCAACCGGATCATGACCACCAGCCATGAACCGGCCTACCCCGAGGACGGCATGCCAAAGGAACGCTATGCCGCCTATCACGCCGAACGCGCCAAGGCGGGTGTGGCGCTGACCATGACGGCAGGATCGGCGGCGGTCTCCAAGGACAGCCCGCCGGTGTTCAACAACGTGCTGGCCTACAAGGACGAGGTGGTGCCGTGGATCCAGGCGCTGACCGACCGGGTGCACGAACACGGCGCGGCGGTGATGATCCAGCTGACCCATCTGGGGCGCCGCACCAACTGGAACAAGGGCGATTGGCTGCCTTCGGTCAGCTCCACCCGCCACCGCGAACCGGCGCACCGGGCCTTTCCGAAATTGGCGGAAGATTGGGATATCGAGCGCATCATCACCGATTTCGCCGATGCCGCCGAACGGATGAAGGCAGGCGGCATGGATGGCATCGAATTGCAGGTCTACGGGCACCTTCTGGATCAGTTCTGGTCGCCACTGACCAATGATCTGGACGGTCCCTATGGCGGGCAGAGTCTGGAAAGCCGCATGAAACTGCCGCTGGATGTGCTTCAGGCGGTGCGCGACCGGGTCGGGGACGATTTCATCGTCGGCCTGCGCTACACGGCGGATGAGGATCAGGCAGGTGGCATCACCCCTGAAGAGGGGCTCGAGATCTCCAAACGCCTGTCTGCCACCGGCATGGTGGATTTCCTCAATGTGATCCGGGGGCGCATCCATACCGATCCGGCGATGACTGACGTGATCCCGGTGCAGGGCATGGCCGCCGCGCCGCATCTTGATTTTGCCGGATCGGTGAAACAGGCCACCGGCATGCCCACTTTCCATGCCGCGCGCATTCCCGATGTGGCGACGGCGCGCCATGCGGTGGCCTCGGGGCTCTTGGATATGGTGGGGATGACCCGCGCCCATATGGCCGACCCCCATGTGGTGAAAAAGATCATGGAAGGGCGCGAGGAGGACATCCGGCCCTGCGTCGGTGCCACCTACTGCCTCGACCGGATCTATCAGGCGGGCGATGCCCTTTGTATCCACAACGCTGCCACCGGGCGCGAGCTGACCATGCCGCATGAAATCCCTGCGGCGACGCTAAAGAAGAAGGTCGTCATCGTCGGCGCAGGCCCTGCCGGATTAGAGGCAGCGCGTGTTGCCGCCGAGCGTGGTCATGACGTAACTGTGTTCGAGGCTGCCGCCGATCCCGGTGGGCAGGTCCTGCTGACGGCGCAAAGCCCGCGTCGGCGCGAGATGATCGGTATTATCGATTGGCGCATGGCCCAATGTGCGGCGCGTGATGTCACCTTCCACTTCAATACCTGGGCCGAGGCAGCGGATGTCACCGCCCACAACCCCGATGTGGTGATCGTCGCCACTGGCGGTCTGCTCAACGGCCACCTGTTCGAGGTCAAGGAGGAAGCTGCCAACGTGATTTCGGCCTGGGATCTGATTTCAGGCGATGTGAAGCCTGCGCAGAACGTGCTGATCTATGACGAAAGCGGCGATCACCCCGGCCTGATGGCGGCCGAGGCTGCGGTTGCCGCAGGCAGCACGGTCGAGGTGATGACCCCGGATCGTGTGTTCGCACCGGATATCATGGCGATGAACCTGGTGCCTTACATGCGTAGCCTTCAGGACAAGGATGTGCGCTTTACCGTGACGCGTCGTCTGCTCGATGTGGCGAAGAACGGCAATGTCCTGACCGCCACCATCGGCACCGATTACAGCGACCACAGTTATACCGCCGACTACGATCAGGTGGTGGTGAACTATGGCACCCTGCCGCTGGATGATCTCTACTTCGATCTGAAACCGCTCAGCCGCAATGGCGGTGAGCTGGATCACGAGGCGCTGATCGCAGGGAAGCCGCAACAGGTGGCGCGCAATGTAGATGGCACCTTCCAGCTGTTCCGGATCGGCGATGCGGTGTCTGCCCGCAACACCCATGCGGCGATCTATGACGCGCTGCGCCTGATGAAGGACATCTGATATGCGGATCGGTGTCATCGGCACCGGCACCATCGCGGGCGCGGTGGTGCGCGGCATTGCGGGCGACGGTCACCAGATCACGGTCTCCGAGCGCAGCACGGCTGTCTCTGCCGCGCTGGCCGATGCGTTTGAAAACGTGACCATCGCGCCGAACCAGCAGGTTCTGGACCAAAGCGATGTCATCTTTCTGGGGCTCATGGCCGGGGCCGCACCGGATATCCTCGCGCCGCTCACCTTTCGCGCGGATCAGCGGGTGATCTCCTTCATGGCGGGCGCGGATCTTGGGCAGGTGAGGGGGATGATCGCCCCCGCGCGGGCCTCGGCGGTGATGATGCCCTTTCCCGGCATCGCGCAGGGGGGATCCGGCATCATGGCGCTGGGCGATACCGATCTGGTCAATGAAATCTTTGGCACCCGCAACAGGGTCTTTGCCTTGAAGGACAGCGCGGAACTGGACGCCTACCTTTGTGCCCAGGCGGTGCTGTCGCCGGTGGCCCGCATGGTTGGCGATGCAGCGGATTGGCTGGGGGAGCGCGTTGCAGATCCGGCGCAGGGAGAGGCCTTCCTGCGGATGCTGGTGGCCACCAGCCTTGCCGAGACAGGCTGCGCCGATCTGATCGAAGCGCTGAACACTCCCGGCGGCTATAACCAGCGCCTGCGCCAGCATATGGAGGCCGCCGGGATCACCGGCGATCTGATGTCAGGACTGAACGACCTGGAGGGCTGAGCATTGAGCACCTTTCCGCACATCTTTCGCCCGGTGACCCTGCGCCACAGGACCCTGCGCAACCGTATCGTCTTTGGCGCCCATACCACCAACATGGCCCATGGCGGCCTGCCGGGGGAGGCGCATACGGCCTATTACCGCGAACGGGCGCTGGGCGGCGCGGCGATGATCGTGGTCGAGCCGATGCCGGTGCATGCCTCTGCGGTGCTGACGCGCGGGAATTTCCTCCATTCCAGCGATGAAGTGATCCCCCACTTCCGTCGCCTGACCGAGGCCAGCAAGGCCGAAGGCGCGGTGATGATCCAGCAGCTTTATCACGTCGGGGCGCACGGAGATCAGGACAATTCCTGGCACGCCGCCTGGTCGCCCTCGGGTGGGCCAAGTTACCACGACAGCGACGCCAGCCACATGATGAGCGAGGCCGAAATCGAGGAAACCATCGAAGGGTTCGTTCAGGCCGCGATCCGCTGCCAAAAGGCAGGGTTCGACGGGGTCGAGGTCTGGGCTGCCTATCATTGTCTGCTCGATCAGTTCTGGACGCCCTTTTCCAACCAGCGCGATGATCGCTGGGGTGGCAGTCTGGAAAACCGAACGCGCCTCTCGCGCACGATCCTGCACCGCATCCGCCGCGCCTGCGGCGAGGACTTTATCATCGGCCTGTCGGTCAATGACGAACCGGGGGTCGATATTGCTCTCAGCCGTGAAAGCATGGCCGAGATCGTCGCCCTGCACGACAGCGAAGGTGCCATGGACTATGTGACCGTCGGCTCCGGTTCCTATTTCGATTTCGCCCGGTTGCTGCCCAGCTTTCAGCACGGGGAGAAGCTGACCTCGGATCTAGCCGGAACGCTGAAGGGTGCTGTGCAGCAGGCCCTTGTGACATCCGAAAGTCATATCCGCACGCCGGAGAACGCCAATACCCTTTTGGGCGCGGGAGAGGCAGATCTGGTGTCCCTGGTGCGCGGCCAGATCGCCGATCCGCATCTTGTCGCCAAGGCAGAGACGGGCAGGGCAGAGGATATCCGGGGCTGCCTGTCCTGTAACCAGCAGTGTTGGGGGAGGCGCAGCCGGGATTACTGGATTTCCTGCCTGGTCAATCCATCCGCCGGGCGAGAGCATGACTGGGGCGGTGATCGCTTCAACCCGACGACCGATCCGAAAAAGGTGCTGGTGGTCGGCGGTGGCCCCGCCGGGCTGGAGGCTGCCCGGGTTGCGGCCGAGCGTGGCCACCACGTGACCCTGGCCGAGGCGGCTGCGCATCTAGGGGGGCAATTCCATCTGGCTGGTCTGCAGCCACGCCGGGGGCAGATTACCGATCTGATCAGCTGGTACGATCGCCAGCTCACTCGTCTGGGCGTTGATGTCCGGCTCAACACCTATATGGATGCGGAGGACATAAAGGGCGAGGGCGCCGATAGGGTGGTCCTGGCTACCGGCAGCCAGCCGACGGAGACCGGGTTCCAAAAGGCCCTACCGCATCTGGCCCACCTGCCGGGGATCGAACACGGCCACGTCTGGTCCGCCGAGGATGTGATGGCCCGCCGTGCCCGTCTGGGCCAGGAGGTGATCGTCCTGGATGAAGGCGGCAACTGGCGCGGCTGCGGCACCGCCTGGCGGCTGGCCGAAGACGGGCACCGGGTGACGCTGGTGACGCCGGACCCGATGGTGGGCAAGGAGCTGCAGCGTTCGGCCACGGATCTCCACCTCCGCCGCGCACTGGCGGAGTTGGGTGTCACCTTCGTGACCGAGGCCGCCATCGCAGGCTGGGACGGGCAGGGCGCGACGGTGACCTGCCTGCTGACCGGCTCGCAAAGGGCCATTCCGGCCGACGATTTGGTAATGGCGGTCCCGAACCATGCGGATATGTCTCTGCGGGACGAGTTGATCGGGCTGGGTGTTACGCCGCAACTCGTCGGTGATGCCGATGCGCCCCGGATGGCAGCGCAGGCAATTTTCGATGGTCGTCGAGTCGGTTTGGCCCTCTGACCGGCTCTCGTCCGGGCGATTCCCATCCGTTTCCAACCCGATTCAGGTGTGATTCAACGGTGCTCTGTGGATAACCCTGTGGAGGACTAAGCGTCCCTCGCCGAGTGTGGGGGGGAGGACCAGCAAATAGGAGAATGTACCGCTTAATCGCACATCGGGGCCAGATTTAAGTTTGGGCTAAGAATTTGATTTTGTTGAGTATTGCGAGAAATTTCCCGTTTTTTCGGTTTTTGTTGATTTTGGGGTTGCGGGTATTTGGAGTTAGGACTAGAACCCCCTTCACCGGCGGCGCTGAGGCGCTACGGGGCGCGGCGGAGACGCTGCTGACGGATCGGAAAGACGGTTGAGACGCTCAGGAGAGACTGAGCCATCTTTGAGGGTGAGGCAGGCGGGCGCGCTGAGAGATTGGCGCATCTGTTTGTTTTGGCCGCTGGGTGTTGCTCTTTGACATTGATAGATAACTGAAGAGATA